>JAHHQP010000027.1 GCA_020026355.1 Bacteroidales bacterium
CATCAGCATCGCTCCCCTTGCAGGAAGCGATGCCGAGAGTTAAAAGTGATGCCATCAGAATGGTATTGATTCTCATATTCTACAGGATCCTAAAAATTGACAAGAAGTTTGAAATCACCGTCCTGGAGCTGAATCAACTGATGAGCTCCGTCGAAGGTTTCGTTTCTGTTGAACCAGTTGTACCATTTTCCACCAGCCGGAAGATCCACGCTGATCGTCTTCGGTTCTCCGGCGAAGTTGCCGACAACTGCAAAACGTTTTCCGGATGCCTCGCAGAAGATGTATTTGCCAGGGAACTGGTTTCTGCCGACATACCACTGGAAATTAGCACCCATATCGAAGAATTCCGGATTCTCGGTACGGAATTTCAGAAGACCGGCATAAGTGTCATGAAGTGCCTTGCGTTCCGGTACCTCCAGATATTCCCAATGGAGCGGTTTGCTGCTTGTACGGCCGCCTTCCTCGATGGAGACGTCATAACCGAACTCACCGAACTGCCAGATCATCTTCGGACCCGGTACGGTCAGGAAGAAGGCTGCGTTCAAGCCGCCACGACGCATCATCTTGGCCAGTGCTTTATTGTCACCGTCTTTGACGACCGGTTTCTGACCATTATTCATGATCCAGATCTGTCTGCTTTCCGGGTGGAAATAGATATCATATTTTCCGTCTTTCTCTACGGCCATATTCTTGGAACCATTGCCGTTAGCAAGCTTATAAGGATTGTTGAACGGAATGATCTCACCATCCTTCTTGTGCGCTCCACAGTTGTAGGCATCGTTCCACTCGTTGTTGCCTCTGATCTTGAACTGATCCTTGGCTGTGAGTGCCAGCTGCTTGACAGCATAGAGATTGCCGTCCAGAGTAAGCTTGATATCCTTTACCTTGCCACCGTCGCTCCAGCTGGTCATTGTTCCACAGATACCCCAGTCCACGCTGGCTGAAGCACCGCCGAAAGCAACTTTCTGCTCGTAAGCGACACGCTCTTCATCGTGGCTCTCCATGAATCCGACTGCAGAACCGAAGGCTTCGCCCGGTTTAGTCATCAGATAGCTGAGATCCTCGTTGTTGCCTTTACCCAGACTCTTGAACATGTTGTTGCAGTTTCTCCACATCTTGATGCCGTCCTTGCTGAGTTCCACGTTCTCGGCATCCACGAAATGTTCGAGGATGACGACTGCGTTAGGATCGACACTCTTGATGAAGGAATTGTACTCCTTGAGGATACCGACACGCTGAGCATCGTATACTCCCTCGGTACCGCTGTTCTGAGTGAAGCCTTTGGACAGGTCGAAACGGAAACCGTCTACCTTGTATTCCTTGATCATGTACTCGAGTGTTCTCTTGATGTGCTCCTTGGTCATCGGCTCGGTGTGATTCCAGTCCTGGAATACGCTGAACTGGTGCGGAGCCGTGACATTGAACCATGGATTGTTCGGCAAAGTCTCGTTATTGCCCCAGTAGATCCTGGCCATAGGATGGAGACCGGTCGCATGGTTGTATACGACGTCGACGATGACGGCGATACCTCTGCCATGACATTCATCGATGAATTTCTTGTACATGTCACGAGTACCGTAAGCCTTGTCAAGCGCGCAGTAATGGTTCGGGTTGTAGCCCCAGCTGTCATTGCCGTCGAATTCCTGGATAGGCATGAGCTCGATGGCATTGACTCCAAGCTTGTCGATATAGTCAAGTTTACCCAGAGCACCGTTCAGATCCTTGGTAGAGGTGAAGTCACGAAGAAGCATCTCGTAGATGACGAGGTCATTGCAGTCCTCGATTTCATAATCACCGTTCTTCCAGCTGTACTGCGGGCGGTCAACCTGGAAAGCAGCGACGATGTCTCTCGTACCTTCCGGATATGGAGTCATGTCCGGATAAGTGGAATTGGAGATCCACTGGTCATTCCATGGGTCGTAGACCACCTCGGTATAAGGATCCGTGAGACGGAAGTGCTGCTTCGCATCACCGACATGGTACTGGAAGAGATATTCCTTGCCCGGTTCGATCTCTGAAGCCGGCATGGTGTACCACCAGCAGTTCGCTGAGGCATCTCTCTTCATCATATATTTGGACTGGCGCTCCCACTTGCTGAACTCACCGATGAGGTAGCAGTAGTCAAAGACCTTACCGTCCTTAGCCTTGTCATAAAGCACGAAGGTCACGGATTTGTCAGCATTGTAGTTGATACCGGTCTTCACGCCAGCAGGCATCTTCTCGAAGACGACATCATCCGGCATGAACGGCACATAAGTGTACTTATTGTCGATGCAGGAGTTGTACTGGTCATAATCGTAGCCTTTCACCCCCTGATCGTTTCGGATGACCATAGCGATCTTCACGACTGGAGTCTCCCCTGAACCGAAATACTCGCGGATCGTCGGACCGAGTTCCAAGGTCCAATGGTTCTCCTCAACTTTAGTCATGTGACATTTCTCGATGTTCTCATCCCAATCCGCAGGTACGAACTGCCAGACCTCATCGGCATACAGACCGATATGGACGTAGATTTCATCCTTGGATTTGTAAAGTGGTGACTCTGCCGTAGGACGGAAATGAATGGTACAAGGGCCATCTGCATCCGGTTTCTTCGGCTCCACGGTAATGCCGGAAGCCTTGTCCGGGAAGACATCTTCCACAGGATGAGGGTTAGGATTGACATTCGTCGCTCCCTGCTTCACAATCACGGTGATCGGGTCGAAGCCTTCAGATTCTACAGCGAAGCTCGCCGTACGATCTGCACCGGTCGAGTTCTTGTCGACGTAAATGGAAAGTGTGGAAGAGAATCTTCCGGACATTCTTTCCGGTTTTACCCATTCGGAATTATCGGACATGACGATCTTCCATGGTTTGGAAGAAGTCTTCACCGAGATATCCTGATGGCCTTTCTTAGCCGAGAAGGATAACTCGGTCGGAGTGACCTTGAATATTCCTTTATCTTCTGGAGTGATCTCTTTCTGACAGGATGCCGTCAGCATCAAGATCAGAGAAAAGAGGACGAGCAAGCTACGTTTCATGGTTCTATGATTGTTAGTTTCTGATTTAATGTTATAAAATGGTGGCATAGCAGGCGGTCAGGCCTGCTATGCCTATGGCATTATTTCAATGTCACTTTTACGGTCTGTGCTTTCGGATTCAATACGATTTCGTATTTACCGGCCACTTTGACCTTGAGGTTCTTGCTTCCACCGGAAGGATCAAGAGCAGTCTCGACACCGGACTCGATCGGAGTCTCATCCTTACCGCCGAGCTGTACATCCCAGGATCCGTTGGATCTGAACTTGAAGCCCTGTGTAGCAGTCAGTTCGATTTCTGCCAATGTCCAGATACCGTCTTTCTCAGTCATCGCGATATCTTTGCCGTCAGCCCAGCCTGTCGGGTCACCGACGAGTCCCCAGGCTTCCGCTGCAGGTTCCGGTTTCGGCTGCGGTTCTACTGGACCTTGTGCATCAGCAGGAGTCTTGCCGTCAGTCATGAACCAGCACTGTGAGCAATCTGCATTGATATAGACATCATAAGTTCCAGCAGGGAACTTCATGTTGCCGGATCCGCCAGCGAGTACGATAGTCGTATTCGGAAGACATACTGCAGGATCTGCGGTCACATCACCGCCCCATGCGTTGTTCTTACGGAACTTCACCTCATCGGTTTCCGTGAGCACCAGTCCGCTGTGGACGAAATACTCACCGCTCTTGTACAAGGCCTTGTCCGGAGTTGCTCCCCATCCGTTGATGGTTCCGACGATACCCCACTCAGAAGCTTCTGGTTTAGGCTCTGTGCCAGCAGCGACGAATTTGATGGTTTCCTTTGCAGGATCGAAGATCACGTCGTAAGTACCAGCAGCCTCAAGCTTCATGTTCTCACCACTGGCTTTCAACTTGATTTCAACACCGATCTTGACAGGCTCTGCAGTCTCCGCACCGTAGTTCTGGTCCCAAGCCTGTTTCCATCTGATCTTGAAGTCTTTGCCTTCAGGGAACTCGACAGCGTCCGCTCTCCAGATACCATTGACATCAGTCATGACGATATCCTGGCCGGCATCCCAGCTGACGAGACCGACAATACCCCAAGCATCTGCATATTCCGGAACCTCAGGTTCTGGATCAGGTGCCGGTGCCGGATCAGGATCAGCAGCGCCATAGTCAGCAGCACTGAGGCTGAAGCTCAACTCTGCAGGATTTCTCATGTCAAGGTATACACGGTAGTTACCGGCAGGAACCTTGATGTTCTGACCACCAGCAAGAACGCCGCTCTTCACAGGCTCTTCATTTGCTGCCTCAAAACCCCAGTTAAGTGTCCAGGCGTCATCTGCACGGAACTTGATAGAACCGTCTGCAAGGGTAGCATCCACCCAGAAGATCTGTTTAGTCGTAGAGAACTTCATATCAATGTCCGTATCCCATCCACCGACAGCGTCACCGATGACACCGACAGAGTTGAAGGAGAAGTTGACTTTCAATTCAGGAGTTGCCTTCACGAGGGTGAAGTTGTAGAATTCCTTCTCGTAGATCTTGATATCGCTGGATCCACCGTCATTGTAAAGCGGAATCTTCGCAGATTCTTTCTCAGGAGTTGGTTCATCACCGTTGAGACCCCAGTTGCCGAGAGCATTGTCCCAGCCGGTCTCAGAACCTCTGATCTTGAAACCAGAAGATGCTTTTCCACCGAAACCGACGATACCGGAGTACTCGGCATCTTTACCGTCGAAGTCGAAGAGTTCCTGAGTAGTACCGTCAGCCCAACCGTTGAAGGCACCGATGACATAGACCATCGGATAGACACGCTCGGCTGCTGAAGGACATACTGTGACAGGGACCGGAGCAGAATAGATCTTCTCCATATTTCCAAGTTTGGCAGCAACATAGAAGTTCACTTCTGATTCTTTGTTTGCCTCCAGTTTGAGTCCATAAAGGAGTCTTTCATTGACTACCTCGTAAGGAAGTCCGAGTTCAAGAGCATGAAGGCCGGTCTTGAGTTCGATCTTTTCACCTTCTGCAACTGCCATTTCGACGGAATAGTCGATCTGGGAAGCCACTCCATAGTCTGCGGCAGACCATTTGAAGTTGACTGTCTTGTCCAATGTCTCCGGAGTGACAACGATAGGATCGATGTTCTCGAGCACTGGAGCAACCACCTGTGACGGATCCACGATCTGGACCATCTCAAGTTTCTGACAGGCTGCAGCGACACCTGCAGCGGCTGCCAATAACATGACATATTTTGTAAATTTCATAATTCTAGTGTTTTATCGGTTTTACTGAGCTGCAGGATAACCTGGGTTCTGATGCAATTCCTTGTTCGCAGCAAGCTCTGTAGGAGGGATAGCGAATACATTCATGTATTCCTCGAATCCCTGGCCCTGATAAGAACCACCCTTGTAAGGCCAAAGGAAGCTGGCAGAATTGAATTTCTTGTAACGGATCAAGTCGGTTCTTCTATGCCCCTCCCACATGAGTTCACGAGCACGCTCTGCAATGAGGAAGTCTTCATCATAGGATGCTGGCGCTGCAACACCCGCTCTCTCTGCGAGTTCAGCCAGTTTCTCAAGACCCTGAGCCTCTGCACCGGTATGCAGGCAAGCCTCTGCGTAGATCAGGTAAATTTCACCGAGACGGATCATCGGAAAGTCGACATCTGAAAGAGCTTTGGTCTTGGCATCCGGTGTGAATTCCGCTGCGGTCTTGTCTGAAGGTACATTGCTGTATTTGTGGCAGGACCATCCGTTAAGGAAAGTATTGAGCTGATCTTCCATAGACTCCTGACGGCCTTTGATGTAGAAGATACCTCTCTTGTCAGCACACTCATAAGTTCCCTCTGAATAGTTCGGGTTCTTCACGTCGAAATATTTCTGTGCGAACTCATAGGTCGTTCTCAGACCAGCCCATCCGCCGGAAACTCCGTTAGGGATGAGAGCGTCCGTGATATCGGTCGCTGCGACAGAAGCACAGAGCATATAGGTAGTACCACCGTAAGACTGAGTCTTCTCAGCATTGTAACCTACTGCCCAGAGCATCTCGTTCTTGGCATCTATGTTCTTGTCATTGTCACCTCTGAAAAGATGTGCATATTCAGGGCAGAGGGAGTAACCGAGCTTGAAGATCTTCTCGCAAGTCTCTTTCGCCTCAATCCACATCGCTGTTCCGGTATACACCTCAGCGTTCAGGTAGAGACGGGCAAGGAGACCGAGGCAAGAACCTTTGTCTGCTCTCGGATAGTTGGATCTGACCTCCGGCATGGCGCTGTCCTCAGCAGCCAATGCAGTAAGTTCACCGACTACATAGTTGAACACCTCAGCTCTTGATTTCTGTGCAGGGTTGTATTTACCGCCGAATGGAGAGTCCTCGGTAGTGAACGGAACATCACCGAAGGTATCCATTGCCATCCAGTACATATAGGCACGGAGGAAGCGGGCCTCAGCACGATAACTTTCGATACGAGCCTTGAGTTCAGCATCTACGCCTCTCTCATCCAGCTTTTCGGAAGAGGTCTGGCGGAGATATTCATTGGTATAAGCGATACCCTGGAGAGTTCTCACATAGACTGCATATACTGCGTCGTTCTGAACTTCTGACCAGGTATTGAGATTGAGGTCCTTCACCCAGGCATCACCCCAAGCACATTTGGCCTCATCTGTTGTAGTTTCCTGAGTAGACCAGAAAGCACGGATCAGCTCGGATGCACCACCGTCAGCGACCTGAAGGTCCTGAGTGTCGTTGGAAACGAACTGGAAGTAGATCTTGGTAAGACCGGCGACGTAGGCCTGCTCATCCTTTCCATAGACTGACTCTGAAGTAGCGTCAGTCGGGTTCAGCGGCAATGTGTTCAGATCCTGGACACAGGCTGTTGCAATGGAAGCCGCCGCTAGAATTGTAAGGAATCTATTATAAATTTTCATTGTACTGCGCTAGATTAAAAGTTAATGTTGAGACGGAGGGAATAAGTGCGTGGACGTGGCCACATCGCATTGTCGATACCCTCTACAGAAACGACCTCAGGGTCGATTCCGCTGTAACCTGTGATCACGAATACATTCTGTACACCGAGAGCGAGACGGATGTCAGTACCCCATCTTCCGATATTGCTGAAGGTATAACCCATGTTGATATCGTCCAGGCGGAAGAATGAAGCGTTCTCCAGGAACATGTCTGAGTAGAACTGCTGAGCGACGCTCTGTGCATGGAAGCCGGTCTTCTTGACGGTAAGGGCCTGGTTAGGCAGGTTACCTGCGTTGATGTCAAGGAAAGAGGTTGAGTGAGCGGAAGCGAAGTCATTGAATACCCAGTTGCCTGCTGAACCGTGACCGTTGAAACCGAAGTCCCAGTTCTTGTAAGAGAGCTTGAGGTTCAAGCCATAGAAGAACTTAGGAGCCGGGCTCTTGGACATGTAGCGGTCTGCTTCAGTGATCAGACCATCATTGTCTCTATCGACGAATGCATTCTGGATCGCATGTCCTTCTGCATCGTAGAGCTGCTGATAAGGCATGAAGGTATATGGAGCATATCCCACCTTGTGTACGCTGAGCTTGCTACCTGTACCTCTGGAGATACCGCCGACCTGAATCATGTAGTTCTCGTCATCCGTGTTGTTCAGTTTAGTGAACTTGGTATCCTGGAAAGTACCGTTGAAGCCAATCTGCAGGCTCCAGTCCTCAGTCTGTACAGGAATACCGTTCAAAGCGAACTCGATACCTTTGTTGCGGATGGAACCGACGTTCGTCATGACGGAGTTACCGAAGTTGGAACCCATCGGAGTGAGGACATTGTTGAGAAGATCTTTCGTATCTCTCAAGTAAGCATCCACGTTACCGGTGAATCTACCGTCCCAGAAACCGAAGTCGATACCGACGTTGTAGGTTGTGGTAGTCTCCCACTTGATGGTAGGGTCATAAGCGGACGGAGTGAGGAAAGGCATGTAACCTGCATCACCCATGTCATAGGTATGATAAGGGTCATTGGACATTGCATATCTTGCAAGGTGAACGTAGTCACCGATACCATCCTGCTGACCGGTCACACCGGCAGAAAGACGAAGTTTCAAGTCAGAAACCACGCGGCTGTTCTTGAGGAAGCTCTCGTTCTTGATGTTCCATGCGAAGGCTCCTGAAGGGAATACACCCCAACGGTTCGCTTTAGCGAATTTTGAAGAACCATCACCACGGACAGAAACCGTGAAGATGTAACGGGAATCGATGGAGTAGTTGATACGTCCGTAGAAGGAAACAAGGTAGTTCTCATTTCTCCATACAGGGTAACGGGTACTCATTTCCTCTTCCGGTTTGAGTTTCACCTCTCCGGTCTCATTGAAATAGGAAATGCTCTGATTCTCCCAGTAGTTGTGATGCCATGAGTAACCAGCCATCACATCAAGATTGTGTTTACCCCAGGTCTCGTTGTAGTCAGCGTAAGCCTCGAGTACTGAAGATCTGTTCAGGTTGTATCCTTTGTGGAACTGGCCCTGACCTCTGGCCTCTGTATCGCAGTATGCAGCGAATGAACCAGGTTTCACCTTATTGAAGTTGTTGGACTTGGTCATATCGATACCACCGCTGACATTGAATCTGAGGGCCTCGAGACCATGAACCTTATAGTCGATGGCTGCACGTCCGATGAAACGCATGGACTGGCCGTTGCTGATCTTGTCATTGAGCTGTGAAAGCGGGCTGGCCCCGACAAGAGTATTCGGCATGAACTCCTCGCCACGCCCGGTACCGTAGTTCCAGTAACCGTTGGCTGTCGTATAATCGATGGAACCGTCCTCATTCCTGAAGTATGGGTCAATGGTCGGGTTGAAGAAGCCTGCATTGCCGACGACACCACCATCCACATAGTTCTGGTGAGTGTAGACACCTTTTCCGGTGAAATCCAGTTTCAGATGTTCATCAAGGAAATTTGGAGACAGGTTGAGATCGAAGGTTCCTCTATCATAATCAGAACCTCTCAGCGTACCTTCCTGACGAGTGTAACCGATGGAAGCACGATAAGGCATACGGTTGCCTTTCACATTTCCGTAGAGGCTGACGTTGTGGTCAGTAGATACGGCCAGACGGAAGATTTCCTTATTGTAATCCACGTTGTGCTCACCGAGGAGAGCCTGAACCTTGTCACCGTCAGGAGTTCCTGCCGGATAATATTCATTGTAGAAGTCGCGGAGCTCTGCTGCAGTCATCACCGGAAGGGTTCTGGAGTTCTGCTGCAGGCTGACACTACCGTTGTAGGAAACCTGAGGCTTGCTGCCTGTACCTTTCTTCGTCGTGATGATGATGACACCGTTGGTTGCACGGGAACCGTAGATCGCTGCTGAAGATGCATCCTTCAATACAGAGAAAGACTCGATGTCGTTCGGGTTCAAAGTCTCGAGCGGGTTGGACATTCCTGAACCTGCACCGCAGGCGATAGGAACACCGTCAATGACGATGAGCGGATCATTGGATGCGTTCAGAGAAGCACCGCCACGGATACGGATTCTTGATCCGGAACCAGGACCACCGTCTCCAGGAGTCACGAGCAAGCCCGGGATCTTACCTTTCAACATTTCCTGTGTATTGACGACTGCACCTCTGTTGAGTTCTTCAGCCTTGATGGCTACGACTGATCCTGTCATATCTTCTTTCTTGACAGTACCATAACCGATGACCACCGCATCCTCAAGGAAGAGCTTGTCTTCCTCAATGGTAATCTTGGATGGAAGCTGTGATGCTGTGAAAGTTACGGTAGAGTAACCCATACAGCTGATTTCAACCAGAGCATCCGGCCCTGATACCTTAAGGATGAAATCACCGTCAAGTCCTGTAGCGGTACCGTTGGTGGTACCTTTTTCTACAACTGTGGCTCCGATAACCGGACCGACGTTGTCGATGACAACTCCCTTAACTTCATATCCGTTCTGAGCGGACATGGACACAGCCGACATCACTGTCAGTAACATCGCTGTGCAAAAAGCTAGAAACTTATTCATAATTAAATGGTTAGTTGTTTTTTACTGTTGGTTTTTCTTGTACGAAGATCACGGAAACCGCTGCGATCACCATGAAGATACCAGCCAGAAGCAGCATCATCGACGCTTCTCCGTGAAAGAGCTTGCTCAGGATCAGACCGCCGGTCAGACCGACTGCGATCTGAGGGATGGTGATGGTGAAATTGAAGATACCCATATAGGTACCCATGCTGCGAGCTTCAACGGCCTTGGTCAGGATCGAGTAAGGCATAGCCAGGATACCTGCCCAGGCAATACCGATACCGATCATCGGAATCAGCATCAGATACTGGTTGCTGATCAGGGTCAGCCCGAAATAACCTGCCGCTCCGAAAAGGAGGCAGACCGTATAGATCAGCTTGTTGCCGAACTTGGCGGCGATCGGAGTCATGAAGATGGCCATGATGCAGGCTGGAATCGGATAAGCTGCATTCAGCATACCGACCCAGGACTGAGTAGCACCTTCTGAAAGCACAACGCCGGATGGATCACAGACTACACCGGTGATGGCCGGTTTCAGATATGTCCACATCAGGAACAGAGCTGCCCAGGAGAAGAACTGGGTAACACCCAGCTGGATCATCACTTTCGGCATCGTCTTGATCAGGTGCCAGAAACTCGGTCTCGGCTCGTTCTGAGACTCGTCGATATCGTTATACTGCGCAAATTCATGAGGAGGGTATTCCTTGACCTTGAAAGTTGTCACGAGGACGGTCAGCAGCAGCATGATGGCTCCTGCATAATAGGAATAGGCGATGTGTTTCGGCACCTGTCCTTCAATCTCTGCATCTGAAACGCCGCAGGCGGTCATGATAGTCGGGAGGACACCTCCGATGACTGCACCGAGATTGATCAGGAAAGTCTGCACGACGAAACCTTTCGTCTTCTGCGAATCATCCAGCATATCTCCGACCAAGGCTCTGAACGGCTGCATGGTGACGTTGAACGAACAGTCCATGAACAGCAGGACAAAGGCAGCGATTCCCAACATCGCTACGACAGGAACGGCGCCCTGCGGGAGAAAGATCGGGAAAAGCGGCATCAGCAGCAAGGCCAGAAAAGAAACCAGCGCTCCGCCGAAAATGAACGGAATACGGCGGCCCATGCGGGTCCAGGTCGTATCGGAGAACATGCCGACAATCGGCTGGATAACCATTCCGGCGATCGGAGCGGCCAGCCAGAAATAGTTCAAGGTGCTGACATCGGCACCCAAAGATTCGAAAATCGTTGAAGTATTGGAATTCTGTAATGAATATCCGATCTGGACACCTAAGAAACCGAAACTGAGGTTCCATATCTGCCAGAAGGATAACTTCGGCTTTTTCATCTTGTCTGTTATTAAATGTAGTTAATCGTTACAAATATACATTCAGTACTCGTTTTCTACTTATATATTGACGCCGAATTGGACGAAATGCCACAAAAGATGGACGAATTGCTTGAATTTGAAGACGAAATGAAGTATCTTTAACTGATGAAACGAAGCGAAAACGAAGAAACCGCATGAAGATAAAGATCAACATCAGGACCTCCTACCTCATCCATCTATTCGCCTTTCTCCACGTCATCGTGGCGACAGGCTGCCTCTGGGCCGGCATGGATGACGAATTGCTGCTGACGGTCCTGACGATGACGCTCACCGTCATCATCTGCATCAAGCACAACCTCAGTTTCGAGACGTCCGCCACTTTCATGATCCTGGTGAACATCATCAGTTACCTGATCGGAACCGGAGGTGGACAACTGCTGGCACAGTCCATTTCTTCCCCTTACCTTTCGTCCGGCATCGCCACGACACTGACGACGGAGATTGTCGGCTGGCTCACTCTTCTGGCCGCCACCATCTTCCAGAAGGACGACCAGAAGAACCACCGGCTCAGTTCCCAGAAAAGAATCAACTGGATCAGCTCCGCCGTCGTCGTGATCTTCATCATGCGTTTCATCTATGCCGGACTGCTGAACACCAGCATCTTTTCCCATGGACTGATCCTGGAAGTGATCCGGACCATCCTTTCCGATTCCGGCGTGATGATCACCACGATCTGCATGAACATCATCTTCATCGGCTATTCCCGGAGATACCGCAAGAGATTCAAGAATTCCATCCAGATTCTGGCCGTAGGCCTCTTCGTCCTCTGCGTGACCGCTGCGGGAGCCTTGATGGTCCGAAACGAAGTGTCCGGCGAAGCGAACTCCTTGCAGAACTGCGGCTATTTCCAGGCCTTCGCCACCATGTTCCTGGTCGAGATGACCATCCTGTGCGTGATCTACCTGATCATCTCCGTGGTCTGGTCCAGGCAGCAGGTCACCCTCGAGCGTGAACGGGCCGACTGGGAGAAATACCGCTATCTGCGGCTCAAGCAGCAGGTAAATCCGCACTTCCTTTTCAATTCCCTGAACATCCTGGATTGTCTGGTCTGCGAAGAAAAGACGGAACAAGCCAGCATCTATATCCATAAGCTGTCCTCGATCTACCGATATTTCCTACGCAACGAGGATAACCCGACCAGCAGCCTGAGCGATGAACTGGAGTTCTCGAACCAGTACCTGGATCTGATGAAAGTCCGTTTCCAGGAAGGCTTCCAGGTCCAGCAGAATATCCCTGAACACCTGCTGCAGCGAAGAGTCATCCCTTGCTCGCTCCAGATGCTGCTGGAAAACGCGTTCAAGCACAATACCGTACAAGAAGATCAGCCGCTGATCCTCAGGATCTCGGCCGACGATGACCATATCTGCGTCAGCAACGACATCCGTCCGAAATGCAAGACCTCCCCTTCCACGCACCTGGGACAGCAGTATATCAAACAGCAATACCAGGACATCGCCGGAAAGGATGTCCTCATCGAGAACGACGGAAGCACCTATACTGTCAAACTTCCTTTACTCTAACAGTCCATGAAAGCATTCATCATAGAGGATGAACCGATGGCACAGGCCAACCTCATCCGTACCCTCAACCATCATTTCCCGGACATCGAGATCATCGGGACGGCACGTTCCATCCAGGAATCAGTGGAATGGCTGAAGGATCCGTCTCATCGAGCGGAACTCATTTTCATGGATGTAGAACTTTCTGATGGAGAATGTTTCGAGATTTTCCGGCAGGTTGAAGTCCATGCGAAGGTCATCATGACCACCGCCTACGACCATTATGCTCTGAAATCCTTCGAAGCCGGCAGCATCGACTATCTACTCAAGCCCATTGACCCGAAAGACCTCGGGAGAGCGATCGAAAGGTGTCGCGAGCGCAGCGGGGAGATCGATGTGGAAAGACTTATGGAGAAATTGGGAAAGGCTGAAAAAAGCTACAAGGAAAGATACATCATCCGGCTCAATGACCGGATCATCCCGATCCGTACGGCTGACATCGCCTATTTCTATTCCGAGGACAAGAACAACTATATCGTGACGAAGGATGATTCCACCTATCTGATCAATGCTACGCTGGACGTGATCATCGAAGAGCTGGATCCCAAGCAGTTCTTCAAGATTTCCCGCAGCTGCATCATCGCTATCGATGCCATTTCCAGCATTACAAGACAACAGGGAGGAAAACTTCGTATCGTTCCCCTCCCTGAGTGTGATTTCGAGATGACGGTCAGCCGTTCGAAAGTTGACGAGTTCCTTATCTGGATTGAATGATCATCGTCCTGAGATTTTCGTTGAAATTCTTTTCTTCCAGCAGCTGCTCGAGACTGATGTGCATCCTGTAGCGCCAATAGTGACGTGGATTTGCAGGGATGTTGATCCGCTCGTCGGCAGGATTGCCCGGATATCTGAGGTTACCGTCCATGGACAGCCAGTCCTGCAGCGGCAGGATGGTCAGCATTGCCGGTGAATACAGGTGCTGGAGCAGGATCTTGCGGCAGACCCAAGGTTCGCAGAACTGAGGGGCATGTCCGTTTTCCTGCAGCATCTGGTTATAGAACCTCTGCGTCATTTCCCGGTCTTCCTCCCACCAGGCACGGATAGGATTCATGTCATGAGTGGAAGTCGTGCAGACGGAATGGTAAGGATAGTTGTCCGGATGCGCGAAGGTCTCCTCGACAGATTTCGGCATACGCTGAATCTCGAGAGAAAGGATCTTGAGCTCGTGCATCACGTCCGGAACGGTGGCCGGGATCATGCCGAGGTCCTCTCCGCAGGCCAGCATCCGGGTCGAATCCAGCAGCGCCGGAAGTTTACGGAGTGCGGACTGTTTCCAGAATTCGTTGTGACGACGATAGAAGAAGTCATCGGAAAGCCGGTTGAAGTTCTCACTGTCGCGGACACCGATTCTCGGATGGTAATGCCCTTTCTTGCGCGGATCCTCGATGAAGAGACGGGTGTCCTCCGGATTCAGACCACGGTTGCGGAGTTCTTCCGCAGGATAAGGAAGGGCTGGATTGAAGTAGCCGTCCAGACCGCTCTTTGAGGTCAATGGGATCTCCCAGATTCGGAAGAAGCCGAGGATATGGTCGATGCGGAACGCATCGAAATACTGACTCATCTTGCCCAGACGTGCCTTCCACCAAGCATAACCGTCCTGAGCCATCCTTTCCCAGTTGTAGGTCGGGAAGCCCCAGTTCTGTCCGGTTGCAGAGAAAGCATCAGGCGGTGCGCCAGCCTGTGAATCCATGTGGAAGAGGTCGCTGTGCAGCCATGCCTCCACGCTGGTACGGCTGATGCCGATCGGAAGGTCACCTTTGAGGACCACCCCCTTGGCGTGGGCGTAGGCGCAGACTTCGGACAGCTGCTCGTCAGCGAGGTACTGGAGGAAACAGTAGTAATCGACCGCTTTCTTGTTCTTCTGATAATAATCGTCCACCTTAGCGGCGCTGTATTTCGAATAGGTTCCCCACTGCTGGAAATCTGCAGTGCCGAATTTGTCCCTCAGGGCAGAGAAGACGGCATATGGGAGGAGCCAGCTCTTGTTTTGCTCGAAGAATTCCTTGTAAGCCTTGCGGGAAGTGATGCGGGAAGCAGCGAAAGCTTTGCGGAGCAATCTGTGCTTTTCGGCGTTCACGCGTTCGTAATCCACTTTGTCCAGGCTGTTGAGCTCTTTCTGGAGCGCTTTGTATTCCTCGTCTTCAGGAACGCCGGCAGCAGGGAGATGGATGAACTGCGGATGCAGGGCGAAAGTTGAAATGGCATTGTAAGGATAGGAATCCTCTTTCTTGCCGGTCATGGTCGTATCATTGATCGGAAGCAGCTGGAGGATGTTCTGACGGGTATCCGCAGCCCAATCCACCATTTTCTTCAGATCATGGAACTCTCCGATACCGAAATCCTCCTCTGAACGGAGTGAAAAGACAGGAATGGCCGTTCCGACACCTTTCCAAGGTTTGCGGCCGAAGAGCGGAGTACAGGCCTGAAGGACGATGCAGGAATCCTTCGCGGCCAGCGGAGCAAGACTGCGGTTGGCGCCTTCTTCCCAGAAGAGGGGTTCGCCGCTCTTGCGATCCAGGATCACGAATTTATACTCTGAAGAGCAGTCGATATGCAGACCGAGGGTGAATTCCGGGAAAGCGCTGTCATCCAGCACCAGAAATTTCTTCCAGTCTCCGACAAAGCTACCGGCGATGGCCAGGCTTTCTTCCGGACGAAGAGTCGGGAAATTGACCTTGAGGCAGACGTTGCGATCCGCAGGTTCATTGACCTTGGAGACCTTGCCTCTTCCGAAGATGCCGTCGACGAAGGCGGATGAATAGAAAGGCGCATCCTCCGGACGATCCAGCCAGAGGTCTTCGATTTCAATGGTTTTCTTGCCGGCGATCCGTTCGAGCGGCAGCCGGTGGCTTCTCCACTCCTTGCGGACGGTATCTCCGCCGAATTCCACTTCGTAGTGATATTCCGGATTCTTTTCAGGGTTGAACCTTTCAATCTCTGCGCACCAGATTCCGCCGTCGAGATAAGTCATCGGATAACGTTTGGAACCGAAGCAGAGTACGAGGCTTTCTCCCCATTCTGTACGGTAATCGATTGTAGTTCTTAGTTTCATCATGATATCATTTATGTCATTTTTTCATTTTCTTCCAGTTCAGCACCGGCAGGACAAAAGAGATGACAGCCGCGACCATCCAGAAGATGGAGACCGGTCCGAAATCATAGATTTCCTGCTGTGCCTCGACCATCTTGTTGCCGTCGATCAGGATTCCGCTCAGAATATCCTGCAGACCGGCTGCGAAATAACTGGAGATACCTACGATGCCCAAAGCGGCACCTGTGGCTTTCCTCGGGACAATATCCACAGCCATCAATCCGGCCACTATGCAATAGAGCACACCGATAGCCAGGAAAAACAAAGATACATAAACTATGTTTAAAATGTAACTTCCTCCGGTAAAAAGGAAAAGTCCCAGAGCCAGCACTCCCAGAAGGCCGGACAGGATGGCCGGAATGATACGATCTCCCTTAAAGACCTGGTCTGAGAGCCAGCCGGCGATCACGGTGCCGAGAATACCGGAAATGGACGAGATGGCGATGATCTGCGTGGCATCATAGAGACCGAAGTTCTTCACCTTCTGCAGAAAGAGCACCCCCCAGCCATCCACGGCATAACGGGTGATGTAGATGAAAGCGGAAGAAAGAGCGATGATCCAGATGCCCGGGTGCATGAGGACAGAACGCTGGAGACGGATAGTCCTCATGCTGTCCTCCACCTTGAGGGGCTCCTGGGAGAGTTCCTGAATGGAAGGCAGCCCCTTGCTTTCCGGAGTATCGGAGACGCAGCAGAAGATGTCGGCAGAGGCGACGAAACCGAAGATAGCGGCCGTGATGAAAGCCCATTGCCAGCCGAAAGCTCCGGCGACAGCGCCCAGAATGATGAGCGAAAGGAACTTGCCGGCATATGGCGTGGCACTGAAGATACCGTAATAAGTGCCTCTTCGGGATTGTGGAAACCACCTGGATAGGCCGATGACTCCCGGAGGCGCTCCCATGGACTGCATCCAGCCGTTGATGCCCCAGAGAATGATGAAGAAGAGGAAGACCACGAAAGACGGAAGGACCATCGCGTCGTACATGAGTCCGACAAGGCCAAGAATGAGGTTCAGAAGGGCTGAAATGAAGATGCCCGTGCCCATGAACCTGCGGATGTTGCAGTAATCCCCGATGAAGCCATTCACGAATTTACCGACAGCATAGACAAAGAACATCGCCGATCCGATCACACCGAGTTCCGAGGCACTGAGTACCCCCTCATCGATGAGCGGCTGCTTGACGACGCTCAAGCTCATCCGGCAGACATAATACAGGCCGTAGGCGGAAGCCGCCCCCCAGAAAGTCCTGTTTCTCAATTTCCTGTATTCCTGACGGACCTGGTCCTCCGGCACCTTTTCCTTGGCCGGACGGCTGATCCTGTAAAATGAAAATACCCCCATAGTCTAATCCTCCTTAAAATATTTCCGGAGTACCTGTTTCTTGTAAGTTGCTGAAAGATAGATGGTCCTGACCAGCAGATGGACGAAATAACCGCCCAGCAGCAGATGCAGCGCCAGACCATACCACTCGAAGCCAGCCGCAGTGACCGAAGCGGGACCGGCCGCTTCCATGATGCCTCTTCCGATCAGGTAGAAGGCGAAAAGGCCGACCGTGGACCAGATGGCCGCCTGGCGGATCGAGCGCGATTCCGTCGCCCCGATGTAAATGCCGTCCCATGTGAAGGCCGCACAGCCGAAGACCGGCATGAGCAGAAGCCACCACAGATAAGGTCTGGCGGCGGCGACTACTTCAGCATCCGGCGTGATCATCCTCAACATCGGTACACCGAGCACCCAGTAGATCACCACGAAGAAGGCAGCGACCGCCATGCTCCAGACGAAGGTATGACGGACGGTCACGCGGAACATCGTCCGGTCCTGGGCACCGACGAATTTGCCGGACAAGGCTTCACCGGCATAACTGAATCCGTCTGTGAAATAAGAGAAGATCATCAGAAGTTTCATCATGATGGCACCGACATCCATGAGCAGAGTGCCGTAATGCGTGGAAATCATGGTGAAGCCCATGTAGATGAGAATGAAGCAGATCGAGCGGACGAAGAGATTCGTGTTCACGACGAAGAATTTCTTCATTTCTCCGCCCTTGAAAGCCTCCAGGAAGTCGTGCAGTCCGTATCCTGTGAAGACCCGTACGCGATATTTGAACAGCAGCAGAAGAATGGCCGTGAGCAGACCGGAATACTGGGCAATGACCGTTCCGACCGCGATACCCGCGAACCCCATGCCTTCATAGTGCCAGCTGCCGATCCGGAAACCGAGGGCCAGGACGATGCTCATGACGATGTTCATGAGATTCACGACCAGATCCGTCACCATCGAGCTTACCGTATCCTGCATACCGATGAACCAGCCTTTGAAAGACATCAGCGTCATGGTCGCCGGGGCCGCCCAGATCCTGATGAAGAAATATTCGGAGGCCAGCGCCTGCACGTCCGGTTCGCACGGAAAAATGTAGAAAGCCACATCGATGAAGAGCCACTGTATGAGCAGAATCCCGATCGCCAGCATCATCGCGATGCCGAAAGCCCGGCTGAACACGTTGGCGCACTCCCGGTAATCCTTGCGTCCGACCGCCTGAGCCGTCAAGCCGCCGGTTCCGATCCGAAGGAAGAAGAAGTTCCAGTATAGCAGATCGAAGAGCACCGACCCGATGGTGATGCCCCCCATCATGGTTTCTGCAGCACCGTCCCAATGTCCGGCGACAGCCATGTCCACGATGCCTACGATAGGGACCGTGATGTTGGCCAGGATGCTCGGGATGGCCAGCTTGAGAATATCTTTGTCAATGGATTTCATTACCTGTACTTGCTTTCTTCGTCCAGCATTCCGAGATAGGAAGAATACCGTTCGAAGCTGATCTCGCCGTTCTCCACCGCTTCCTTCACCGCACAGCCCGGTTCATGGGTATGGGTGCAGGGGGTGAAGCGGCAGTCCTGGGCTGCCTTGAGCATTTCCGGGAAGTACAGGGCGATCTCTTCTTTCCGGAGATCGACCAGCCCGAAACCTCTCAGTCCCGGAGTATCGATGATGAAGCCTCCTGAAGCAAGGCTGTACATTTCATAGAAGGTGGTCGTATGCTTGCCCTGAAGATGAGCATCGGAGATTTCCCCGACTCTCGGGTCGAGAGAAGGGTCCAAGGCCTTGATGAGGGAAGATTTTCCGACTCCGGAGACACCGGAGAACAAGGAAGCATGACCATCGCAGGCCGCCCGAAGTTCCTCCACTCCTTCCCCGGTCTTGGCGGAAACCTCGAGAATCGGGTAACCGGCTCCTTCATAGATCTGATGGAAGGCTTCCAGCTGCTCTGCATGACTCTCCCGATAAAGGTCCACCTTGTTCAGGACAATGGTCACGGGAACGTTGTAGACTTCACAGGTCACCAGGATCCGGTCCAGGAAAGGCAGCTTGATTTCCGGGAAATCAATGGTCGCGATGATGAAGGCACGGTCCACATTGGCCGCGATGATGTGCGACTGACGGGACAGGTTCGTGGATTTGCGGATGATATAGTTCCTCCGAGGCTGAACGGCCGTGATGGCGGCCGGATTCTCCAAGGTCACGACCTCATTGACCTGGGCCATGGTCCCTTCAGGGATCTCATATTCATAACTGACCTTGTCGCCGACGGCAACCGGGTTGGTGGCATTGCTTCCTTTCAGACGGATCTTTCCCCGCAGCACGGCCGGGAAGAGGTTCCACTGGGGAAGTTCCGACAGCAGATAATGGCTGCCTGTATGCTTTACGACTGTTGCTTCACCTGTCTTGATCATAGTTCCTTTATATTCAAAGGACAAATATAATCCATTTAAATGAGATTTTTCCTAAATTTGCGGAATGACTGTAAAACCCGATTGTTATGACAACTGAAGCACAGATTGAAAATTTGCTGGAAGAAACTTTCCGGCACCTTGGATTCACCGCTGAACCGGCCGGGCTCTATGATCCGCTGAGATACATGATTGAAATTGGGGGGAAACGCATCAGACCGCGACTCTGCCTCCTGACCTGGTCTCTGTTCAAAGAGGAGATCGGGGAAGAGATCATCAAGCCGGCGGCAGCGCTGGAGGTTTTCCACAGTTTCACCCTCATTCATGACGATATCATGGACAATGCCGATGTCCGCAGGGGTGTTCCGACCGTACATCGGAAATGGTGTCCGAACACCGCCATCCTGTCTGGAGACGTGATGCTCATCGAAGCATACAAGCTCATCGCTCAGGCTCCTGCCCATGCCTTGAAAAAAGCGCTGGACCTGTTTTCCAAGACAGCGGCCGAGGTCTGCGAAGGACAGCAGTACGACATGGAATTCGAGGATCGGGACCAGGTCAGCATGGACGAATACATGAAGATGATCGGCCTGAAGACGGCTGTGCTCATCGCTTGTTCGGCCAAGATGGGCGCCATCATCGCAGGGGCTTCCGACGAAGCCTGCGAAGCGCTCTACAACTACGGCTATCAGATCGGTCTGGCATTCCAGATCGCTGATGACTGGCTGGATACCTATGCGGACCCGAAGGTCTTCGGGAAAGCGATCGGAGGAGATATCCTCAACAATAAGAAAAGCTGGCTGATCACTCGGGCGTTCGAGAAGGACACGACCGGAGAGATGCAGGCCGCCATGGCCCTTCCGGGAACTGCAGAAGCGGAGAAATTGGAGAAGATCGAGCGCGTGAAAGCAATCTATGCTCGCTTGGGCATCGGTGATGAAGCGCAGACCGAGATCGCTCGTCTGACGGAGGCTTCGATGAAGGAAGTGGAAAGGCTGGACCTGGGCAAGATCAGGTACGAGTATCTGCACCGCTATGCGGAAAGCCTGCTGGGAAGAAGAAAATAAATGCAAATGAACAGAAAGAAACTGGAAATCATGGCTCCTGCCGGCAATTTCGAATGCCTGCATGCCGCTATACAAGGGGGAGCGGACTCCGTCTATTTCGGAGTCGAGAAACTGAACATGAGGTCACATTCGGCGAACAATTTCAAGATGACGGATCTCGCTGAAATCGTTTCCATCTGCAAGAGTCACGATGTAAAGACTTACCTGACCCTCAACATCGTCCTGTACAACGAAGACCTCGAAGACATGAGGCGGACCCTCGATGCAGCCAAGGAGGCAGGCATCACCGCCGTCATCGCTTCAGACATGGCTGCCATCGCCTACGCCCGGCAGATCGGGGTGGAGGTGCACATTTCCACGCAGCTGAGCATATCCAATGCGGAGTCCCTGCGTTTCTACGCACAGTTCGCGGACGTGATCGTTCTGGCCAGGGAACTGAACCTGCATCAGGTGAAGGAAATCAAGGCCATCATCGACCGCGATCGGATCTGCGGCCCGTCTGGACGCCTCGTAGAGATCGAGATGTTCGCCCACGGAGCCCTCTGCATGGCCATTTCAGGGAAATGTTACCTCAGTCTCCACGAATATGGAGCGTCTGCGAACCGCGGAGCCTGCTACCAGATCTGCAGGAGGGGTTATGAGGTGACCGACAAGGAGACCGGCAACCAGCTGCTGGTGGACAACAAGTACATCATGTCTCCGAAAGATCTGTGCACCATCGAGTTCATGGACAAGATCATCGATGCAGGCGTGACCGTCTTCAAGATCGAGGGCCGTGCCCGTTCTGCAGAATACGTGAAGAAAGTCGCTTCGGCTTACCGCCGGGCCGCCGATGCGGTCTGTGACGGAACCTATGATCCGGAATTCGCCGCCGGCCTGAAAGAAGAGCTGAAGGAGGTCTTCAACCGCGGTTTCTGGGACGGTTACTATCAAGGTGCCCGTTTAGGGGAATGGAGTGAGGTCTATGGCAGCAAGGCGACCCGCAAGAAAGTGTACTGCGGCAAGGTCACGAACTGGTTCGGAAAACTGAGCGTAGCCGAGATTCTCGTGGAATCCCGAAGCCTGAAGACCGGAGACCACATCCTGATCATGGGTCCGACAACCGGTGTCATCGAGCTGGATGTACCGGAGATCCGGGTGGATCTGAAACCGGTGGAGGAGGCTTCCAAAGGAACTTTCTGCTCGATCCCGATCGATTTCTCGAAATGTGTGCCGGGAGCCGGAGAAGAAGGGGAACTGCTGTCTGCCGCCGAGTGCGGTGCACTCCGCGATTCCCGACTGCGCCGTTCCGACAAAGTCTATATCTGGTCAGAGGAGTGATCAGGCGAAAAGATCATGCAGCACATCCAGTGATCTGATGTGCAGCGCCGATTCGATATGATATTCGATATAACGTAAAAGGCCCTCGGCGATTTCGCTGCGGGCTTTTCCATTCAAGGGCAGCAGCATGGATTCCGCGAAGCTGGCTTTCATGAACTTCACGACGAAAGGATAATGGTCCCGGACAAAGGGTTCGAGGTCCCGGGATTCCGGGGAGAAGCCCAGCCGGACCGCATACTCCAGCAGAAAGCGCAGCGGAAAATTGCTGAAATCAGTCTCTACGGCATCCAGCAGAAGGATATTTCCTTCAACCCATTCATACAAGCCGTCCTCATTGCAGCCGTCTTTGACAGAGCGGTAAAGCACCTCGCTCATGAACATCACGATGGCGTTCTTGTAGAGATTGTTCCGGATACCGTTCAGGGGATGGCGCGCGCAAAAGTTCTTGGCGGGAAGCAGACCGCATTTCGCGGCCTCATTGACCTCGGCCTCCAGAATATTCAGCGGTTGGAAAAGAGACATGGAGGACTTGCGGGTGCCTGCGCCTTTCACGAAAAGACCCCGACGCCCATACTCTCGGCTGAGGGTATGGAGCACCAGGGAATTCTCTCCGAATTTCGTTGTATGGAGCAGGATGAATTCTACCGAAGCCGTCGTCTTCATCGACCTGAGGGATTAGCCACGGTTCTTCAGGAATTCAGCCATCGCACGAAGCGCCTTTCCCCTGTGGGAAATCTCATTCTTCTGCTCCTCCGTGATGTCGGCCAGACTCCGGTCCGGGTATTCGTCGGCAATGAAGATCGGGTCATAACCGAAACCGCCGTTGCCGGACTTCTGCTTGGCGATCCGGCCTTCGAGCGTTCCTTCGAAGAAATATTTCCGGCCGTCCAGGATGAGGGTCACGACGCTCTTGAAACGGGCAGTACGCGGCATCTTCTTGATTTTCAGGCCGTAGTCCGCTGCCATGTGGCTTTCGCACTCGACGACATTCAATTCATGCAGCACCTTGTCCATATTCTCGTTGAAATCTTTGCTTTCACCAGCATACCGAGCCGTGTGCACCCCAGGATCCCCGCCGAGCGCGTCGACTTCCAGTCCAGTATCGTCTGCGAAGCAATCGCATCCGCAACGTCTCCAGAGATCTTCCGCCTTCAGGATGGAATTCGCTTTCAGGGTGTCACCGGTCTCTTCCACTTCATCATGGATGCCGAGATCTGCCGGAGTAACCAGTTCGAAGCCCTCCCCTAAAATTTCAGCCGCTTCACGCAGCTTACCTTTGTTGCCAGTTGCAAAAACAAGTTTCATCTTATAATCTCCTTTTGTCCAATATTTGCATACAAAGGTATCAATAATCATGAACCAATCGCAAAATTTCGTATTTTTGTATAAAACCTGTCAGAAAAATGAAAAATAAACATCTCGCTATAGTCGCGGCCATTTCCATGGCCTTTTCTTTTGGTCCGTCCGCAGAAGCCCAGTCGAAGGATTTTCAATTGGGCCAATGGGTGGAAATCCAGAACGCGATCCTCAAGACGCTGGACGCCAGCTATGTGGACTCTCTTCCGGTAAACCGGATGATGAAAGGCAGCATCAACGCCATGCTTCAGAATCTGGATCCTTACACGATGTATGTTCCGGAAGAGGAAAACGAGAATTTCCAGATGATGATCTCGAACACCTACGGAGGCATCGGAGCCATCATCTACAAGAAGCAGGACGGAAATGTCGTCATCAATGAGCCGTACATGGGCTCACCGGCCTGGAAGAACGGACTGACCTGCGGCGATGAGATCATCACGATCGACGGACAGCTGACCAAGGGGCTGACCGCACAGCAGAGCAGCGACAGGATGAAAGGACGTCCGAAAACCAAGGTCAGCTTCATGGTGAAGAAAGTGCATACCGGCGATACGGTCGCTCTGGACATCGTCCGGGAAAGGATCCATCTTCCGGATATCGAATATGCGGGAATGCTCGACGATACGACCGGCTACATCCTGCAGACCGGTTTCACGGAGAATGTAGGCCAGCACATGAAGGAAAAGGTGCTGGACCTCAAGAATCAGGGAATGAAGAAGCTTTTCCTGGACCTCAGAGGCAATGGCGGCGGTCTGATGAACGAGGCGGTCAACATCGTTTCGCTCTTCGTACCGAGAGGTTCTCTCGTGGTTTCCGCAAAGGGTAAGGATGCGACAGACTGCATCGAATACAAGACCTTGACCGAACCGATCGATACGGAACTGCCGATCGTCGTGCTGATCGACGGGGCTTCCGCTTCTTCTGCGGAGATCGTGACCGGCGCGCTCCAGGATCTGGACCGCGCCACGGTCATGGGCAGGCGCAGCTACGGTAAGGGACTGGTACAGTCCGTGCGTCCGTTGCCGTACAACGGTCAGCTGAAAGTGACGACCGCGAAATACTATACACCGAGCGGACGTTGCGTCCAGGCGATCGATTACGCGAAACGCAACGAGGACGGCAGTGTCGGTCATATTCCAGACTCATTGACCCATGAATTCAAGACTGCAGCAGGAAGGATCGTGCGCGACGGTGGTGGAATCACCCCGGATGTGGAGCTGGAGACGCCGCAGTACAGCCGTATCGTCTATTCCATCGTATTGGGCGGCATCATGGATGAATTCATACTGGATTATGTCCGCAGACATGAGACGATCGCCAAGGCAGACGATTTCCATTTCTCCGATGCGGACTATGAAGAATTCATCGACTTCGCGAAAACGAAAGAATTCGATTACCGCAGCGGAGCCAAGACACTTTTCGACGAGATGAAGAAAGAGTTGGAGAGAGACGGTCTGGCTGAGATCATGAAAGAGGAACTTTCCGGTATGGAGAAAGCGCTGGAAATGGACAAGGAGAAGATTCTGAGACACAACAAGGCGCAGATCATCCCGTTCATCGAGGAAGAGCTCGTCGTCAGATACTGGTACCAGGAAGCCGGCATCAAGACCCGCCTCCGCCACGATAAGCAGCTGAGGCAGGCGATGAAGACGCCGTTGATCGTTCTGAACAAATAAAGAGACTTCTATTCTTCGGATTTCCGCTCCTCCGCAAGTTTCTTCCGGTAGGCATCCATGCGCTTGCGCCAGGCAAGGGTCTTTGCCTTCTTTTCCTTTTCCTTGCGGAGACGGTAGGCCTCCATCTTGTTCTCGAGATAATTATCTGCCATTCCTTTCTATAACATGAAGGTTATAACCGGTTTCTATTCTTCGGAGGCCTTGGAGGCTTTCGGTTTCCGGGCTGTTCTGGCGGGCTTTGCCGTTTTCGGAGCCGCTGGCTTAGTCGCCTTTGCTGGTTTTGCAGGCTTAGCTGGCTTGGTTGCTGGCTTTGCTGGTTTGGCTGGTTTGATAGCCGGTTTGTCAGCTGGCTTCACACTGGCCTGGACCTTCTTAGGAGCCTCTGCTGTCTTCG
>JAHHQP010000028.1 GCA_020026355.1 Bacteroidales bacterium
AAAAAATTCAAAAAAAATTGAACTTTCTTGTTTTTGGGCCGTCTGAGGGGAGAAAATGGTGTTTTATTTTTAAATTTGTTGAGCATATTTAATGAAACTGAACTTATAAATAATCAATAAACAGCATGAAAAAATCTGTTCTGATGTCCATTCTGGGCATCTTTCTATCATTGGCCTGCTTGAATGCGACTTCGGGTTTCCGCCTGACCTTGAATCCTTATCTTCAGAATCTGACGGAAAATGAAGTGACCATCATCTGGGAAACCAGCGCGCCTTCCGTCGGCTGGGTGGAACTGGCACCGGAGGACGGCACCAACTATTATGCTGCCGAAAGAGCAAGATATTACGATTCCGCTCTTGGTATCAAGAATATCAGCAAGGTTCATAAGGTCACGCTGACCGGTCTGAAGAAGAACACCACTTACCGTTACCGTGTCATTTCTCATGAGGTGACCTCCTGTACCGGGGACAAGGTACTGTATGATGATTATGCCGCTACTGTAGTCTATGAAAGAGAACCTCTGCGTTTCACGACTCGGGGAAAGGTGGTCGAGGAATTCACCTTCTCGGTCATGAACGACGTGCATCAGGATTCCCTGCTTTTCGACAATCTCTATAATTTAGGTAATGGTATGGCCGCCGATTTTTTCATCTTCAACGGAGATATGGTCAATTCCATGGGGGATGAGAAGAACATCACCGATAGGTTCCTGGCTTATGCCGTCCAGCATTTCGCCAGCGAGAAAGAATTCAAGATGGTCAGAGGCAACCACGAGACCAGAGGCTTTTTCGCTCGCACCTATATGGATTATTTCGAGACTCCGACGGGTCTGCCTTACTACAGTTTCACTTATGGCAATGCCTTCTTCATTGTCCTGGATACCGGAGAGGACAAGCCGGACAGTGACATCGAATATTACGGCACAGCCGATTATGGCCGCTATCGTGAAGAGGAGGCCGCCTGGCTCAAGAATGAGTTGAAAAGCGAAGCTTGTGTGAAGGCCAGACATCGTATCGCACTGATGCATATTCCTCCGGTCGGTAAGGACTCCTGGTACGGGGACAATGAAGTCAGAAGGCTCTTTCTGCCGCTGCTGAACGATGCGGATCTGGATGTCTTGCTGTGCGGTCATACGCATGACTATGCCTACTATAAACCGGGTGAGGCCGGCAATGCTTTCCCTGTTCTGGTCAATGATAACGAGGCGGCACTTTCCATCCATGTGGATGAGAACAAAGTGACGATCCAGATTTACGGAAGGGATGGAAAGAAGACGGAGAAATTTACTTATAAGCGGAAATGAAACTTTACAAATATGTTGTTAAAGTCAATGGATAAACTTTTGTAAGAAGGGAAACACATTATCAACCTGGAATAAATTAATAGAAAATGAAAAAAACGATCATTGCAGCGCTGCCACCATTGGCCTTAGCTGCAGTTTCTTGTCAGTCTCCTGCCGAAAAGGCGGTACAGCCGAATGTCTTGCTCATCGTCGCTGACGATCTGGGCATGGGGGATCTCAGTGTTTACGGAGCGCATCACATCCATACTCCGAATATCGACCGTCTCGCCCAGGAAGGCGTTTGCTTCCAGAATGCTTATGCCACTTCCGCGACTTCAACTCCTAGTCGTTATGCCATGTTCACCGGCCTTTATCCTTGGAAAAACGAGAAGGCGAAGATTCTTCCGGGAGATGCACCGCTGCTGATTCCGACCGATATCCCGACCATGCCGAAGATGTTCCAGGCTGAGGGCTACAATACAGCAGCTATCGGGAAATGGCATCTGGGAATGGGCGACGGTAATGTCAATTGGAACGAACAGATTACTCCGAGCGGAAATACCGTCGGTTTCGACTATACCTGTCTCATCGCCGCGACCAATGACCGTGTCCCGACTGTCTATGTGCGCGACGGAAAGGTGGTTGGACTGGATCCGGACGATCCGATTCAGGTCAGCTACAAGGAAAATTTCGAGGGGGAGCCGACTGCCTTGTCCAATCCGGAACTCATGACCAAGATGAAATGGCATCACGGCCACAACAGCTCCGTCGTGAACGGAATTCCGAGAATCGGTTTCATGAAAGGTGGCGAGAAAGCGAAATGGGTCGATGAGGACATGGCTGATTTCTTCGTCGGTGAAGTGAAAGCCTTCCTTGACCAGCAATCAGCCGACAAGCCTTTCTTCCTGTATTACGGCCTTCATGAACCTCATGTGCCGAGAGCACCTCATGCTCGTTTTGTCGGGACAACAGACCTCGGTCCGAGAGGAGATGCGGTTGTAGAAGCAGACTGGTGTGTCGGTGAGGTCATCCAGTACCTTGAGGATAAGGGAATGCTGGAGAACACTCTCGTCATCTTCACCAGCGACAACGGTCCGGTCATCAACGACGGTTATTACGATGATGCCGACGTTAGACTGGGCGATCACGATCCGAGAGCTGGTACCCGTGGTGGAAAATACAGCCTCTATGACGGTGGTACCCATATTCCGCTGATCACTTACTGGAAGGGGCACATTCGGCCGGGCGTTTCCGAGGCTCTGGTTTCCCAGCTGGACTTCTTTGCCAGCATGGGTCATCTCATTGGTGCTGAAGTTCCGGAAGGCCTTGACAGCCGTGAACATCTGGCTGCCTTCCTCGGCGAAGCCGGAACGGCCCGGACGGAGATGGTTCTCGAGGCTCAGCAATGCCTGTCCTACCGTGAGGGCAACTACCAGCTCATACCACCTTACCGTCGTCCTGAGCGGAATATCACGCAGAACGAACTCGGTGGCAGTACCGATACCTGGACCCTCTATGACCTTTCTCAGGACAGGGGCCAGCTGCACGACATCGCCGCTGAACATCCGGAGATCGTCGCCCGCATGAAGAAAGCCTTTCTGGAGAAGACGAAAGGATTCTTTACCCTCGGTATCGAGGAAGAAGAACTCAAATAGTTCAAAATTTTACATAATTTGACGGATTTGTGTCAAATCGATAGTGAATCAGTTCTTAACTTTGAAAAGAACTGATTCATTAAATTTCAACAGATATGAAAAAGATAGTCTATGCCGGACTGGCTGCCTTGCCGGTCCTTTCCTGTGCACCGGAAAAACCTGTCGAGAAACCGAACATCATCTTTATTCTTGCAGATGACCTCGGTTACGGTGACCTGAGCTGTTATGGTCAGGAGAAATTCTCGACTCCGAACATTGATCGCCTGGCGCAGCAGGGCAAACTGTTCACCCAACATTATGCCGGCTGTTCCGTCAGCGCTCCATCGCGCTCTTCCGTGATTACCGGTCTCAATACCGGCCATACCCCGATCCGCGGCAACAAGGAGATGGGGGGCGAGGGGCAGTACCCGATTCCAGCGTCGACTTCCCAGATCTTCAAATTCCTTCAGGCCAATGGTTATGTGACCGGCTGTTTCGGTAAATGGGGTTTGGGCGCGCCAAGTACGGAAGGTGCTCCTGAAGTTCAGGGTGTAGATGAATTCTTCGGCTACAACTGCCAGCGTCTGGCTCACAACTATTATCCGGACCACCTCTGGCACAATGCAGAGCGGATTGTGCTGGAGGGCAACCAGGGTCGAGGCGAGGAACAGTATGCGCCTTACCTGATCCATGACAAGGCACTCGACTTCATTGACATAAATAAGGACAGACCATTCTTCCTGTGGTATACGACGACCATTCCGCATGCGGAGCTGAGACTGCCGGAGGAAGAGATCGCACCGTTGAGGGGCCTGCCGCAGTTCGAACCGGAAGTTCCTTACGAGGGTATTGATGAGGGACCGCAGTACAAGACCGGCGGCTATGGTTCTCAGGAGACGCCTCATGCGGCTTTTGCGGCGATGGTCACTTTGCTGGACAAGCAGGTGGGAGAGATTTCCGCTAAATTGGATGAACTGGGCATCGCGGAGAATACGATCCTGGTGTTCGCATCGGACAACGGTCCGCACAAGGAGGGTGGCGCCGATCCGGAATTCTTCAATTCCAACGGTCCGCTCAGAGGAGTCAAGAGAGATCTTTACGAAGGCGGTATCCGTGTGCCGCTGATCGTCAGATGGCCGGGACATGTGGAGGCTGGCACGACTTCAGACCATATTTCCGCTTTCTGGGATTTCCTGCCGACCGTGGCTGATGTCATCGGTGTGGAACTGGATTTCCCGACGGACGGTATTTCCATGCTGCCGGAACTGACCGGAGAAGGCGTTCAGCAGGAACATGACCAGCTGTACTGGGAATTCCATGAGGGTGGCGGACGTGTAGCCATCCGTAGAGGAGACTGGAAGGCTGTCGTGTACAATATCACCCATGGAGGTAAGATGCAGCTGTACAATCTGGCTGTGGATCCCGGTGAGGAGCATGATCTCGCTGCCGAGCATCCGGAGATGATCGAGGAGTTCCGTGGACTCTTCCGTGCATCCAGGGTGCCTTCCGACATTTTCAACTTCAAGCATAAACCGTATAAAGGAGGCAAATGATAGCGATTACTGGTTTTGTCCGGAAAACAGGGTTGATCCTGATGGCGCTGCTGTCGGGATCCCTTCTTTTCAACGGGGAGGCGGCCTCCCGCTCCGAATCTGATTTCCTTTTCAAGAATATCGGCATCGAGGATGGACTTTCTGCCCGGAGAGTCTATGCCGTCGAGCAGGATAAGGAAGGGTACATGTGGTTCGGAACCGAGGATGGCTTGAACTGTTATGACGGTTATGAAATCCGTATTTTCAGAAACGACAGGAAACAGGCTTCCAGCCTTTCCGATTCCAAGGTGAATTGCCTGCTTTGTGACCGGAAAGGGCGTCTCTGGGTCGGTACGGACCGGGGGCTGAACCTCTACTGTCCTTCTGATGGTACTTTCACGATCCCTGCGTTTTCTCAAGACAAGACCGGTATGCTGGCAGAGGCGATCGTCCGCTGCCTGTATGAAGATAATGACGGGAACATCTGGGCCGGTACGATGGGCGGACTGGTCCGGATGAATCCCGAAAAAGACGAACTTCAATGTCATTCCTTCAAGGGAATCGACGGTTCCAACAACAGGAACATTATCCGCAGCATCCTGGAAGACTCGTCCGGACGGATCTGGATCGGTACTTTCGACGGGCTGTTCCGGATGGATGTTCTTACGGGAGAGATTCATCTGGTCAATGTCCGGGAAATCCGTCCGATGGTGCCGGAGAACAACCTCATCCTCTCGCTGATGCTGGACCCTGCCGATGAGCGGATCCTCTGGGTCGGCTCAGAGACGGGCCTGTACCGGCTGGATACGGAGAAGGGCAGTTTCACGGCCTATACCAAGGAAGATCAGCCTTCTGCTCTGTCCAACAATGTCATCAAATGTATGCAGACCTCCGGCCTGGATCATATCATTGCCGGAACAGATGCCGGTCTGGACCTCTTCGACAAGCGTACCGGCACTTCCCGTATCTTCTACCATGACATTTTCCAGAAAACCACCATTGCCAATGATGTCGTCTGGGACATTGTCCGTGATGCGGCCGGCCATTACTGGTTCGCGACGGACAACGGCGTTTCTCAGGTAGTCTATTCCGGCCTGGATCTGAAGAATCACAAGGTGGACAAGCCGGAACCGGGACGTCCGACTCCGGATAACCGGGTAGTGGATATCGCTTTCGACCGGCAGGGTGGAAAATACATTTCCCTGGATGACCGCGTCTTCTACGAAGATGCCTCCGGCCAGCGTACCTATTACAATTTCTCTCATTATTCGGACATCAAGATCAAGCGTCTGCTGGTGGATCAGGCCGGTACGGTCTGGGCCGGAACCTCCAATTCCTTATGGTACAAGGATGTCGGTAGCAGTGATTTTCAGAGAATCGCCAGTCGGAATCTGCGCTATGTGAATTCATTGATCGAAGACCAGCAAGGGAATATCTGGGTGGAGTCTGTGACCGGCAGCTGCCGCATCAAGGTGGAAAGAGAGGCTCAGGGCAAGATCGCTGACCTGGATTTCACTTGGTTCTCCTTGGGGGACGGCACCTTGCGCAGCGTGAAATCTTCTGAGTTCCACGTCGATGCCGACAACCGGATCTGGTTCATGACCAAGGATCTTTGCCTGCATGTCTTTTCAGATAATGGACAGGAACTTCAGAAATACCGTATGGATGACCCGGCATCCGGTCTGGAAGGTTCGGTCATCTATTCCTATGTCGAAACTTCCAGCCTCTATATTCTGACGGACCGTGGAATTTTCCGTCATGAACCGGAGCAGGACCATTTTGTTCCAGCCCGTCTGCCGTCCAGTTGTGGTCAGGAACTGTCTTCCCTGGTCAAGGATCGGTATGACAATCTGTGGGCGACTTCCGGTTCCCGGCTGGTCCGTTCGGATGCAGTCGACAGATCCATTCTTTTCTTCGACCTGTCGGCTTATCTTGACAACAAGGTTCTGCTGCCTAATTCCTTGCATGTTTCTCCGGAAGGGGAAATCTGGATCGGCAGCTATAACGAATATTTCCATTTCGAACCGAAGCCGCATTATGAGGTGGGTGAGAAAATGGAGGTGAGATTCACTGATTTCAAAGTCTTCGGCAATTCTCGGGAGTGGGAGAAAAGGACGGGAAGAAGTCCCCGCATCGTGCTGGGCTATGAGGAGAATTCCATCAAGGTCTGTTATTCTATCCTGGATTACCAGTACCCTCAGAATGTTCAGTATGCGACGAAGCTGGAGGGACTGGACAAACAGTGGAAGGTGACGACCGGCGAAAATCATGTGGCTTATTCCCATCTTGCTCCGGGACATTATGTCCTGCGGGTCAAGGCCGGCTATTCCGATCAGTCCTGGATTTCGGAGGCGGCGATGGAGATCGTGGTCCGTCATCCTTGGTGGTCTTCCACCGGGGCGATTATCATCTATGGTCTTCTGCTGTGCGGTTTCGCTTATTTCCTGTGGCGCATGGCCCGGACCAGTCTGCGCTTGCGCGAGAAAGTGCGGATTGAAGGGGTGAGACGGCAGGCGCAGGAAGATCTGCTCCAGTACAAGGTCCGTTTCTTCACGAACATCTCGCATGAACTTAAGACCCCATTGGCTCTGATCCTGGGCCCGATGGAGGCGATGATGGAGGATGCGACGGAGCCGGAACAGCAGAAGAAGCTGGAAATCATGCATGGCAATGCGTCCCGTCTGCTGAAGATGGTGAATCAGATCATGGATTTCAACAAGCTGGAGAAAGGAACCATCCGGGTGCAGCCGATCGAGGGGGAACTGGTCGGTTTCCTCCGCAAGATCTACGACATGTTCCGTTCAGAAGCCAAGAACAGGAACATCACTTACAATTTCCTGTCCGAGTGGAAATCCTATGTGACCGCTTTCGATGATGACAAGGTGGAGAAGGTGGTGTACAATCTTCTTTCCAATGCCTTCAAGTATACCTTGGACTGGGGCAACATCAATGTGCGTCTGGGTAAATGTGTGCTGCAGGGCAAGGAGGCGGTGGAAATCCGTGTGGAGGATAACGGTGTCGGTATTCCGGAAGAGGATCGGGAGAAGATCTTCCGCCGGTTCTACCAGAGCCGCAACGGAGACGGCAACCGGGCAGGAACCGGTATTGGACTGTCTCTGGCGAAGGATTTCGTCGATATGATGGGAGGAACCATCATCGCTTCTTCGGGGGCGGAAGGGGGATCGGTCTTTACGGTCTGCCTGCCGCTGGAGATGAAGAACTATGCGGAAGCCGATGTGGTCGAGAACTTGGAGACCGGTGAAGAGGGCAGATGTATCCTGGTGGTGGATGACAATCAGGAAATGTGCTCCTTCATGCAGATGTCCCTGGAGAAAGAGTACAAGGTGATCATTGCCCACGATGGTGAGGAAGGCTTGCGTAAGGTGCGGAAGTATGATCCGGACATCATCATTTCCGACCTGATGATGCCGGTGATGGATGGACTGGAGTTCTGCCGCCGCATCAAGGAAGACGAGTCCGTCAATCATATCCCGTTCATCCTTCTGACGGCGAAGGACGGGGATGAGAACGTCTATACCGGTCTCCAGACAGGAGCCGATGCCTATATTTCCAAACCGTTCAACATGAAACTGCTCAAGTTGAGGCTGGAAAACCTGTACGAGACTCGGAAGAACATGCAGACTTATCTCCGCAGCCGTCTTAAGTATGGAGAAAGTGCCGCGGATCAGGAAAGCAAGGAAACTTTCCACGATCCTTTCGTCGATAAGGTAGTCAGCACCATCAAGGACAATATGGCGGATGACAGCTTGGATGTCGCCGCGCTTTCGGAGGTCATGAAACTGCCGAAACAGCAGCTCTACCGTAAGATCAAGGCGCTGACCGGCATGACCGTCGTGGAACTGATCCGTTCCGTGCGGTTGGAAGAGGCGGCCATGCGGTTGAGGGGTGGTACGGAAACCATTTCCGAAATCATGTACAGTGTCGGCTTCTCGAACAATTCCTATTTCTCCAAGTGCTTTGCGGAGCAGTATAAATTCTCTCCTTCTGAGTACCGGAAACAGGCGGAGAAGCAGTAAGGTCTAGAAGGCTTTCAGGCTTTCCGGAGTGCCGGTCAGCCAGCCGTAGCCTTTCTCGGCCATATAGCTCTTTCCGTCCACGATGAAGGTATGCGGATGCTGGAGATTGACATGGAGATAGCTGACGGTGCGGTCGTTGAAGTGGACGATCAGGTTCTCTCCGCTCTCTTCCAGGTGGCAGTTGATGCCTTTCAGTCCTTCATCCGTTTCGAGGATGAAGGCGTTTTCCAGCAAGGTTTCTGACATGCATTTGAAGACTTCATGCACGAAGTTGTCGATGCCGAATTTCGTCGGTCTCCAGGCGTAAGGGTCTGCTTTGTGCCAGAAACTGATCTGCGGAATGTACTGTTCTCCTACGATGACGCGGTTGCGTACCGGACGACGGGAACCGATCGGGGTTTCCGTGAACTGTTCCGCATCGATGTACGGGTCGGCCAGGAAACTGAAGTTCAGTTTTCCGGTGTCGATGTTCAGGAGCTGGAGGGCGCTGCCCATACCGTTGAGGAAGTCCTGCAGGTAGCCTGGCTTGCCGGTCAGGAGGTAGAGGTACCAGTCTCCGTAAAGTTTCCAGCAAGTCCAGCCGCAAGGAGAGTTGAAGGCGTTGTGCATCAGGTTGACGGCATACTGGTATTCCCAGAACCGCAGGGTCGCTCCGTTCATCCGGGCATCCGGAATCAGGCTCTGGGTCAGGCAGCGGTGCTTTTTCCAGAGATGTTCCGCCTGCTGCAGGTAGGCCTGCCTCTGCGGGCCATCCGGAAGTTTCAGGGCCGCGAGAGCCAGTTGGGTGATGGTGCAGGAGACCATACCGTCTTCAAAGGTCATCTGTCCTTCGGTTCCGATGTTGTCACCCAGCAGGGCCAGATTGTCTGTCGCGGCCAGGACGCCTTTCAGCTGTTTCGAGTATTCCTTTTCCCACTGTTTGGATTTCAGCGCCAGGTCTTTTTCCTGTTCCATCACTTCCATGATGGATTTGATCGGATAGATGACGCTGCTGTAGTGGACGTGCTTTTCCGGAACGTAGAGGGCACCGTCCTCGCCTTGGCAGGAGAGCAGGTAGTCCACCAGGTAGGCGGCGGCCTTGAGATCGGCTTTCTCGCCGGTCACCTGGTAGCGGTCACTCAATATTCCGGCCATGGTCGCGGCGTCCTGAAGACGGTATTTTCCGTTCCGCATTTCCCCGGCCTTGCTGTCATAGAGAACAGGGTAAAGACTGTCAAACACCTGTCTGGCTTTCTGATCGGCTTCCTTATCCGGAAGGTGTCTTGCTGCCAGAAAGTAGGTGTAGAAAGGATAGAAGCATTCAGCATGGTGGGTCGCGGTCGGTCTGGAGCGCAGACCTTCTTTCCGGGCCAGCTGGAGGTAGGTCGTGAAAGGAGGACGGACGAAGAGCCTCATTTCGGAAAGTTTTCCCTGAGTGTTCTGTACGGATACGGTATAGGTTCCGGTTCCGGAAACCGGCAGGTAGTTCCAACTGCAGCCTTCCGTGCCGATGGCGCTCAGTTTCAGTTCATGGACCTCATTCCGCGGAGTGCGGATTTCAGCGTGGATCGGTTCGTCGGAAAGAATCTTTCCTTCAAAACGTTCTCCTTCCGCCAAGGTGTAGAGTCGTGCGGACAGGATCGGGGCCTGGGTCATTTCTTCCAGGATCGGATTGACTTTTTCGAGGTCGTCCGTCAGCTGGAGATAGAGGATCACTCGTTTCTCTGCTCCAGGGGCCAGGCTGAAACTTTCCTGAGGATGCCGCTGTGGAAGGGGCAGGCGGTGGAGAAGGTCAATGGAGGTCGTATAGATGCGGTGTGCGCCGATCTGAAGGCTTGCCTCCGGGGTCTTCTTGGGCCGGGTCTCGTATTCGTTGCTCCAGGAAGAGACGGGGTCAGGGGAGCCCATGACCAGAATCTTGCCTTCCGGAGACATGTAGTAGGCGCAGAAGTGGGTCTTTTCACAACGTTGCAAGGTCGGGAAGAAAATCTGGTCCCAGTCCGGATATTTTTCCATATAGGTGTCGATTCCGGTGAGGAGTTTCACTCCTGTTTCCGGAACGAAGATTTTTCCGCTGCAGTTCTCCAGGCTTGCGGTTACTTTCAGACGTCCGTTCTCTTCGCCATACTGGATCTGATAGCGGATGCCGTCGATGGTCGCTCCGTAACGATGCGTTCCGTCGGATTCCAGGGTAATGCCCTTGAAGGAGAAGCCGGCATGCTCGTCTTGACGGAAGGCGATGACGGTGCTGTCTCCTTTCTGCCGCCAGGTGCAGGAGGTGAGCCGGCCGTGGGGGTCAATCGTCGCGGTGAAATCTTTGCTCTCCAGCCGCTCCTGCGCATGCAGGAAAGTCAGGGAAAAGAGCAGGAAAATCGGAAGAATCAGTTTCAGTGTTCTCATGGTGATCGCTTTGGTTGCCGAATGCAAATATAATGAAAAATAAATGGTAGATGTGCCATGCAGCCTCGTGTAAATGAGGATCTGATAAATTTCTGTTGTCTTTTGATTAAAAATTGTCAAGTTTCGGGAGGCACATTTGCTAACTTTGTGAAAGAACGGAAAACCACATAATAATGACCCATGTTTTCAAAACTATTCCAGCAATCCTGGTACTTTTGATTTTGCTCTCCTGTTCCGGTGGAGCAGGTGCCGATATGGAAAAAGATTGGCGTTTCTTTCTGGGGGAGGAAACCGCGGCTTGTCAGGTGGATTTCAATGACAAGTCTTGGGAGAAGCTTGATCTTCCGCATGACTGGGCTTTCGTGAACGGCTATTCAGAAGACGGTGCTCAGGGTGACCGTGGCGGTTATGCCAGCGGTGGAATCGGCTGGTACCGCAAACATTTCAAGATGACTGCCGCTCAGTTGAAGGACAGCCGTCATTTCCTGGATTTCGATGGAGTCTACATGAACAGCGAGGTCTGGGTGAACGGGCAGTATCTGGGTAAGCGTCCTTACGGTTACATCAGTTTTTCTTATGAAATCACCGATCAGCTCCGGAAAGGGGATAATGTCATCGCTGTGCGGGTGGACAACTCGCTCGAGCCGAGTGCCCGCTGGTACCACGGCTGCGGTATCTACGGAGAGGTGCGGCTGACGAGGACGGCCTTGGCCCGGATCGACAGAAACAGCATCCAGATCACGACGCCTTCCGTTTCACCGGCTTGTGCTGAGGTCGCTTTCAAGGCGGCGGCCGATGTCCGCAATCCGGAAGAACTGGAGGGGCTGACCGCTTCCTGGACCATTCTTTCTCCTGAGGGCCTTCCGGTCGCAGGGGAAGAGATTACGGGGCTGATCTCATTGACCCAAGGTATCCATGTAGACTTGCAGGAACCGGAAATCTGGGATCTGGATACGCCGGACCTCTATACTCTGGTGCTGAAACTCAGAAGAGGGGATGTGGAGATCGCGCAGGAAAAGGTGCGTTTCGGTGTCCGCAGCATCGCCTGGGAACCGGAGACGGGTTTCCATCTGAACGGCAGGGTCGTGAAGCTGCAGGGGGTCTGTGAACATCTGGAGGGCGGTCCGGTCGGTGCGGCCTGGACGAAGGATCTGCTGCGCTGGAAACTGCAGCTGCTGAAAGATATGGGCTGCAATTCCATCCGTACGGCTCATAATCCGCAGCTGCCTTTCTTCTACGACCTCTGTGACGAGATGGGTATCCTGGTGATGGACGAATGTTTTGACGGTTGGGGCGTGAAAGCGAAATATGATTATGGAATGCAGGCTTTCAAGGAATGGTGGGAGCGTGACCTCCGTGCTTTCCTCAGAAGGGACCGCAATCATCCGAGCGTGATTCTCTGGAGTATGGGCAATGAGACCAAGGGCGAGGTCGCCGCTGATCTGGTCCGTGTCTGCCACGAAGAGGATCCGACGCGTCTGGTGACTTCCGGTCATTCCGGTAGCGAATATATGGATGTCTTCGGCGTGAACGGCAGTTCCGAGAAGAAGCATTTCATCGAGACTTATCAACCGGGCGACAAGGCCTTTGTCGGTACCGAGACGCCGCATACCTGGCAGGTGAGGGGCTATTACCGCTCGAAGACCTGGTACCGTGACGGCTTCCCGAACAGGAAACAGGATCCTTTCGTCATCCCGGACCTGACCGATGACGAGATCTTCAATTATGAATGGGCACCGGTGGACAAGTGGACGAATGTCAAGCAGCATTTCAATTCTTCTTACGACAATGCGACGGTCCGTCTGACCGCTCGTCACAATATCGAGTTCCTGAGGGATCTTCCTTGGTATTCCGGCAATTACCGCTGGACTGGCTTCGACTATCTCGGCGAGGCTGGTTATGTCCATGGTGGCTGGCCGTTCCGCGCCTTCATGGGAGGTGCGCTGGATATGGCCGGTTTCCGGAAAGACCTCTATTATCTCTATCAGGCCGAGTGGACCGATGCGCCGATGGTGCACATCCTCCCGCATTGGACCCACCCTTACATGAAGGAAGGAACCCTCGTGCCGGTGGTGGTCTATACCAATGCTGAGGAGGTTCAGCTTTATGTCAATGGGGTCGATTACGGACGTCGTTCCAAGGGCGCTGCCTGGGATGAAATGGCCCTCGAATGGCTTGTTCCATGGACTCCGGGCCGTCTGGAAGCCATTGCTTATGCCCATGGAGCCGAGGTGGCTCGGACCACGCAGACGACAGCCGCCGCTCCGGCCGCTCTTGGCCTCAGCCTGCAGGACCTGACGGTCTGCGATCCTGAAGAGCGTACGCTCATTCTGACGGTCGCTCAGGAAGATGAGGTCGGTACCTTATATCCATACGGCGAGAACCGGGTGTACTTCCATTTCCCGGAAACGGTGAAGGTCCTTTCCCTCGAAAACGGTAATCCGGTGGATGTCGAGACGAACTGGAATGCCCGTTCAAAGACCGCTTTCTTCGGGTTGCTGCGCGGCTTTGTTACTGTGCCGGCCGAGGAATCGGCATCATTGACCTATATCGGGGCGATTCTTGGAGACAAACGATTGAAATTAAGTGACCAGATCACTATAGATGTGCAGACGATGGACCTGGTGTCCGGAACTTGCGGCAAGGCTGATGTCGAGATCCGCTATACCTTGGACGGCAGCACACCATCACGGAAATCACTTTTATATGAAGGCGGCTTCTCTGTCGCTCCCGGAACGACCGTCCGTGCGACGGTGTATGAGAAGGGACGGAAACTGCTGGATATGAGCGAGAAATTCGGACCGGAAGAGGGCCTGTGCTGGAACCTGGAGGGCAATGCGGAATTCCAGCTCCGGGGCATGCAGGCTGAGATGCTGTACTGGACCGGTTTCCACAAGACCACCGCAGTCAAAGGTTTCGAGGGAGAATGTTGCCTCGAGGCTGATGAACTGGAGGCGGAACTGGCTTTCTATCAGGAAAATGACGGTTCCCGAAAAATGGTGCCGCTGCGTATCCGTCTCCTGCACAAGGCCGGAACACCGGTGGTGGAGGTGCTGAACAATAACCAGCCGGTAGCGAAGACGACGCTTGAAAGTCAGCCGTCCGCTCAATGGCAGATTCTGGAGATGAAGATTCCTCTGGTCAATGGAGCCAATCAGATCGACCTCCGTTTCAAAGGCTTGCAGGGCAATCTGGTCGACTGGGTAGAACTTGCTGAATGATATGGAAAAACGTAGAATGATCATGGCTGCCGCCGCGACTTGCGCAGCCTTCGGAATGACTTCCTGTGCAGAACAGGAGGAGGGCAGGATGAACATCGTGTTCATTCTGGCGGATGATATGGGCATCGGTGACCTCGGCTGCTACGGCCAGGAGAAGATCCAGACCCCGAATATCGACAGAATGGCCCAGGAAGGCATCCTCTTCGACAACGCCTATTCCGGCGCTTCCGTCAGCGCTCCTTCCAGATGCACCATCATGACTGGTCTCCATACCGGACACTGTGTAGTCCGCGGCCTGCCGAAATTCACTTCTACAGGTCTTCCGGTGGATATGGGACCGAAGGACAGCACCATCGCTCAGGTCTTGCAGGAAGCAGGATATGAGACCGCCCTCATCGGTAAATGGGGACTGGCCGAATCCGGAATGGACGCCATGCCGCCCCGCAAGGGCTTCGATTATTTCTTCGGCTACAAGACTCACGTGGATGCCCACCACTATTATCCGGAATATCTCTGGTGCAATGAGGAGAAGGTGATGTTGCCGCAGAACGACATGATGGCGGCGACCGGCGAGTACAGTCAGGATATGTTCACCGAGGAAGCCTTGGATTATCTGACCGCGCACAAGGACGGAAAGCCTTTCTTCCTCTACCTGTCCTACTGTCTTCCGCATTTTGAAATCACCGTTCCGGAGGATTCCCGCACCCCTTATGAAAACCTTGGCTGGGACAAGCGGCCGCTTCAGAAAGGGCATTACCGCAATGACGCGGAAGGCAATGTCAGCTATGCCGGCATGGTCAGCCGTCTCGACCGTTATGTCGGTCAGATCATGGAGGCGCTGAAGGCCAATGGGCTGGCGGAAAATACGCTGGTGATCTTCACCAGTGACAATGGAAAGGAATATGACCAGGGCTTCTTCGACAGTACGATGGGACTCCGCGGTGAAAAACGGGAACTCTACGAAGGCGGCATCCGTGCTCCTTTCATTGCCTGGTGTCCGGGCACCGTTCCTGGCGGAGAGACCTCGTCCTGCCTGACCGCTTTCTGGGATCTGTACCCGACCTTCGCGGAAATCGCAGGAAGCGATGTCGATCCACGGGACGGCATCTCCATCCTGCCGGCATTGACCGGAAAACCGATGCCGGAAACGCATGACTACCTCTATTGGGAGGTCAATATGAAACAAGGCCCTATCCAGGCTGCCCGCTTCGACCGGTTGAAAGCGGTAAGATTCCTGGGAAAGGACATTGAAATATACGACTTGACTACTGATCCTTCCGAGCGGCACGATATCGCTGCCGCACAGCCGGAAGCGGTGGAAAAAGCCGCTCGCATCTTCCGAGAGGGAAGAACGGAGAACGAATTCTTCCCGATGGACCGCTGGGTCTGGAAGAAATGAGATTGAACAACTTGTGAAACACTAACTACTAATTAAAATTTTATGAAACAACTGACTAAAACGATCTGGCAGACATTCCTGTTGTGTGCCATGATTCTGTCTCTGCCTGTTGCATTGCAGGCACAGACATCTTCATCTGAAGATATGGAAGGACTCGTTGTGGACCAGGCAGAAGTCCCCGTTGTCGGCGCTTCTGTCGTGATCAAAGGTACCAGGACCGGTACGGTTTCAGACGAAAACGGTAAGTTTTCGATCTCCATCTCTGCAGGAGAAGTCCTGGAGATTTCATGTATCGGTTATCAGACAGCTACAGTGACTCCATCCGGAAGACAGCTGAAAGTTGTCCTTCAGGAAGATACCGAACTCCTCGACGAAGTTGTCGTGGTCGGTTTCGGTACTCAGAAAAAGGTCAATCTGACCGGTCCTGTCAGCGCAGTCAATATGGATAAGGTCTTGAAGAACAGACCTATCGCTGACGTCGGTGCGGCCCTCCAGGGTTCTATGCCGGGACTTCAGATCACCACAGCCAACGCCAGGCCTGGTGAGGCTCCTCAGTTCAATGTCCGTGGATTCACTTCCATCAACGGCGGTTCACCGCTCATCCTCGTGGACAACGTTCCGATGGATCTTTCCATGATCGATCCTGCTGATATCGAAAGCGTTTCCGTCTTGAAGGACGCCGCTTCCGCAGCCATCTATGGTGCTCGTGCCGCTTACGGTGTGATCCTCGTCACGACCAAGAAAGGACAGTCCAAGGACAAGATCCAGGTCAACTACAACAATAACTTCGCTTTCTCTTCACCGATCAACCTGCCGGAGAAAGGTTCCATCAGGGATCATCTCCTCGCAGAAAAGGCATCCGGTGTCACCACAGACGCCATCCTCAGCGGTGATGTCGATACCTGGCTCGGTCTGCTGGATGAATACAACGCAGATCCTGCCAAATATCCGACGGGCTATACGGATGTCGAAGGTGTAAGATATCGTCTCAAGGAATACGACCTCATCCATGACATGATGGACCAGTTCGGTTTTCAGCACAAGCATAACCTTTCTCTCCAGGGTATTTCCGGAAAGAACTCCTACCGTCTGTCTTTCGGTTATGTCGATGAGGATGGTATCCTCTATACGGACAAAGACCGTTTCCAGAGATATAATGTATCTGCATACTGGAAGACGGAACCTACGAAATGGCTGGACGTTTCCGCAGATATCAAATATGCGAATTCCGCAAGATCCTACGTCACCGGCAGCAAGATGCCTGATGGTGGTCTTTTCTCCTTCTCTGTCAAGAAACCTTCCTACTGGCCTACAGAGCCGGGCAAGGCAAATCAGGATGGTCTCATCTATCCACGTCAGACGGCCAGGACCGTTCTCGAGAACGAGTCTCCGCTCCAGGGAAAGAACCAGAATCTCCGTATGCTGGGCGTCGTCAACCTCAAACCGGTCAAAGGTCTGGTGATCACGGGTGAATATTCCTTCATGACTTCCGGTTCAGACATTGATTTCTATCAGAACCAGTTCCCTTATCTGAATCAGCTGGACAACTGGGGAACCTACAGCAATGAAAACTATTTCGAGAAGAAGCATCGTGGTCAGACTTTCAGCACCTTGAATGCCTTTGCTACTTATTCCAACAATATCAAGGGACATGATTTCTCCATCATGGCCGGATATAACCAGGAAGTCAGCCATACCCAGTCTATGGAGGCCAAGAGATTCGACGTCATTTCTTCCAAGCTCCCAGCACTCTCACAGGCTACCGGTGAACTTTCCGCAAGTGACGCTTATTCTTCCTTCTCTACCAGAAGCTTGTTCTACAGATTGAACTACTCTTACAAGGAAAGATATCTCATCGAGACCAGCGGCCGTTATGACGGATCCTCCAAGTTCCCGAAGGCACGCCGTTTCGGTTTCTTCCCTTCAGGTTCCATCGCATGGAGACTTGACCGTGAGAAATTCGCTCAGGCAGACTGGTTCTCTCTCGGTAAGCTCAGAGCCTCTATCGGTACCATCGGTAATCAGTCCATAGAGAACTACGCTTTCCTGCCGACCATGGATTCCTACCTCAGCCCATGGCTCATCAATGGCACACAGCCATTGACCTTGCATAGTCCAGCACTGGTCAGCCGCGATTTCACATGGGAAACCGTCCTGACTTATGACGTCGGTGTCGATCTCCGCTTCTGGGACAAGCTCTCCGCAACCTTCGACTACTACATGAGAGATACCAAGAACATGTTGACAGAAGCTATGCAGCTTCCATCTGTCCTCGGTACTACCGCTCCTAAGGAGAATGCGGCTGACTTGAGAACTAAGGGTTGGGAACTTGAAATCAACTGGAAAGACAATATCGGTGACTTCTTCTACAATATCGGCTTCAATCTCTACGATTCCAAGTCCGTCATCACTAAATTCGCAAACGAAGTCGGCCTGCTTTCCATCGATCCTGAAACCGGTCTGTCCAAGACTTATAATGTAGGTCATGAAATCGGTGAAATCTGGGGCTATGAAACCGCAGGTCTCTATCAGCCGGAGCATTTCGATGCAGAAGGCAACCTTCTGCCGGGTGTCCCTGCAGTGAAAGGTTTCACTCCGAAGGTCGGTGATGTCCTCTTCGTTGACCAGAACAATGATGGTATCATCGATGTGGGCAAGAGCACTCTCGAGGATCCGGGTGATCTCAAGGTGATCGGCAACAATCAGCGTCGTCTCTTCTACGCCATCAACGGTGGTTTGAGCTGGAAAGGCATCGACTTCTCCTTCGTTCTGACCGGTGTCGGCAGAAGACAGTACTGGATGTCCAACGAGATGGTATTCCCGATGTATACCGCCTTCTCTACCGTCATGAAACATCAGACGGACTATTGGACTCCGGAGAACAACGATGCTTTCTATCCGAGAATGTATGAGAAAGCGGCCGGCAACACAGCCGCGAACCGTTCCATCCAGTCCAGATATCTGCTCGACGGTTCTTTCTTCAGCATCAAGAACCTCTCATTGGCCTATACCTTTCCGAAGAACCTGATCCAGAAGGCTTACATCTCCGGTCTGACCATTTTCCTCAGCGCCGAGAATGTCTATACCTTCTACAAGACTCCTAAGGGTATCAATCCGGAATCAGTCATCCAGGAGAAAGGTTGGTTCTATCCGGAGATGAGAAAGGTTTCCTTCGGTATCAACCTCACACTGTAACATTGAACCATTAAAGAACATATTCTTATGAATAAGATCAAACATATATTATTGATACCAGCTGCACTGCTCTGCACTGCATGTCTGAACAATGAGTTTCTGGATCAGTTACCTAAGGATAAGTTGACTGAGGAAACTCTTTTCGTGGAAGACCGGAACTTCCAGACTTATGCCCTCTCTCTGTACGAGGTGTTCCCGGCTTATCAGAATATCGATGCGCTCTACGGACCTCACCTCGAGGCCGATGACTTCTTCAGAGGCGCTGCAGGTACCGAGGATATCTGGGGCTGGCAGAAGGTCATCGTCCCTGCCCATGATGGTGGCTGGAACTTCGAATTCATCCGTGATGTCAATCTTATGCTCGACAATATCGACAAGGAGAACAAGTTGACGGTACCTCAGAAAGAACATTGGAGAAGTGTCGGTTATTTCTTCAGAGCATACAAATACCTGGATCTGGTTTCCCGTTTCGGAGACGTGACCTGGGTCGATCATGTCCTGGACAACAAATCTGAAGAACTGTACAAGGCACGTGATTCAAGAGAGGTCGTGACCAAGCACATGCTGGATGATCTGACCTATGCGGAAGCGCACATCATCGCGGATGCGGACAATTTCATTGACCAGGATGTCGTCAGAGCCCTGATCACCAGATTCGGTCTCTTCGAAGGAACCTGGAGAAAATATCATGGCATGGAAGGTGGAGAGGTCTACCTCGAAGCTGCCGTCAAGGCCGGTGCCGCATTGGCGGAGAAACATCCGGAACTTGCGCCGCGCTATGATGATCTCTTCAATTCACTGGACCTCAAAGGCATGCCGGGCGTCCTTCTCTACAGATCTTATCAGGATCCGCTCAGTACACATGGCTTCGGCAGATACCATATGAGTAACAAGCAGAACTACGAGATGGCCAAGAATGCTGTGGACAGCTATCTTTGCCAGGATGGTAAACCGTTCAAGGCTCATGAAGGCTGGCACGAGATCGAGAAAGATCCGTACACGGAATTCGAGAACAGAGATACCCGTCTTTACGTGACTGTCATGCCCCCTTACAAGGTCAAGACGTCGAAAGAAGCTTTCACCAAGGTTTGGGAATTCACCGATAATCCGAGAGATGCGAAATACTTCTCCGTCATGGAGGAAATCACCGCTGAGAACGGCAAGCGTCTTCCGATCCGTCAGAACGGTGGTTCTGTCTGCAAGCACAGTCCACATTTCACGCTCCACAACGGTGGCTTCGGTTTCGAAGTCAGCCAGGGTGGCTACTGGGTCTATAAATACCTGAATCATCAGGAAGCGTTCCCAGTCAAGGTCTCTACATCAGATGCTCCGATCTTCAGAATGGGTGAGGTGCTCCTGAACTGGGCAGAGGCTGCATATGAACTGGGTCAGTTCAATCAGGAGATCGCAGACAAGACCATCAACAAGCTCAGAGCAAGAGCCAAGGTCGCACCGCTTCAGCTGACAGCCATCTGCGAAGATCCGGACAGAGATCCGGACGTCGATCCGGTCCTCTGGGAAATCAGAAGAGAGCGTCGTGTCGAGCTCATGGCGGAAGGTTTCCGTTTCAATGACCTCAGACGTTGGAAGAAAGCGGACTACATCAACAACCGGAAGTTCGGTCGTTGGTACAGTGCAAGACAGCTCCGCGAGGAGGGACTTCTTCCTGCCGACAAGCCTTGCAAGCTCCAGTTCACCACTTCCATGGAAGAGGGACAGGTCACTACGAATTCAGAGGAAGGTTACATCGTCTATTACGGTAAGCCGCTGGGATGGCAGGAACATTACTACCTATATCCGCTCCCATTGGATGATCTCGCTCTGAATCCTAAGCTCAAACAGAACCCAGGTTGGGAATAAATCTTTAAAAATATTCTTATGAAAAGGATCACTTCCATATTGATCGTCTTGTGTGCACTGCTGGCAAGCTGTTCCAAGACTCCTGACACATATTTTATCGAAGCTGAAAATTTTGATGACCGTGGCGGTTGGGTCCATGACCATCAGGCTTTCCCTAAAATCGGATCAGCTTATCTGATGGCGCATGGTATGGGCGTTCCTGTCGAGGATGCCGTTACGGAAATCAATATCAAGCGTCCTGGAGAATATTATATCTATGTAAGCACTTATAACTGGACAAGCCCCTGGTATACAGGGGCTGGCCCGGGTGCTTATACCCTTCTTGTCAACGGTAAGCCCGTGCAGGAAGTACTCGGCACGACAGGTACGGAATGGGAATGGCAATGTATCGGAAAGATCAGGCTCGAAGGCCGGACCGAACTCTGTCTGCATGACCTGACCGGATTCAACGGCCGTATCGATGCCATCTACATTACGCCGGAACAGGAGAAGATGCCGCAATCCTACGAGGAAATGCTGGCTTTCAGAAACCGGAAATCCTCCAACTACCAGATCCATCGGGAGAAGAAGGCTGACCTGGTTGTCGTCGGTGCCGGCGTAGCCGGATGTACGACAGCTCTTGCCGCCGCTCGCTCAGGTCTGGATATCATTCTGATAGACAATCATTCCAAGCTGGGAGGAAACAATTATCTCGGCGTCAAGATGTCCGGTCTGATGAGTAAGAACAAATATCCGCAGCTGGGCAACCTGGTCCGTGAACTTTCCGGTATCTCCACGGAGGAATATTGGAAGAATCCGAATCGTGAGGACATCCGTCCGAACGGCAACGGACACCCGATCATGAGTGATGACCGTGAAGCGATCGCCGCTTTGAGAGAACAGATTCTCAAGGAAGCGAAAGTTCGTGTCTATCATGATATTCACATTTACGAGGCAGAGAAAGACGGCAGAACCGTCACCTCTGTCCTTGGTAAGCATCTTTTCAACAATGAAGATTATCTTTTCACCGGAAAACTTTTCGCGGACTGCACCGGTGACGGAGACGTCGGTTACCTTCTCGGTGCCGAATATATGATCGGCCGCGAACCGAAATCCTTTGCTGACGAACAGTCGGCTCCTGAGACTCCGGACAACAAGATGATGGGTGGAACCTTGAACTGGAATGCCGTGGAAGAGGCCGAAGCTTCTGCTTTCCCGGATGTCAAGGATCTGCCTTGGGCCATGCAATGTTCCGATGACTATTTCGTGAAAGGAACGAAGCATGGATGGACCTGGGAAACCGGTTTCGAGATCGACAACGCAAAAGAGGCCGAACTTGTCCGCGACAATATGTTCAGAGCCATCTACGGCAACTGGGCTTATCTCAAGAATCATCAGGAAGGTTACAGTAACTGGCGTCTGGAAAAGGTCGGACAGTTCATCCAGAAAAGGGAATCCCGCAGACTGTACGGCGATCTCGTCCTGAACGAGAACGATGTCCGCAATGCGGTGGAATATCCGGATGCTTCCTTCACGACCACCTGGACGCTTGACCTGCACTTCCCGCAGAAGACCAATACCGCCCACTTCCCGGGTTGGGAGTGGAGATCCGGCTGTCCGAACAAAGATAAATCCAGCTGGATCGAACCTTATCATGTTCCATATCGTGTCCTCTATTCCAGAGATTTCGATAATCTTTTCATCGGAGGCCGTTGCATGAGCGTGACTCATGTCGCTCTGGGAACCGTCCGGGTACAGACTACCCTCGGTATGGCTGGAGAAGTGACCGGAATGGCGGCAGGAATCTGCAAGAAATATGATGTGACTCCAAGACAGGTCTATACCGATCACTTGGATGAGCTCATCGCATTAATGGAGAAAGGTCTATGATGAAGACGGATAGCAGATCGCTGGCGGTTCTGGCCTTGATGGTTACGGTTCCGACCATGGCCGCACCAGGACCGGACAAGCGTCCGAACATTCTGTTCTGCATCGGTGATGATGCTTCCTATCATCACTTCTCGCCGGCCGGCTGTTCCTGGGTCAGCACTCCGAACATCCAGCGTGTCGCGAATGAGGGTATCCAGTTCGACCGTTGCTATACTCCGAACGCCAAGTCCGCCCCTTCCCGTTCCGTCATCCTGACTGGCTGCTATTCCTGGCAGCTGGGGGAGGCGGCGAACCACATCGGTTATTTCCCGGAAGAACTCAAGGTCTTCACGGAGGTTCTTTCTGAAGTCGGCTATAAGGTCGCATGTACCGGGAAAGGATGGGTGCCGGGCAATCCCGGGACCATCAACGGTCAGCCTCGTGAACTGACCGGGACTCCTTATCAGGAACATGTCAAGGTGCCGCCGACCAGGTGCATCAACAAGAGAGATTATTACCGCAACTTCGAAACTTTCCTTTCGGAACAGGACGGAGAGCAGCCCTGGTTCTTCTGGTTCGGTGCCCATGAACCGCACCGTCGCTATGAATACGGCACAGGAGTTCGTCTGGGCCATAAGAAAACCTCGGATATTCCGGAGGTCCCTGTCTTCTGGCCGGATAATGAGGAGGTCCGCAACGATCTGCTCGACTATGGCTACGAGATTGAATATTTCGATACGGTCATCGGCCAGATGCTGGCCGAGCTGGAGCGTCGCGGAGAGCTGGACAACACCCTTGTCATCGTCACGGCCGACAATGGTATGCCTTTCCCTCGCTGCAAGGGCAATGATTACGAATATGCCAACCACATGCCTTTCTATATGATGTGGAAGGAGGGAATTGTCCATCCGGGCCGTCATGAAAATTCTCTCATAAACTTCATTGACCTGGCTCCGACTATCCTGGAGATTGCCGGAACGACCGGAGAAGCTCATGGGATGAAGGCGGTTTCCGGCAAGAGTTTCTTCCGTATCCTGAAAGATCGTCAGACACGCAGGGAGCGTCAGGAAAGGCGTGAACTGCTGCTCGGTCGGGAACGTAACGATTTCGGAAGGCCGCACAATCAGGGCTATCCGATCCGTGCGATTATCCGGGACAATTATCTCTATATCTGGAATATGAAACCTCAGCTGTATCCGGCAGGCAATCCGGAAACCGGATATACGGAGACGGGAGGCTCACCGACCAAGACCGCCATCCTGGAATTGAACCGTAAAGGGCAGGAACGGCGTCTGTGGGAACTTTCCTTCGGTTTTCGCCCGGAATATGAACTTTACGACCTGGACAGGGATCCGTACTGTGTGAACAATCTCATCGGACATCCGGAACTGCAGTCCTTGGTCGAGGCCTTGGACCGCAGGCTGAAGGGGCGCCTCCTTGAAGAGGATGATCCTCGGATGGAGGGAAAGGGGGATATCTTTGATTCCTACCGCTTCGACAAAGAAGAGAAATGGAACTTCTATGAACGTTTCATGAACGGAGAAATCAAGGAGGCCTGGAAAATGACCAGATGGATCTTGCCTTCCGATTATGAAAGGAAGTGAAAACCTTGAAAATCTATTCGCTGGCGGGCTGTTTTCAGCCTGCCTTTTTTTTCTGCCTTTTCTTTATTTTTTTGTAACTTTGCAGATTATTATGTTTAAGTCAACGGATAA
>JAHHQP010000029.1 GCA_020026355.1 Bacteroidales bacterium
CTTCGTCATTTGCGTTCCTTGATCTTGGCCACGATACTCGCAAAAAATTCTTGAAGCTCCTTCGGTCGTCGCTCGTCCGCCTTGCTCTCAGCCGAAATACTCGCAGAAAACATCTTTATTACTACACCTTGGGTTACATTCCATTATATATGACGAGAACCCGGCACCATCCATCACGGATGATGCCGGGTTCTTATATCAAATGTCCGAAATTTCAGTACATAGGCTGAAGGACTGGACGATTACTGCTCGTCCGGACCCTGCTCATCTGGTCCCTGAGGACCCTGTGAGCCAGCCTGCGGTTCCTGAGGACCAGCCTGTCCTGCCTGAGCTGCCTTTGCCATATCCTCGGAAGCTGCGTGCCATGCGGCCTCGAGCTCACCGTTGTATTTGTCGATATCGGCGATGTTCTGAGCTTTGACAGCCTCTTTCAAGCTGTTCAATGCGCTCTCGATAGGAGCCTTCTTGTCAGCAGGAAGCTTGTCGCCATAGTCCTTGAGGTTCTTCTCAGTCTGGAAGCACATCGCATCAGCATTGTTGATCTTGTCGATACGCTCCTTCTCGGCCTTATCAGCGGCCTCATTGGCCTTAGCCTCATCCCTCATTCTCTTGATCTCGTCCTCAGAAAGTCCTGAAGAAGCCTCGATACGGATCTTCTGCTCTTTGCCGGTAGCCTTATCCTTAGCGGACACGTTCAGGATACCGTTGGCATCGATATCGAAGGTGACCTCGATCTGCGGGATTCCTCTTGGAGCCGGTGCGATACCGTCGAGGATGAAGTTTCCGATAAGCTTGTTGTCCTTAGCTAACGGTCTCTCACCCTGAAGTACGTGGATATCAACTGCAGGCTGGTTGTCAGCGGCTGTAGAGAAGACCTGTGACTTACGGGTAGGGATGGTCGTGTTGGACTCGATGAGTTTCGTCATCACGCCACCGAGAGTCTCAAGACCGAGTGAAAGCGGAGTGACATCAAGAAGAAGCACGTCTTTCACATCACCTGCGAGGACACCACCCTGGATAGCTGCACCGAGGGCAACAACCTCATCCGGGTTCACAGTCTTGTTCGGAGTCTTACCGAAGAAGTTCTCGACGACTGCCTGGATAGCAGGGATACGGGTTGAACCGCCGACGAGGAGGACCTCATCAATATCTGAAGCGGAAAGGTTCGCATCGGAAAGGGCTTTGCGGCATGGCTCGAGAGTACGCTGTACGAGGTTGTCGGCAAGCATCTCGAATTTTGCACGAGTCAAAGTCTTCACCAGGTGTTTCGGAACACCGTCGACCGGCATGATGTAAGGCAGGTTGATCTCGGTAGAAGTCTGGCTGGACAGCTCGATCTTAGCTTTCTCGGCAGCCTCTTTCAATCTCTGGAGAGCCATAGGGTCTTTCTTAAGGTCAAGACCACCGTTCTCTGCAGCGAACTCAGAAGCCAGCCAATCGATGATCACCTGGTCGAAGTCATCACCGCCGAGGTGAGTGTCACCGTTGGTAGAAAGTACCTCGAACACACCGTCGCCGAGTTCCATGATGGAAATATCGAAGGTACCGCCACCAAGGTCGTATACTGCGATCTTCATATCCTTGTTCTTCTTGTCCAGACCGTACGCGAGGGCAGCGGCAGTAGGCTCGTTGATGATACGTTTCACCTCAAGACCTGCAATCTTACCGGCCTCTTTAGTAGCCTGACGCTGTGAATCGGAGAAGTAAGCCGGAACTGTGATGACAGCCTCAGTCACATCCTGTCTCAGATACTCCTCAGCGGTTTTCTTCATCTTCTGGAGAATCATTGCTGAGATCTCCTGCGGCGTGTACATACGTCCGTCGATGTCCACACGTGGAGTGTTGTTGTCACCCTTGACGACCTTGTAAGGCATTCTGCCGATCTCGGTCTGCACCTGATCGAAAGTCTCACCCATGAATCTCTTGATGGAGAATACGGTCTTGTGAGGGTTGGTGATAGCCTGACGTTTAGCCGGGTTACCGATTTTACGCTCACCACCATCGGTGAAAGCGACTACTGAAGGAGTTGTACGCTGACCTTCGTTGTTGATAATGACAGTAGGCTCATTACCTTCCATGACGGCCACGCAAGAGTTCGTGGTTCCGAGGTCAATTCCAATGATTTTTCCCATAATGTTTATTCTTTTTTTTTAATTATTATTCAATCTCAGGTCAATGGCACCGTGCCATTCGGATCATTCCGACGCTCTCATCGCGTGACATCTCTCTTTATACGAAAGCTGTGCCAATGGGAAAATGAGACTGAATCGTGCCAAAATGTCAGTTCCTTCCTTGAAAATGTCAGTCCGAGCGTGACAGAAATGACATGAAAATGACTATCTTTGCCGCTGCAAAACAGTTACAGAAGCTATAATGGGAGTTTACAGAACAATGGAGCCGGCCGAATTCAAAGATATCGCCGCCCGAATCCTCTATGAGGACAATCATCTGCTGGTCATGAACAAGAAAGTGGGAGAAATCGTCCAAGGTGACAAGACCGGGGACGAATGCCTGTGCGAATCGCTCAAGGCTTTCATCGCCCAGCGGGACAACAAGCCCGGTCAGGTGTTTATCGGGCTGCCTCACCGTCTGGACCGTCCGGTCAGCGGCATCACCGTTCTCGCCAAGACTTCCAAGGCCCTCGAAAGGCTGAACGCCATGTTCCGTGACGGAAACGTCCGAAAATGGTACTGGGCCTTGACCTGTGCCGAGCCGAACCCGACCGCAGGCAGCCTTGAAGACTATATATATAGGGTAGAGCGCCAGAACAAATCCTACATCTGCAAGCAGGGAGCGGCCCGCAAGGATGCCAGACTCGCGAAACTCCGTTACGAGCTCATTGACCGGACAGAAAGATATTTCCTCGTGGAAGTCGAACTGCTCACCGGCCGTCACCATCAGATCCGTTGCCAGCTCTCCAACATCGGCTGTCCGATAAAGGGAGACCTCAAATACGGCGCACCGCGTTCCAACCCGGACGGAGGCATTTCCCTCCATGCCCGCCGCATCACCTTCGTTCATCCGGTCAAGAAGACCGAAATGACCGTCGAGGCTCCTGTTCCTTCTTCCTGGAAAGGCGTGGCTCGATAAGTCAAGCCTCCGGATTCTGGTCAGGCTTGGCTTCAGCGGCTTCAGCAGCCATCGCGGCATTGAAGCAATGGCGGCAGAGCGGCTCGTAGATATCTTTCTCGCCGAGGACGACCAGCTTGTCGTTCTTCGACAGACGATGCGAATGATTGGCAGGGCTGCCGCATTTCACGCAGATGGCATGTACCTTCTGGACATCCTCCGCAATCGCCATCAAAGCCGGCATCGGACCGAAAGGTTTTCCCAGGAAATCCGTATCAAGTCCGGCAATGATCACGCGGACACCCCTGTCTGCCAGTTTCTGGACCACCTCAACGATCGTGTCATCGAAGAACTGAGCCTCGTCGATTCCGACCACTTCAACGTCGCTGGAAAGCAGAAGCATGCTGGCAGGCGAATCGATCGGCGTGGACGGAATGCTGTGGGAGTCGTGCGAAACGACCTCGTCCTCTGAATAGCGGACATCGATGCAGGGCTTGTAGATCTCCACCTTCTGTCTGGCGAACTGAGCTCTTCTCATCCTCCTGATCAGTTCCTCCGTCTTTCCGGAGAACATCGAGCCGCAGATTACTTCAATAGAACCTGCTTTTTTTGCACTTTCTAAAAACATTTCCTTACTTTTGTAGATTGTTAAGTTGAATTGGTCACGCAGTTTCTGCTGCGGAACAAAGATAGCGATTTATTGCCTTATGGAAAATAAGCAGCGACAAATTTTGTCCGAAATCAATGAAATGTCGGCTTCGATCCGGAGCCAGCTCGATACGCTCGAAAGAAAGATTTCTGAACTCGACCAGCTTCTCGGCGAGGGGACTGCCGATCAGGCGATCGAACTCGATCTTGACAGTCTGGAGATGCCAGTCCTCGATACTGCAGATGAGACGGTGGAGGCAACGGTGGACGCTCCGGAGCAGACTCACCTGCTCGAGCCGGAGGAATGCCGCCCGGTATCGACGGTGAACGTCCAGATGGTTGATCAGCCGAAACGTGCCGTCATCGACGCTATGGCCGAACACCAGGCATGGCGCCATGACATGCCGGCCTCACCGGTCCACGATATCCGCAGCGCCATTTCCCTGAATGACCGTCTCCTCTTCATCAACACCCTCTTCGGTCACGATGCGGTCCTCTTCCAGAATACCATCTGCGCTCTGAACGCCATGGACGGTTTCGACGAAGCCATCGACTATCTTGCGACGAACCACCCTGGCTGGAACCTTGAATCCGATACGGTCTACCGCTTCATGATGGCCGTCCGCAGAAAATTGAGATAACACACAAACCCATTGACCAGAAAGAACATGGCAGGAATCTTATACATCGTCCCGACACCCGTCGGAAACCTCGAGGACATGACCTTCAGAGCCGTCCGCGTGCTCCAGGAAGCCGACCTCATCCTCGCGGAGGACACCCGCACCAGCTCCGTCCTCCTCAAGCATTACGACATCCACGGTCGTCTTGAGTCGCACCATAAGTTCAATGAACACAAGACTTCCGAGATGATCAAGGAGCGCATCCTGGCCGGGCTCAATGTGGCTCTCATCAGCGATGCCGGAACTCCGGGAATCAGCGATCCTGGATTCTTCCTCGCCCGACTTTGTGTTGATGAAGGCATTGAGGTTCAGACACTTCCAGGCGCAACTGCCTTCGTGCCGGCTCTCGTCAGCTCCGGTCTCCCTTGCGACAAGTTCTGTTTCGAGGGCTTCCTGCCGGTCAAGAAAGGCCGCCAGACCCGTCTTCAGCAGCTGGCTGTCGAGCCAAGGACCATCGTCATCTATGAATCGCCTTATCGTCTCGTCAAGACTTTGACCCAGCTTGCCGAGTTCTTCGGAGAGGACCGTCAATGTTCAGTTGCCCGGGAAATCTCGAAGAAGTTCGAGGAGCATCGTCGCGGCACTTTGGTGGAGGTCGCTCAGTGGTATGCCGAGCATGAACCGAAGGGCGAAATCGTCCTGATCGTCGCCGGTACCGGACGTGAGCATCATGTTGAGGTCAATGAGTCCGTGGATGTTTCGGAGCTTCGAAGCATTAAGAAAAAGAAAAAGTTTAAAGAAAGAGAAAATGATGGTCTGGAATAGTTTATAAGGCCGTTTTCGCATTAGGAATTCTGGAATTTCCTTCTCAAGTTTGCAGCAGAACCACTGAGGATCATGAAGGAAGAACCAGACAGAAAATTGAAGAGAGCACCGACTGCGTCGTTCATGACGGGAGTCGTTGCTCTCGTTTTTTTGGCCATCGGTTACCAGACGGCACTGTTCATTCATGCTGCGGCGGTCGAGCATATCGCCAGCAACCGTGATTGCCCTGATACCGTGTATGTCTATGATGGAGCATTGCCTCCGGATCTTTCCGGCTGGGCTGCCGACGGGGAGGCTGCGAGGATGGACGACGGGAATTCTCGAGGGTCGGACGGTGGAAATTCAGGAAGGTCTGGAAAGGATGGTTCTTCTGGACGTTTCGGGAATGGTTATGGAAAATCGAAGACTGGACTGCGTGCTGGAGAAGTGCCGAGAGCTGGTAGGGAAGATGCGGAGAAAGCAGTCACTTCATCGGAAGAGGGGCAGCGGGGAAGAATCATCGTGCGGAAGAACGCCCCTCATTCCCCTGAAGTCATGGCCGTGAGAGCGGCTCATCCACCCCGCAAGATCCAGCTTTTCCGTTTCAATCCGAACACGGCTTCGGTCGACGATTTCATGCGGCTTGGCTTCACCGAGAAGCAGGCTGTCTCTATCCGGAATTACCGGCAGAAAGGCGGGCGCTTCCGTCGCAAATCCGATTTCGCCAGGTCCTATGTCGTCTCGGAAGAAATGTATCGACGCCTTGAAGACTACATCGACATCCCGGCCGTTGACTTGAACCGAGCGGATTCGGCGGCGCTCGATGCCTTACCGGGAATCGGCCCCTATTTCGTGAAGAAAATCATCGCGCACCGGAAGGCTCTGGGAGGCTTCTCTTATCCTGAACAGCTGATGGACATCTATCATTTCGATCAGGAGAAGTTCAATGGGCTGGCGGATCTGGTGACAGTCGGGCCTGCACCGCCTTATCCGATCTGGTCTCTGCCTGAAGATTCGTTGTGCTGTCATCCCTACATCGGCAGTTATGCCGCCCATGGTGTCGTGGTTTACCGACAGAATACACCCAGGACGGAGTGGACGGTCGATGGTCTGGCTGCTGCCGGCATCCTTCGCCCTGAGTGCGTCCTGAAGCTCAAACGCTGCCGTCTTGCGGCACCGTAACCCGTCCGTCAGAGACGTGCTGAAACTCAGATCGGGGATTTCTCCTCCCGAAGTTCAGGGGTTGACCTAATGGATGGTGACTTGTCGGAGGGTCGGGGAATCGATATGGAAAGATAGCTCGCAGATGTGAATCCCGAGTCTCATAGTGATCAATTTATTTAAATGTTTGCAGGCGGCGGTAATCAAGTAAATCTTCACTGCACATGGTACATTAGCTTTTGATACGCAGTACCGCCGCCTTTTTCATGTGTTCGCCGCACTCGGCGGCCGCAGAACATCAGATAGTGGAAGTATCAAGATTGATGATGATAGTAATTAAGTAGCATGTTATGGAACATAAATCAATTTTTCTTGTTGCAATGGTTTTTGCGATCTGTTCTTGCTTGCAGGAAATTTCATCTCCGGAAATATCTGACGATGATTCAGTTTCAAATGAGTCAGAACAGATCGATTCTCTTGCAACGCAGGCTGTCTTGCAGTTGAACATCGGGTGTGCTGTTCCCGTGAAGACGAAAAGCAGTATCCCTTTCAACGAATCCACTCTTTCCAATGTCAACATTTATGCGTTCAGAGACGGGAAGCTATATGCAAGTCTCTATTCGGAAACACCTTCTGCTGTTACCTTGAAGCTTGCGAAAGGTTGCAGGTATGATCTTTATGCTTTGGGAAATGTCGGCCATAAGCCAGTCAATACGATCAATGAATCAGAATTCAAGATGAATATGGGGATTACCGTCAATTCCATATCTGAATTTTCGAATCAGATACCTTTGTCCTGGTCCATGAAAGACTATGTCTTCAATCCTTCATCTTCGACAGGAGTTCTTGAGGTAAGCATGCGGAAGATGGTCGCCAAGATCAATTTCGCCTTGAACAAAGGATCTTTGCGTGGATTGGACATCACTTCTGTGAAATTATGTCAGGCCGCCAGGAGAATGCGTCCGTTTCTGCAGAACAATAAAGCGGAAAGCAGTTCCGATGTGATGGACGGAGATCATGCTTCTGCATCTGATCTCAGCAGTCTCAATGCCGGAGGCGTCGTTTCATTCTATGCCTTTGAAAATATGCAGGGAGATCTTCTTCCTTCCAATACTGATCCATGGGCGAAGAATCCGGATAATATCAATTCGAAGAAAGATGTTTGTACTTTCATTGAAGTCAAGGGTATATTCCAGCCGGGATTCTTTTATTCAGGTGATGTGACCTATCGTTTTTATCTCGGATATGACAATGTCACTAATTTTGATGTGATTCGCAATGCGGAGTCAACGATTACATTGTCTCTCACTGGTGATGGCCTTAAAGAGATTTCCTGGAAGGTCGTGCCAAACATCAACATTGAAGAAGGTTTCGCTTCCGGTTCCATAAGTCATGGACTTCATGGTATCGATGACCTGTACATTGGAGAAATGCCGATTTATTCCGTGAAGATGGAGAAGGAGCTGCTGGAGTATTTTCATCACGATGTTTCCGGTGTCGGTTTGCTGTTTGAACCGGACAATGGCACCGCATCAGCTCTTCATTTTGAACCGTTGTCAGGGACCGGCGATCCGAGTGTGTTCTCATGTCGATTGAAGTGCCTGGATACGGCTTCCGGTGCAATCTGGCTGATTGATAAGGACGGTACGAAACTGATGAGGACAAGTTCGAATGTGCTGATTCAGAAACCTCTATTGGCTATAAGCAATCATCTTGAAGAAAGTGTAGATGATCATCGGCCGAACAAGGATGATCTTTCTTCGTATAGGAATCTTGCATTTACAATCAACGGTGACTTGAACCTGGTGAATTATGCTGATTATGGCTATGGATTATCTGTTTCTCAGAAATGCGATGTTCCATTTCTTTATATCTTTCTGACAGACAGGAATGGCGTGAACTTAAATGCGGAAGGCCATTCTTTCGACAATTCTCTCTTTACTCCGACTTTCGGCATCGGTTGCAGTGATGCGAAGGCCAATATCAGTTCATCATTAAAGATCGAGAAATTCTCTTCTTTGCCATCGGATTCAGGCAATGCTTCCTGGCGGTTCTTGCCGAAGATCGTCTGTCCTTCAGATTACGATCTGTCTTATGATTTAAGTCGCATCTATGCTTTGAATGACTTTGTCGAATTAAGCATTGACAGCAAGAACGCCGATTCTTCTCGTACGAAGGCAAATCTGGATATCCTGCCGATTCATTTCGTTTTAACGGATCCGATAAAATATGATCCGGCTTATGATTCTCCAGGATTGAATCAAAATACAGAACTGGTGTGCATAATCAAGAATCCTTCGAATGTCTATATGAGTTACAGAGTTGGAATGATCTCAAATTTAGTATCGGAAGTTGAAACCAATCCTTCACATTTCGACAGTATGGTAAAAGAATCAGAGCGGCTCTATGCTCAAGGAAAAGTGAAAAGATACATCTATGCTCATCCTGATGTGAATTTTAACAATTCAATGGTCAGCAGTCACGTTGATCGGAAAAATTGCAAGTATTTCGATATCTCCGATAAAGTTTATTTAAGGCCGGGATATGAGGATTGTATGGAATATACTTCCTATCCCTTAAATGAGCAGTCGCAGTTCAAAGATGGGCAGATTAAAGTTGGAGAGCCTGTTTACTATCAATCTTTACCTGGTATCAATATATTTTCCAACTGTGCATCTTGGACCTATGTTCCTGGCAGCTTGAAACATCGGATGACTCTTGATTATTTTCAAGCTCTCAGTGATTCTGAAAAGAAGAATATTATCTATAAGGCTTTCTGTATTGTGCACGGAACGGAATTCTATGTCGATTCCTGCATCGGTGATGTTTCCGACAGCAAGATGGAAAATCCTTCAGTTGTATATTTCACCTGGGATGAAAATGATAGATTTGCGACTCGATGGGAGGATAGATATTGGGAATATAATCCGGCAGATGGTCCATGTACTCCATATCCACTTCTCTGGTATCAGAATATCTGGAATATGGGATACTGTGATTTCGATCTTCCATTTGGAAACGGGAGCATTGATCATTATGATGAAGTATGGGATGGAACTGCGGATGAGATCTTGAAGCTGATTTTTTATAGACAGGGAAATCAGTTATATGTCAAAACGAACGGAAAGACGGCACGACTTGAAATCCAGATGAGAATCCGTGCGGAGGGAAGTGTTGAAACAAAACGGAAAAGTGGTGCGGATTGGGAGTGGCATATTGCAAATCCGTATGTCAATTCGGTTTCTTCAGTCGTCGACGTTTCCTCTTCCGGGAAACCGGTAGATATGAATATGTTCCATAAAAGTCTGGTATCTGTTTCAGATCAATATTGGACGAACAACAGTTGGCAACCTGTTCCTGTCAAATGGGAAGACAAGCATGCTCGTCCGGAACAGATAACGGTCAGTCTTATAATCGGTTCTGCAGATAAGAAAAGATATCTCATCGAGACTGAATTTCCGAAGACATGGAATCACTCGTTCCATTATGAATCCACGAAATGGAAAAACCATCCGGATGACTGGAGCGGTGAGGTAGATGTCGTCGTGAATGAACATTTTTCAGATTTCATGATTATGGCCAAATGAAAAAGGCGGAGAAAAATTCTCCGCCTTTAAAGCCATTTTTCCTTTTTATACCAATTGATCGTTTCTTTAACTCCTCTTTCCAATTGATATTCGGGCCTATAGCCCAACTCCCTTACAGCCGGAGTGATATCACACCTCCAGTTCCTCTGCTTCATGATGTTGTATTTGTCACGGTTCAGCGTACTTGGCACGTGAGTCAGTTTTCCCCACTTCTCCGCCACAAACGAGATCGATCTCAACAGCCAGAGAGGGCAATTGAAGCGAATCAGCCACGGATCGCCCAGTTCCTTGCGGATCAGGTCGGAGAATGTACGGCTGCAGTATATTTCTCCATCGCTCAAGAAGTATTGCCGACGGGTTACTTTCTTTTCGATAGCCAGATACACAGCCTGAACCAAATCTTTCACATACACGAAAGTTATGTCCTGACGTTTGAACCCCGCAGCGATATCCACATGCCTTCTGATTGATGCCGCCATCAGGAAATAGCCCTTTTCACGAGGTCCGTAAACTCCCGTCGGACGGAAAATCACATAAGGAAAGTCATCAAGCGAACGTATATAGTTCTCTGCCCGAAGCTTGCTCGCTCCGTAAGCCGTATTCGGCTGCGGAAAATCTGTTTCTGTTATTTCCGTATAATCTTTTTCCCTAATAGGTCCAAAGACACTTAAAGAACTTATGAAAACAAAAGTTTCAGGAACCATTTCCAGTTCCTTGAGGGCTTCGATGAAATGAACGGTCGCGATGTAGTTTACGTTCTCGAAATCCATGGTGTTCAGGCATTTGGTCACACCGGCACAATGCACGATATGATCCCATCCGCCATGTTCTTCCTTATGTCTGGCAAGTTGCTGTCTCAATTTCTCCGGACTGGAGAAATCAAGCTCAGCAAAATCAATCCTTTCATCCTGCAGATATCTGCGGCTGCTGCCATGCCTTACTCCGGCCCAAACCTGCATGTCGCGTTCCAGACCGCCTTCCACCAGGAAACTTCCGATGAATCCACTTGCACCGGTGACTAGAATTCTTTTATTCATAAAGCACTTTCATTCTTGCCGAGGGCTTCCGGCTCGAGGGGAGAAGACTCTCTATGGAGAAGTGAAGCTTCTCGAAGAAACTTAGTCCTGAACGCTGGCGAGAACTTCGCGGATCTTCGCTTCGATCTCGTCGCAAAGTTCAACGTTGTCGGAAAGGAGCTGCTTGACCGCTTCACGGCCCTGAGCCAGTTTGCTGTCACCGTAGCTGAACCATGAACCGCTCTTCTTGACGATGTCGTGCTCGACTGCCAGATCCAGTACCTCACCCGGGTGGGAGATGCCTTCTCCGTAAACGATATCGAACTCGGCCTTCTTGAAAGGAGGAGCCATCTTGTTCTTGACGATCTTCACGCGGGTACGGTTACCGAGCGCCTCGTCACCGTCTTTGATCTGAGTCGTTCTGCGCACGTCCACACGTACGGAAGCGTAGAATTTCAGCGCGTTACCGCCGGTGGTGGTCTCCGGATTGCCGAACATGACACCGATCTTGTCACGCAGCTGGTTGATGAAGATGCAGCAGGTGTTGGTCTTGCTGATGCTGGCCGTCAGTTTCCTCAGCGCCTGGCTCATCAGACGTGCCTGGAGACCCATCTTGGAGTCGCCCATCTCGCCTTCGATCTCGGCCTTCGGGGTAAGGGCAGCCACGGAGTCGATGACGATGATGTCGATCGCGCCTGACCTGATGAGGTTGTCGGCGATCTCGAGTGCCTGTTCACCGTTGTCCGGCTGTGAAATGAGCAATGTATCGACGTCTACGCCGAGGTTCTTCGCGTAGGTTCTGTCAAATGCGTGCTCAGCATCAATGATGGCAGCGATGCCGCCTTGTTTCTGAGCCTGTGCGATCGCATGGATTGCAAGAGTTGTCTTACCACTGGATTCCGGTCCGTAGATCTCGATGACCCTTCCGCGTGGATATCCGCCGATTCCGAGGGCGTGGTCCAATGCGATGGATCCGCTCGGGATGACCGATACGTCCCATTTTGGCTGATCTCCCAACTTCATGATCGTACCTTTTCCGTAATCTTTCTCAATCTTGTCAATCGTCGCCTGCAATGCCTTGAGTTTCGCAGCATTGACTTCGGTACTCTTTTCTTCTTTAGCCATAAATGTCGTGTTTTAAAATTTGTAAAAATGTTTCCATGGTTAGAATCATGGTTAGCAAAGATATGAAAAAACCGAATACACTAAAATAAAATTTGTGTAAATTTGTGCATTGTTTGAAAGGGGTCCGGACCTGTCAGGGTCGTGCCAAAGTACGGCACATGTAAAGGGCTCTTTCCTGCTCAGGCCAATGGAACCGAGGCCCGGAAATTGCAGGGAAGGACCATGGGGAACCCAGGTCCCGATAAAGAAAAATAGAAATCAGATAATAGTTGGCGGATGAAAATCAAACTTCTCGGAAAGAATCTTGAAGAGCTGAAGGCTGTCGTGGCCGAGGCTGGCCTGCCGGGCTTCACGGCGAAGCAGATGGCGCAGTGGTTGTATCAGAAAAGGGTGAGGACGATCGATGAGATGACGAACCTCTCCAAGGCGGCACGTGAAAAGCTCAATGAAAAATATGAAGTCGGTGTCGTGGAGTATTCCGGGAAGATCGAATCCACGGACGGCACGAAGAAGTACCTTTTCCCGGTGCGCTGCGCCCACAGGAAGGGACTCAATGCCGGCTGTGACGGCAGCGTTCCCGAAGACCAGCTGGAACTCGGCGCTGTCGAGGCCGTGATGATCCCCGACGACGGCCGCGCGACCCTCTGCGTATCCAGCCAGTCCGGCTGCAAGATGGGCTGCAAGTTCTGCATGACCGGCCGCCAAGGCTTCCACGGACATCTTTCCGCCGCTGACATCATCAGCCAGTTCCTGGCGGTGGACGAATGCGAGCAGCTCACGAACACCGTCTTCATGGGCATGGGCGAACCGCTCGACAACTACGAGAATGTCATGCGGGCCATCGAGATCCTGACTGCGGACTGGGGCTTCGCCTGGAGCCCGAAACGCATCACCCTCAGCTCCATTGGCGTACTCCCGACCCTCAGGAACTATCTGGACGACTGCAGATGCCATCTGGCGATCAGTCTCCACGACCCATTCCCGGACGAGCGCCTCAGCATCATGCCCGCCCAGAAAGCCTTCCCATTGGCCCAGGTCATCGACCTCATCAAGCAATACGACTTCAGCGGCCAGCGACGGGTGAGCTTCGAATATACGATGTTCGCCGGGTTCAATGACAGCAAACGCCATGCAGACGCTTTGTTCCGGATGCTCAAAGGCATCGAATGCCGTATGAACCTGATCCGCTTCCACAAGATTCCGGACTATCCTTACGACACCTGCCCGGGACTGATCATGGAGCAGTTCAAGCAGCGGCTGAACAACCTGGGCGTGACCACGACCATCCGTGCTTCCCGTGGAGAGGACATTCTCGCGGCCTGCGGAATGCTCGCCGGGGAACATCAGGAGAAAGACAGACAGAAGTAGAACCATCATAGTAGTCAATGAACATGCGGAAAGCTCTCCTTTACATCACTTGCCTCCTGGCGACTTTTCTTCCTGCCGCAGCTGGAATTGCTGAAGGTGCGGCTGATCCTCGACTCAACCTTCCGAAGACCGTATCCATTGACGATATTCTCGTCAATCTCAACAGCGTCGATCCGGAATCCGACGCGGCCGCTATCCGTGCTATGCGTGCCCGCATGGCGAAGATCCGTCGGAAACGTCCGACCGTAGCCCTTGTGCTCAGTGGCGGTGGAGCGAAAGGTGTGGCCCATCTCGGCATCATCGATTATCTCGATTCGCTCCAGATCCCGGTGGACATGGTCCTCGGTACCAGCATGGGTGGTCTGGTCGGCGGTCTCTATGCTCTCGGCTACACCGTTCCGGAAATGGATTCTCTGGTGCGGAACATGGATTGGAGCCTGGCGCTCTCGGATAATCTGCCTCGGGAATATATCTCTTACAACGAGATGAAATATCGGGAGAAATATCTCCTGGAGATTCCATTCTACTACGATAAGGATTCGTTCAGGAGCAAGGTCGAGGCTGACATCAAATACGAACCGTTGGTCAAGGAACCGGACTTCAATCCTTTGAAGATCGGTGCCGCCGGCAACAAGGACTATTCGAGTTTTCTGAAGAGCAACCTGCTCCGGAGTCTGCCTTCCGGTTACGTCAGCGGTCAGAATGTCAGCAACATCATCTCTTCCATGTCTGTCGGTTATCAGGACGACATGAACTTCCTGGACCTCCCGATCCCGTTTGTCTGCATCGCGGCGGACCTCGTGTCGGGAAAGGCGAAGATCTGGCATGAAGGCAAGATCAATACGGCCCTCCGTTCCACGATGTCCATTCCGGGTTTCTTCAATCCTGTGCGTACGGAAGGGATGGTGCTGGTGGACGGCGGTCTGCGTAACAATTATCCGACTGATCTGGCGAAGATGATGGGTGCGGACATCGTCATCGGCGTCACTCTGGCCAGCGCGGACCGGACCTACATGGACATCAACAACCTGGCGGACATCGTTTCTCAGGGCATCGATATGCTCGGCAAGGATGCTTACGAGCGGAATGTGGGCATCCCCGACGTGACGATCCGTCCGGACATCACCGGTTACAGCATGATGAGCTTCGACAAACGGAGCGTCGACACCCTTATCGCTCGAGGCTATGCGGCGGCAGCGGCCCAGCTGGATGAACTGAAGGCGGTGAAGAAGCGGGTAGGACGCTCGAAGCCTTCCTTGGCCGGAAAGCCAGCCATTGACCTGAGCAGAGACACGGTCCTGATCGACCAGATCGTGATCGACGGCGTGTCCTCGCAGGAAGGAGAGATCCTGATGAAGCGGATCAAGGTGAAGCCGGGCGACCGTCTGACGAAGAGCGACTGCGAGGACATCGTGGCGCAGATCTACAGCACCAATGCCTATAATTTCGTGAAATATGAGCTGGAGGGAACGGGCGAACCTTTCCGTCTGGTGATCCTGTGCAACAAAGGACCGGTGCACCAGCTGGGTGTCGGTCTGCGTGCCGATACCGAGGAGATCGTTTCGATTCTGATCAATGTCGGTCTGAACGCCAGGCGCATTTCCGGCTCGCGCTATGATTTCACGGCGAAGCTGGGCGCGAACCCGTATCTGAAATTCCATTATTCCTACGACCATCCGAAGATGCCGACCATCAATGCGACGGCTTCCGTGGGCTGGACCGATTCGGACATCATGCACGTGAAGGATGACCGTCTGAGTCGTATGAATTTCCTCCGCGCACGTCAGGAGTTCTTCTTCTCGAACATCAAGTGGTCGAAGCTGGATATCAATGCCGGCCTGACGAACGATTTCTTCCATTTCACCTATCTCACGCCGGACATTCCGGTACTCAACGAGGCGGACCACAACGATTACCTGTCCCTGCGGCTGAAAGCGATGATGGACACCTTCGATGACGGTTATTTCCCGACGAAGGGACTTTCTGCCGGATTGTCCTACAACTGGACCTTCGCCGGCTTTCCGGTGAAGTTCAAGAACTTCCATGCCTTACGTTTCGGTATCAAGGGAGTGGGCTCTGCCGGTCTTTTCTCCTTCGTCCCGTCTCTGGACTGCCGTTTCCTTCTGGGAGACACGCCGCCGCTGCCGTACATCAATATCTTCGGCGGTAATATGGACGGCCGTTATGCGGAGCAGCAGATGTCTTTCGTGGGCACCACGAACGTGATTCCGGCAGAGTCCATCATGACCAAGTTCCGGACGGACTTCCGTTTCCGCGTCGCTCGGAACCATTATGTGACTGGGATCTTCAATTACCTGCGGGATGCGCGGGATTTCAAGACCTATGTCACGGAAGATGCCCGCAATTTCTTCGGTGTCGCCTTGGATTATTCGTATGATACGATGCTGGGACCGATTTCTGCAGGACTGACCTGGTCCAATGTGGTCAAGAATGTGGGTTTCTACCTGTCGTTCGGTTTCAATTTCTAAGGTCAATGGGGACGAGTGAGGCAAAATCCGGGTCAATGGAGCCGGGGACGTTGTCACCGGCAGCCGTGCGGGTGCTGGACCGGTACCGCCGCCTCTGCTCGATGCGCGAATACTGCAGTTCGGAGGTCTTGACCAAGGTCCGGAAGGCCCTCGGGGAAGAGGCTGTCGGAAGTGTCGCGGAGGAGATCGTCGCCTTGCTGGTCAAGGCCCGCTATGGCGATGACCGGCGCTATGCAGAGGACTGCGCACGGGCTAAGTCCTCGCTGGCCGGCTGGGGAGAGGTCAAGATCCGCTTCATGTTGAGGGGAAAGGGGATTCCCGACTCCGTGATCCGCGAGGCTTTGGCCGAGATCGACCCCGGAAGAGCGGACGAACGGCTGCGGAAATTGGCGGAGACCAAGTTCAAGGCGCTGGTGGAGGATCCGCAGTGCAAGCTCAAGCTGCTGCGTTATCTGCTCGGCCGCGGCTATCAGTACGGCGAGGCCGCCCCGGTCGTCGACGCCCTGATGAAACGCACGAAGGAATGACCGGCAGCCAAAGACTGAAAAGCGGTTCCGTCAGCCGGATCAGAAAGAAAACCGGAAAAATTAAAAATCAGTAACAAGTAGTATGAAGTGCAAGCCTATGAGGTACAGAAAGTTGAGTGAAGAAGAGATTCGTCAGCTCCAGGCTCGGATGTGCATGAGCACCGACTGGTCTTCCATAGAAGTTGCCGACGGCTTCTCGACCGAACACATCCGTCAGGTCCGTTTCTACGGCGGCGTCCGACTCGGACGTTTCGACAAGGAATTTGAGCTGGCCGGCGGTATCCGCAAACATTCCGGCATCTTCAATGCCACGCTCCACAACGTCACGGTGGGCGACAACTGCTGCATCGAGAATGTCAACAACTACATTGCTAACTACGAGATCGGCAACGATACCTTCATCGAGAATGTCGATATCATCCTCTGTGACGGAGAGTCCACTTTCGGCAACGGCGTGGATGTCGCGGTCATGAGCGAGTCCGGCGGCCGTGAAGTCCGCATCTTCGACTATCTCAGTTCACAGGTGGCCTACATGATGGCCTTCTACCGCCACAACACTGCCTTGGTCGAAGCTCTCCAGGAATATATCGATGCTTATGTCCGCACCGTTTCCTCTTCGGTCGGCCGGATCGGAGAGCATGTCGTCATCGCTGACGCCGGCTATCTCAAGAATGTGCGTGTCGGGGACTGGTGCAAGATCGAAGGCGCTTCCCGGCTCAAGAACGGCAGCATCAACAGCAACGCCGCTGCCCCGGTGCATGTCGGTGTCGGCGTCATCGGAGACGACTTCATCATCAGCAGCGGTGCCGAAGTGGAAGACGGTGTCACCTTTTCCAGAGTGTTCATCGGTCAGGCCTGCAAGCTGGGGCACACTTATTCCGCTACCGATTCCCTGATTTTCAGCAACAGCCAGGGCGAGAACGGTGAGGCCTGCTCCATCTTCGCCGGTCCGTTCACCGTCACCCATCACAAATCCACTTTGCTCATCGCCGGCATGTTCTCCTTCATGAACGCCGGCTCCGGTTCCAACCAGAGCAACCATATGTATAAATTGGGACCGATCCACCAGGGCATCATGGAGCGCGGTGCGAAGACCGCTTCTGATTCCTACATCCTCTGGCCGGCGAAAGTCGGCGCCTTCTCCCTCGTGATGGGCCGCCACGTCAGCCACCAGGATACTTCCGACCTTCCGTTCTCCTACCTCATCGAGGACCAGAGCACGTCGTTCATCATCCCTGGTGCCAACCTTAAATCCGTCGGCACGATCCGTGACGCGAAGAAGTGGCCGCTGCGTGACCAGCGCAAGGATCCGCTCCGTCTGGATATGGTCAACTACAACCTGCTCAGTCCATACACGATCCAGAAGATGCTCAACGGCATGGAGATCCTGCGGAACCTCGAACGGGTGTCCGGCGAGAATTCGGAAATGTACACCTACCAGTCCGGCAAGATCAAGCGCTCGTCGCTCAGGAACGGCCTCCGGCTCTATGGGCTGGCGGTCGATAAGTTTCTCGGCAACTCATTGATTTCCAGGATTCAGCAGGTACTTAAGGTCAATGGGCTCGTGTTCTCCGATGAGGGGGATGAGACGCAGGATCTGCTCACTTTCATCTCGAAAGCGGTCCGTGTCCTTTCGGCCGATCAGCTCATCGCAGGTCTCCGTCCGGAAACGGAAGACGGCCTCGGACGCTGGCTCGACCTCTCCGGCCTCATTGCCCCGAAACCGGTCATCCATGCTTTCAACAAGGAAATCGTGCGGAGGGAGTTCGCTTCCATCCAGGACATCAACGCCCGGCTGCGCGAGATCCACGCCCGCTATTATGATTACGAGTGGACCTGGGCTTACCGGACCATGGGTGATTACTACGGTCTCGACCTCGACAACCTCAAGGTAGCTGACCTCATTGACCTGGTGAAAAGATGGAAAGATTCGGTGATCACGCTGGATAAGCTCGTCTATGAGGATGCCCGCAAGGAATTCTCCCTCTCCGCGATGACCAGCTTCGGCATCGATGGCGACGAGGATGTGCGGAACCGGGACTTCATGCAGGTGCGAGGATCGGGCTTCGAGGCGGATCCGTTCGTCACGACGGTGCGGAACCATATCGAACAGAAAACGGCCTTGGGCAACCGGATCCTGGCTTTCCTCAATGCCCTCTGCTGATTGTTGAAAAAAATTGAGAGGAGCGATTGGAAATTTGCGGGGAATGGAATATTTTTGCAAGATTATATGGACTTGCAGAGAGACATAGAAACGGTTCTCGTCAGCGGAAGGCTCAACTTCCGCGGTGATTTCTTCGCAGGTGTTCCCGCAATCGTCTGTACGGGCGCGGATGGGCACCGCCAAGTCGTTCTTCCCCTGGAAATAAAGGCCTTGAGCGTTGAGGAAGCCGTGCAGCGGCAGAAAGCGCTGTGCCTGGCCATCGCCGCCGTCAAGGAAGCGATCGGAAAGATGCCGATTCTCATCACCGAAGACCGTTGGCTCCGGAACCGGGACACCATGGCCCTGCGCCTGTTGGCTCATCTCGGCCGGTTCACCGGCATCTTCGCCCGGAACTGCGGGATCGAGAAGATCAACCGGACCGATGCCGCCGCTTTCCTGGAGGATTGCCACAGCTACGGCGACGCGAAGAGCCGCTACCATTACGGGCTTTTCCATCAGGGAGAACTGGTGGGCGTCGCGGAGTTCTCGAATGCGCGGAAATGGCGCAAGGCGGGAGCTGATGCTGACGGACAGCCGGCGGAACTGCTTATCCGTTCCTACGAATGGGTACGTTACGCAAGCCTGCCGGGAACCCGGATCGTCGGAGGCATGGGCAAGGTCCTGAAGCATTTCATAGCGGAGCGGCAGCCGGACGACATCATGAGCTATGCCGATCTGGAGTGGTCGGAGGGACAGGTCTACCGGACGCTGGGCTTCGAGGAGGAAGGGCTGCGCCGGCCGGTGCTTTTCAGAATCGGTGAGGACGGACTTCGGGAACCGCTTCCGGAGGGTGAGATGCCCGGGAAGACAGTCGAGATGCCCCTCGAGTCGACATCCGAGACGCCTTGCCGCTACTTCATGAACTTCGGCAGTATCAAGTACCGCCTTAAATTAACGGAATATAGATCATAATCAACATAACAAAACATTAAACGCGATGAAAGCAATTGTAAAGACAGACTTCAATTTCCCAGGACAGACCGCCAAATATGTCGGTAAGGTCCGCGACGTGTACAGCATCGGTGACGACTACCTCGTCATGGTCGTATCAGACAGAATTTCCGCCTTCGATGTCGTTCTACCGAAGGGCATCCCGTTCAAGGGACAAGTGCTGAACCAGATTGCCGCCAAATTCCTTGACGCTACGACTGACATCCTCCCGAACTGGAAGATCGCTACTCCGGACCCTATGGTCACTGTCGGTCACAAATGTGAGCCGTTCCTCGTCGAGATGGTCATCCGCGGCTACCTCTCCGGACATGCCTGGAGGGAGTACAAGGCCGGAAAACGTACGCTCTGCGGAGTCACCATGCCGGACGGTATGGTCGAGAACCAGAAATTCCCGGAGCCGATCATCACTCCGACCACCAAGGCTGCTGAAGGACATGACGAAGACATCTCCAAGGAAGATATCATCGCCAGAGGCATCGTCAGCCGTGAAGACTACGAGCAGCTCGAGGCTTATACCCGTGCCATTTTCCAGCGCGGTACGGAGATCGCTGCCAAGATGGGCCTGATCCTCGTCGATACCAAATATGAATTCGGAAAGAAGAACGGCCAGATCATCCTTATGGACGAGATCCACACGCCTGACTCTTCCCGTTATTTCTACGCTGACGGCTATGAAGAGCGTCTGGCCAAGAACGAGAAGCAGAAGCAGCTTTCCAAGGAGTTCGTCCGCGAATGGCTGATGGCCAACGGCTTCCAGGGACAGGATGGTCAGCAGGTACCGGAGATGACGCCGGAAATCATCGACGGCATCACCGAGCGCTACATCGAGCTTTACGAGCATATCACCGGTGACAAGTTCGTGAAGGCCGCTGAGGAAGACGACATTCTCGCACGCATGGAGAAGAACGTCACAGACTGCTTGAATTCATTGAAATAGAAATATTCAAAACACGATATTATCATGGTAAAAGTAAATTTAGGAGGCTGCAGCTCCTTCATCAAAGATGCAGAATACGATACTTCCGTAGAAAAAGCACTCCAGAGCCTCGATGTGCTCGAGGCAGAGACCGGTGCCGGCAATGACTTCCTCGGCTGGAAACACCTTCCTTCCGAGACTCCGGAATCCCTGATCCAGGAGTGCGAGGCCATCCGCGACAGCTGGAAAGGAAAGGGTGTCGACCTGGTCGTCGTGATCGGTATCGGCGGTTCTTACCTCGGTGCTAAATGTGCTATCGAGGCCTTGTCTCATCCGTTCGCTCATTTTATGGGCAAGACAGAGGCTCCGCAGGTCGTTTTCGCCGGTCACAACCTTTCTGAGGAGTACATCAGCGAGCTGATGGACTTCATGAAAGTCAGAAACGTGGCTACCGTCATCATTTCCAAATCCGGTACCACCACCGAGCCGGCCATCGCTTTCCGTCTCATCAAACAGTACCTTGAGGAAACTTACGGTGCAAAAGAGGCTGCCGAGAGAATCGTGGCTGTCACAGACGCCCACAGAGGAGCGCTCAAATCCCTCTCTACTCAGGAAGGCTACAAGACTTTCGTCATTCCTGACAACGTCGGCGGTCGTTTCTCCGTCCTCACTCCGGTTGGTATCCTTCCGATCGTCCTCGCCGGCTTCGATATCAGAGCCATGCTCGAGGGTGCTAAGGAAATGGAGCAGGCTTGCGCCGTGCGTTCCGCCGAGAACCCGGCTGTGAAGTATGCCGCCATGCGTAACCTGCTTTATCAGGGTGGCAAGAAGATCGAGATTCTCGTGAATTTCGCTCCGAAGCTCCAGTACCTCGGCGAGTGGTGGAAACAGCTCTACGGTGAGTCCGAGGGCAAGGATGGAAAGGGTATCTTCCCTGCATCCGTGAACTTCACCACAGACCTTCACTCCATGGGCCAGTACATCCAGGACGGTGAGCGTCACCTGATGGAGACCGTGGTCACCGTAGAGAACAGCAACCGCAGCATGACTATCGCTAACGATCCTCAGAACCTGGACGGTCTGAACTTCCTCACCGGCAAACACGTGGAGGAGTGCAACGCCATGGCTGAACTCGGAACCAAGCTCGCTCACATCGACGGTGGCGTTCCTCAGCTTCAGGTCGTGATCGAGCGCATCAATGAGTTCAACCTCGGAGGTCTCTTCTACTTCTTCGAGAAGGCTTGCGGTATCAGCGCCTACATGCTGGGTGTGAATCCGTTCAACCAGCCGGGCGTGGAAGCCTACAAGAAGAACATGTTCGCTCTTCTGGGCAAACCAGGCTATGAGGAGCAGGCCAGAGCCATCCAGGACAGACTTTCCAAATAATCCTTACTGAATGGAAAACGAAAAGCCAAAGAAACTATATCCATTGCATTTCGAGCCGGTAACGGAGCAGATGCCATGGGGAACACAAACCTGGGTCCTTGCGGACCTGGGTTTTGTCAACTCGGAGATCACGCAAGGCTGGCTTGCCGGCAACACGATGGAGGACCTTATGGAGACCTACATCGACCGTGCCGTCGGTGAGGCCTGCTATCAGTATTACGGCCGCCAGTTCCCGGTCGCTGTCCGTTGTCTGGACATCCAGGGGCAGACCCCGCTGGAGGTTCATCCGGATGACCTGGAGGCGATGCACCGCTACGATGCCTTGGGCAAGGCTCAGCTGCTCTACATCGTGGAGGCGGGGGAGGACGCTCAGCTCTTCCTCGGTTTCAACCGCGAGATGAACGCTCAGGAGCTGTATGTCCGCAGTCTGGACGGCAGCATCATGGAGGATCTGCATATGATCCGCCCGAAAGCCGGTGAATACTATCTGGTGAAACCAGGACTGGTGAACGCTTTTTCCGGTCACCTGAAGGTCGTCGTGATCCAGGAAAGCTCCGATGTCAACCTCATTCTCTGTGATCCGGGCCACACCGCAGGACAGGCTTCCGCATTCGAAGCGGCCGCCGCTGCCGGCACGGAAGGACCGGTCCTCGAATCCGCCATCGAAGAGATGCGGATGACCCACCTCTCCGAAGCCATTGACCTCATTGACTTCAGACCTTATGAAACAGCGATTCTGGAAAAGGACGAGGAAACTGAGGCAGAGGACAGCGAGAGGAAAGACGAGAAGAAACCGACCGACCCGAGCACGGAACTGCTGACCGCAAGGCCGGAGTTCACCATCTCCCGCATCCGTCTGCACGACCCGCTGGAGATGAACCTCGAGCATCTGGGCTGCTTCCTGATCTACACTTGCATCGAGGGTGCGGCTTCCATCCAGATCCCGTCCGTCAACGAGCGCAACGAGAAGTGCATGGAAAATTACGAATTCAAGGCCGGGGAGACCGTGCTGGTGCCTGCAGAGGTGCCGGGCTTCTTCCTTGTACCGAGAGATCGTGATACCGTCCTGCTGGAGACCATCGTCGAGAGCCATGAGGAGGTCGACTCCTACATCAATCCGAACACCGAGCCTTTCCTCGAGGGAGAGGATTACGAGGGCTTGGAGAACGGCGAGTTCGACGAGGACGAAGAGGGCGAGTGCTGCTGCGGTCACGACCATGACGGCGAGGGCTGCCATTGCCACGAACACGGCAAAGGC
>JAHHQP010000003.1 GCA_020026355.1 Bacteroidales bacterium
TCGCTGCTGAGCGACTCATTTATCCGAATAATGACCCCCAACCGATATGACCAAGACAACGACCTGGTCATCATAGACATCATAGATTATTCTGTCATGAGCCGTTATTCTTCGAGAATAAGTCACACTATCCCCATTGACCAAAGGCTCCGGACGACCAATGCCCTGACGCGGATGTTCCATCAATTCTACAAGAATCTTCGAAACCTTCTTGAAAAGAATAGGGTTTGACTTCTTATATATCGACAAAGTTCTGTTTGCAGAAGGACTGAAGTGAAGTTCATACATTCCTACAATGAATCTAAATGTTTCTGCAAATCGGAGAGGGTCTTACATGAAATCGTCTTTCCCTCATTGTATTCCTTCCTCGCCTCACAAAGACGTTGCTCCAATTCTGGAGCAGGTACGAAATCATCCCCGGTGACCGGGGTCAACATATAAGACGGTTTTCCCCTTCTGGTCACGACCACTCTATTGCCTTTATCTGCCAAAGCCAAGAATGTTGCCTGATTTTCCCTGAATTCTCTTGATGTTACCTGTAATATTGCCATAATTTTCCTGTTTCATGTACCATAATTGGTACACGAATATAAGAAGATATTTCTATACGAACAAAATATCTTCAAGATTTCCTGACGATGCTTCCCACATACGAAAAAGCCACCCCTGCGACAGGGGTGGCTCGTAGTTGATTATTTGGATATCAAATAATTAACGATCAATACTCCTCTTCATTGAAGAAGAAATCATCCTTGGTCGGATAATCTGGCCAGATATCTTCAATGCTCTCGTAAGTTTCACCGTCATCCTCCAGCTCCTCAAGATTCTCAACGACTTCAAGAGGTGCACCTGAACGGGTGGCATAGTCAATCAGTTCTTCTTTTGTTGCCGGCCATGGAGCATCCTCCAGGCGATAAGCAAGTTCAAGTGTCCAATACATAATTCTATCGTTTTAATTAATTATCACTCAGCAATAAATGCGGTTTCCCTAAATCAGGGGGCGCAAATATAGAAAAAAAAAGTTTATTTTCATTATTTTTGCAAAAATTTAATTTTGAGCCATTTACGCCTGTCCTGATTTATCCGGAACCGGAGAATCCAGTACAAGGTACATACCAAACATAAAGCAAAAGATAAGAAAATGCCCTACAGAAAAGAGGAAATCTACGATGAAGAAACAACCCGCAGAATTGCGGAACATTACTATGAAATCCTGAAGCTTCTGGGAGAGGATCCGGAGCGGGAAGGATTGAAGAAAACACCGGAACGTGTGGCGAAAGCCCTCCAGTTTCTCAACCACGGCAGCCAGCTGGACGGAGCTGAAATTCTCAGGAGCGCCATGTTCCACGAAGACTACAGCCAGATGGTGCTGGTCAAGGACATTGACCTGTATTCCACCTGCGAGCATCACCTGATGCCCTTCATCGGCAAGGCGCACGTCGCCTACATCCCGAACGGCACCATCACCGGCCTGAGCAAGATCGCCAGAGTCGTCGAGACCTTCGCCCGCAGGTTCCAGGTCCAGGAAAGGCTGACCGTCCAGATCCGCGACTGCATCCAGGACACTCTCCAGCCGCTCGGAGTCGCCGTCGTCATCGAAGCCTCCCACACCTGCATGCAGATCAGGGGCGTCCAGAAAGCCAATGCGCTGACGACCACTTCAGCTTTCAGCGGCATCTTCCTCAAGGACGAGCGCACCCGCAACGAGTTCCTCAACCTCATCCATCGCTGATTTTCCCAGGTCGATGGAAACAGTCCGAACGAAAAAAGTCCGGTCCTCAGAAATGAGGCCGGACTTTTCAACAATATTCAACCGATCATTTATTTCAGATAGGCATCTTCAACGACCTTCGCGCTTCTGGCGATGAAGTCGCTCAGATCCTTTCCTTTCAGCATGCCATTGGCCAGGAGAGCCAGGTCAGCGACCTGATGCAGGATCTCATTGCCCTTAGCGAATTGCTCCAGATCCACCTTATGTGCGGCGGCAGCATCCTCTTTCTCTTTCCTGATCTTATCCTTCACTTCCTGAGAAGCATCCTCGGCAGCATCCGGGATGAGCGTCTCGGCAGCGACAGACTCAGACTTGGCAGCCATTACCTTGCTGACCAGCGGATTCTCCATGTTCACGATGATCGTGTAGGATTCCGGCATCTGGCCGTAGAAATTCATGCCTCCGCCCAATGCGGACATCTCACGGTAACGGCGCATGAACTCGCTCTGCGTGATGAGGATAGGCGCAGCTTCCTCACCCATGTTCTCCACCTGCACATTATAGTTGTTCTCCTGAGGAAGGATGGCCTTGAAGATCGTGTTCAGTTCCTCCACTTCCTTATCGGAAACCTCCGGACGTTTCTTATCCTCCTTAGGGATGAGGTTGTCGACACTGTCTGAATCCACTCGGGCGAAACGGGCATCCTTGATCTTCGTCTCCAGCAGATTCACGAAATGGCTGTCCAGCTGGCAATCCATCAGCAGGACATCATAGCCCTTGGCCTTGGCAGCCTCGATGAACGAATACTGAGCATCCGGATCGGTAGCATAGAGGAAGACGACCTTCTTGTCCTTGTCGGTCTGCTGACCCTCGATCGCTTTCCTGTAATCGTCGATGCTGAAATACTTCTTGTCCGTGTTCTCCAGCAGCGCGAATTTCATAGCCTTGTCGCAGAACTTCTCGTCGGACAGCATACCGAACTCGATGAAGAGCTTCAGGTTGTCCCATTTGCTTTCGTACTCTTCCCTGTTGTTCTTGTAGATTTCCTCAAGACGCTCAGCCACCTTCTTGGTGATGTAGCCGGAAATCTTCTTCACATTGGAATCACTCTGGAGGTAGCTCCTGGAGACGTTCAACGGAATATCCGGTGAGTCGATCACACCGTGAAGCAAGGTCAGGAAGTCCGGAACGATGTTGTCCACGGAATCGGTGACGAACATCTGGTTGCAGTAAAGCTGGATCTTGTTGCGCTGCACTTCCATGTTGTTCCTGATCTTAGGGAAATAAAGGATACCGGTCAGGTTGAACGGATAGTCCACATTCAGATGGATGTGGAAAAGCGGATCTTCCTGCATCGGATAGAGGTTCCGGTAGAACTCCATGTAATCCTCTTCCTTCAGGTCAGCTGGCTTCTTCGCCCAGAGCGGTTCTATCTTGTTGATGACATTGTCGTTGTCCGTATCGACATACTTGCCGTCCTTCCACTCCTGTTCCTTACCGAAGATGACCGGAACCGGCATGAACTTGCAATATTTGTTGAGCAAGGTCTGGATCCTGTCCTTCTTCGCGAACTCCTCGCCTTCCTCATCGAAGTACAAGGTAATGGTCGTACCGCGCTCTGCCTTGTCGGACTCGCCTATCTCGTATTCAGGAGAACCGTCGCAAGACCATTTCACAGCCTTGGCGCCCTCTTTCCAGGACAAGGTATCGATCGTCACCTTCCTGGATACCATGAAGGCAGAATAGAAACCGAGTCCGAAATGACCGATGATGCTGCTCAGCTGATCCTTATATTTGTCAAGGAACTCTCCGGCACTGGAGAATGCGATCTGGTTGATGTATTTATCCACCTCCTCGGCGGTCATGCCAATACCGTTATCCGTAATCTTCAATGTCTTCTCCTTCTCATCCAGGTCAATGATGACTTTCAGCTCACCAAGTTCCTGCTTGCATTCGCCGGAAGCCGCCAGAGCTTTCATCTTCTGGTCCGCATCCACAGCGTTGGCCACCAGCTCCCTCAGGAAAATCTCGTGGTCGGAATAAAGGAATTTCTTGATCACCGGGAAAATGTTCTCGGTCGTTACTCCAATTTTACCTGTTGTACCTTTTTCACTCATGATCGTATATTTTTATCGTTTTCAATCAATCCTGCCGTCCTTAGGAAAAAAACTCCGGACGGACAGGAGAAAGATCGTCAAATTGCATACCGAAGTGTCAAAACTGACTTTTTGGCAGTCCGGCTGACAATCCGGTAAGAAAACCGCAGGAACACCGGCACGAGAAATACACCAGGAACTGCGGTACAGTCAATACCCAAGAACCGCTGATGAGAAAAAGTCTGGAACAGAATGAGGAAAGAGACCTTCCGGAAACCGGAGAGAATGAACATAAAAAAAGCAGGCTTCTGAAGAAGTCTGCTTTTTCAAGTGGTGCCACCGAGAATCGAACTAGGGACACAAGGATTTTCAGTCCTTTGCTCTACCAACTGAGCTATGGCACCAGATTTTGTTTTCCCTGCGAGAACGTGTTTGTTTCGTTTGGGATTGCAAAGGTACGCAAAAAATCTTTCCCTCCAAATTTTTCTGCAAAAAAATGTGAAAAATTTTACTTTTCCCGTGACTTTATCTAATTTCGCAACGCTTTGAAATGAGATGGAAAACCTGATCTACATATCCGTCATACTGCCCCTGAAACTGGATTGGGAGCCTTGCTACAGCATGGAAGTACCTGCCTGTCAGCCAGGTACGAGAGTCCGTGTGCGCTTTGCCGGCAAGGACTACATCGGTGTAGTGAGCGCCGTCGGCATCACTCCTGAGATCGCCCCTGGAAAAATCTTTCCGATTCAGGAAATCGAGAGCGGACTGGCGACCATCACTCCGGCAGAGATCAGCCTGTGGCGGAAAGTCGCGGATTATTATCTGTGCACGACCGGTGAGGTCTACAAAGCGGCCTATCCGGCCTTGAAGACCGACCAGGAGATGACGGCTGTCCGGGCAGAAGAACGGGAAAAGGAAAAGGCACGGAAACTGGAAGAAGCCTTCCGGCAGAGAGTCAGCCGGATGGAGGAACGTTTGTCCGCAAAAGAAGAGAAACTGGCGACGACCACCGCTCCGAAAGCACGAGAAGCGCTGGAGAAAGGCATCGAGAAGCTCCGGCAGGAGCTGCAGCAGGCCACGGAAGCCTACCTCAAGAGCCACACTCCGGAAACGGAAACAGAAAACCTCTCCGAAGCAGATGCTGCGGTACAGTCAGCAACTCAACCGACTGTTCATCCGGGCGCACGCCTGGCCGTCACGGTCCGACCGCTGGAACCCTTGAGCGCCAGCCAGGAAAAGGCGCATGAGGAAATCCTCGCCGCCTTCGACGCAGGAAAACCGGTTCTTCTGCAAGGAGTGACCGGTTCCGGAAAGACTGAAATCTACATGCACCTCGCCGAAGCCGCCCTCAAAGCCGGCAGGAACGTCCTCTATCTCGTTCCGGAAATCGCCATGAGCCTGCAGCTCGAATACCGGCTGAAGACCTTCTTCGGCCAGCGTCTGCTGCTTTTCCATTCCAAGGAAAGCCGGCTCAGCAGAGAACAGACAGCCATCGCGGTCCGACAACCGGTCAACGGCAACTACCTGCTCCTAGGTACGCGTTCCGCCCTCTTCCTGCCTCATCACGACCTGGGCCTCATCATCATCGACGAAGAGCATGACAACTCCTACAAGCAGGACTCCCCCGTTCCTAAATACAACGGCCGGGACACCGCCCTCATGCTCTCCACCCTGCAGACCACCCCATGCAAGGTGCTGCTCGGCTCCGCGACCCCGTCGCTGGAATCGCTCTACAACTGCTGGAGCGGCAAATACCGGAAAGTCGTCCTCAACGAGAAATATTATAAAGGCACCCTCCCGGAAATCGGAATCATCGATACGCTCGCGGAAAGGAAGAAGCGCGGCATGGTCGGCAATTTCTCCCGCAAGCTCATTGACCGGATCAATGAAACCCTCGCGCGGAAAGAGCAGGTACTCATCCTCCGGGCCCGGAGATCCTATGCCCCTGTTCTCCAATGCCAGGAATGCGGAGCGATCCCTAAATGTCCGCACTGCAATGTCAGCCTGAGCTGGAGCAAGGCCAATGGAAGGATGGTCTGCCACTACTGCGGTCTTTCCCAGCCTTTCGACGGGAAATGCCCGGATTGCGGCGGTGAGTTGAAAAGCCTCGGCGCCGGCACCCAGAGAATCGAGGAAGAAGCCATGCAGCTCTTCCCGCAGGCCCGCATCGCCCGGCTGGACAGCGATGCCGCGCAGAACAGGAACTACGAGAAAAGAGTCATCCTGGATTTCGCGGAAGGACGGATCGACATTCTGATCGGCACGCAGATGATCGCCAAAGGCTTCGATTTCGAGAACCTGACTCTGGTGGTCCTGCTGCAGGCGGATGCCATCCTCGGACTGCAGGATTTCAGAGCCGACGAGAAAGCCATGCAGCTGATGGAACAGCTCCGCGGCCGATGCGGCAGAAGGGAAAAGAAAGGTCGTTTCATCATCCAGACCTCCCGTTCCTCCCATCCGGTCTTCACCCGTCTCCATGGGGACGAGGTCATCCAGGACTACGAGGGACTGCTGGCGGAACGGAAAGAATTCCACTTTCCGCCTTTCACCCGGCTCATCACCATTGACCTGAAAGATAAGAATCTCAAAAGGATGGAACTGATGTCCAGAATGCTGGCGGACGAACTTCGAAAGAAAGGCTTCGACGTGACCGGACCTTTCGCTCCTCCGGTCGACAAGATTTCAGACTGGTACCTGCGCGGCATCCGGCTCAACCTGCCGAAGAACAAGGAACTGGCCGCTTCCAAGAAACGGCTGTACCAGGACATCGAGGAATTCACTAAAGAAAGGAAATATACCGGGCACATCGCACTGGATGTGGACCCCGTCTGAGCAGAGCCCCTTTACTGACGGACATCGAGGGCACTCACGACACGGATCTGCTGCGGATAGATTTCCAGCATGACCGGTGCCTGCCCCAGAATCTCACCATCCACCTCCACAGGTTCATTGACCTTATTCCCTAAAGGACGGACGACGACTTTACGGGCGCGGAAGGCATGGACTTTCTTCCGAAAACCAAGGATCCGGCCGGTCAGCAGGATCAGACCGCCGAGAATCACCGTGGGTTTGCGGACCGGTTCGTAGCAGGTGACATCCAGCAGACCGTCATCCGTCACCGCTTCCGGAGTCTGGCGGAAACCGCCTCCGGAGTATTTTCCCAGGCCGAATGCCAGAGAGAAGCAGGCACCGTTCACCACCCGTTTCCCGTCACAGAACACTTCAAAAGCAGGTGTCCTGTACCGAGCGAGTTCCGTGAAGAAGGCTTTCACATAGACCAGCGGTCCGCCTTTTCCACGTTCCTTGACGCGGTTCACATGACGGCAGATCCGGGCATCCAGGCCTACGCCACCGACATTGACCATATAGCAGGAGCGCGAAACCACCTCTTTCCGAGGACTGGTCGGATCCAGGATGCTGACCTTGACGACATCCTGACGGACCGTACGGCCTTCGGCCATCAGATCGACGACATGACTGACTTCGTTGCGGATACGATGCGTGCGGATCCAATCGTTTCCGGACCCGATCGGGATGACGCCGAGCGTGAATTCATCCAGGCTGCAGGCGACGTTCTCCGGGGCGGTCACGAACTTCATGATGCCGCCGAGCACTTCATGGAGCGTACCGTCTCCACCGACCGCCATGAGCCTCCGGTAGCCTTTCGCACAAGCCGCCGCAGCCAGTTCTACTGCATGGTATCTGCAATCCGTAAACGAGGCCGTAAACGGAATTCCACGCTGCTGCAGCAGAAGTTCAGCTTTCTTCCAGACATGCAGGGTCTTGCCGGAACCGGCATGGGGATTGACGATGATGAACCAGTCTTCTTTCACAGGTAACTACTTTTTTCAATTGGACGACAAAAGTACTAAATAAAGAAGATGAATGAAAAATTTTTGTAAATTTGCCCAGATAAAGTCATTTATGTTATGGGAAAAGTAATCGCTATAGCCAACCAGAAAGGTGGAGTCGGCAAGACTACCACAGCCATCAACCTTGCCGCATCTCTGGCCGTACTGGAGAAAAAAGTACTGATCATCGATGCGGATCCGCAGGCCAACACCACCTCCGGTCTGAACTTTTCTCCTGACAATGACGAGAAAAGGACACTTTACGAAGTCATGATCGGACAGATCGACATCCGGGATGCCCTCATCCAGACGGAAATCGCGAAACTCCACATGATTCCTTCCCACATGAACCTGGTCGCTTTCGAACTGGAGATGGTCGACGAGGCAGAACGTGAGTTCGCCCTGAAGAAGGCCTTGGACGAGATCAAGGACGAGTATGATTTCGTCATCATCGACTGCTCTCCATCCTTAGGACTGATCACCATCAACACCCTGACCGCAGCAGACTCCGTCATCATCCCGGTACAGCCGGAATTCTTCGCTCTCGAAGGATTAGGGAAACTGCTCCAGACCATCAAGCTGGTCCAGGGCGGCGTGAACCCGGAACTGACGATCGAAGGCTTCATCGTCACCATGTTCGACGGAAGGACGAAAGTCCACAATCAGGTCGTCGGAGAACTGAAGGAACATTTCAAGGATATGGTATTCGATACCATCATCCAGCGGAACATCAGGCTCAGCGAGGCTCCCTCTTACGGAAAACCGATCATCCTGTATGACGTGATCTGCAACGGAACCACGAACTACCTGAATCTCGCAAGAGAAGTACTGGAAAGAAACAACGGAGAAAATTGATATCATGAGCAAACCAAGCAGAGGATTAGGAAGAGGCCTGGGAGCCTTGCTGGGCGGAGATACGGATCTCAGTTCCATCAGGCAACCGGTCGGATACGTGAACAAGAAAGTCGTATCCACGTCAGAAGAGCAGCAGGACAGTAATGATGCGGACATCAGAAGGATTCCGATCAGCATGATCGAGCCGAATCCTTTCCAGCCCCGCATGTCATTCGGTCAGGAAGCGCTGCAGGAACTGGCGGATTCCATCATGACCTTGGGACTGATCCAGCCGATCACGGTCCGCAAGAAAGCCGCTGACCGCTACCAGATCATCAGCGGTGAGCGCCGCTACAAGGCCTGCATCCTTGCTGGCATGGACATGATTCCTGCCTATATCCGTGAGGCCAATGATCAGGGAATGCTGGAGATGGCGATCGTCGAGAACATCCAGAGAGAGAACCTGGACCCGATCGAGGTGGCTCTCAGCTACCAGCGTCTCATCGAGGAATGCTCATTGACCCAGGAACAGATGGCGGTACGTGTCGGAAAGAAACGTGCTTCCGTCACGAACTATCTCCGTCTTCTCCGTCTGCCGGCGAAACTGCAGCACGACCTGAAAGTCGGTCTGCTGACCGTTGGCCATGCCAAAGTCCTGCTCGGTGTGGAAGATCCGAACCTGCAGCTGCACCTGTGTGACCTCGTCATCCAGGAAGATCTGTCCGTCAGGCAGCTGGAAGAAAAGATCAAGAAATTGACTGAGGTCAAGGACAAGGAAGATAAACAGGATGGACAGGAACTCCCGGACGACTATATGAAAGTCCTGGAGATTGTCGGCAAGTATTTCGACAACAACATCAGTCTGAAAAGAGGAAAATCCGGAAAAGGCAGCATGACCATCCATTTCAACTCGGATGAAGAAGTGCGGAAATTCCTGCAAGCACTTGAAGAATCAAAATTCTAAGACAAGCCGGTAGCAGTGTATATGGACAAGAAGAAAATCTTTTGGACAACAATCTTGACCCTGACCGTATTTTTAGGGTCAGGTATCTGTTCACATGCACAGTTCAAGAAAGGAGCCTATACTCAGAACTACAACGACACGACCTATTCCAGCAAAAGGGACACGACGGAGAAGCTCTTCTCCTTCAAGGAATATTTCGGGGGACTCGCACACAAGAACACCATCAAGATCGGTAACATGTTCGCCGGAGCCGTCGTACTTCCGGGTACCGCCCAGATCTACAACAAGGATTACTGGAAACTGCCGATCATCTATGGAGGTATCGGTGTCTGTGCCGGACTCGGTGGCCATTATCTCCATCAGTACAACAAATCCGTGAAGGCCTACGAACAATGGTTCAAGGGGGTTCCGAACAACATGAACCTGACCATCGACCCGCGACCGCAGATCAACTACAGCGCGAAGAAGGCCGGAACCTGGCTGATGGTCGGCGCAGGACTGATCTATTGGGGTTCCCTCATGGACGGTGTCATCTCCTACCAGAGTGACCGCACTCCTCTGCCTGGCCGTGCGACCCTCTACTCCATCCTCCTGCCTGGTCTTGGACAGGCCTACAACGGAGAATACTGGAAAATACCGATCTATTGGGGCGGTCTGGCCGTTGCGGGAAGCTTCCTCTACAATAACAATGTAAACTACTTGAGATTCAAACGCATACATAACGAAGCGACTAATCCGGACAGCGGCTACAATCAGAACATTTCCGCTGAAACCGCCAAATGGTACCGCGATGTCTACAGGCGATACCGGGATTATTCCATCCTGGCCACGACCTTGGTCTATCTGCTGCAGGTGATCGACGCCAACGTCTTTTCCTACATGCACGATTTCGATGTGAGCGACGACATTTCCATGGCTGTGGAACCGACCATCATCACGCCTGATCCAAATGCGAATGCGTTGAACCGCTCCACGACACCCGGCGTCAGCAATGCGGTCGGACTCAGGATCGGATTCAGATTTTAAAAACTGATACATAAATGAGATTCATGAAGATTGTCGCAGCCGCCACGGCGGTTGCCCTTGCAGGAACCTGCGCTTCCGTGGAAATGCAGGCCACCACGAGGAAGAGAGAAAAAAGCAAGAACAAGAAAGAATTGCTTCAGGAGAACAAGATCCTGAAGGACAGTCTGGAACAGATGAAGCTGCGGTTGGAGAAATGCGAGGAGCAGCTCGCTGCGACCAACCATGTCGCAGAAGAACTCGCCGGCATCTATGAGGAGCCCGACACGCTCGGACCGGAAACCATCGAATACACGGCAGAAGTCTCCGACAGCCTGTACAATGCCTGGATTCTCCAGAAAATGGTCACGGAAGATGATCTTCCGAAATACAATATGGATTCCGTCCGCTTCGAGTCCAATGTTCCGGATTCCGTCTATATCGAAAGAATCTGTAAAATGAGTTCCTTCATCACGCTACCGTACAACGACATCGTGAAGAACTACATCATCCTCTACTCCGAGAAAATGCACAAGAACATGCCGAAAGTGCTCGGACTGGCAGAATACTATATGCCGATCTTCGAAGAGATCTTCAACCGCTATGGTATGCCGGAAGAACTGAAGGCTATGGCCGTCATCGAGTCCATGCTCAATCCGACCGCTGAATCCCGCGCCGGTGCGAAAGGCATGTGGCAGTTCATGTACGGTACCGCTAAACTCTACGGTCTGACGATCAACTCCTTCGTGGACGAACGTCTGGATCCGGTGAAATCCTGCGAGGCCGCCGCACGCTACCTGAAAGACAGCTATGAGATCTTCGGAGACTGGAACCTGGCCATCGCTTCCTACAACTGCGGCGCCGGAAACGTCAACAAAGCCATCCGCAGAAGCGGAGGGAAAAGAGCCTTCTGGGACATCTACCCGTACCTGCCCCGCGAGACCAGAGGTTATGTACCGGCCTTCGTCGGCGCCCTCTATACCATGAGGTATTACAAGGAACACGGCATAGAGCCGGTCAGCACAGGTCTTCCGGCTGCCGTCGACACCTTCAAGATCAACAAGATGCTGCACTTCAAACAATTGAGCGAATACGCCGGCATCCCGCACGACCAGGTGAAGAACCTCAACCCGCAATACCGCCACGACATCGTTCCGGGAAACGAGAAGGAATACATCCTCCGCATTCCATACCAGTATTCCAGCGACTTCGTCGACCACGAAGACTCCCTCTACAGCTACAAGGCTGACATGTTCTTCAATCCGGTCACGATCAAGAAGATCAAGGATGGAGGAGACGGACAGCGCATCATCTACCGTGTGAAGAGCGGAGATGTCCTCGGCAAGATTGCTCTGCGCAATCGCTGTTCCGTTTCCCAGATCAAACGTTGGAACAACCTGAAAAGCAACAACATCCGTGTCGGACAACGACTCGTCCTCTATCGCGGTGGAAGCGGAGCTCCAGTCTCGACCAGTTCCTCATCCAGCACGAAGAAAAGCAGTACGGCCGCTACTTCCACGAAGAACGTGACGAAGAAGCAGACCTCCAGACCTGTCGACAAGAACGCTGCCTATACCTGGTACACCATCAAAAGCGGTGAATCCCTGTATATGATCGCGAAAAGATATCCGGGGGTCAGCGCCCAGAACATCATGGACTTCAACGGCATCAGTACCAACGTGAAGCCAGGCATGAAGATCAAGATTCCCGAAATCTAGAATCGGAACGCACACCATAGTTTAAGCCCGGCCTTGCCGGGCTTTCTTCTTTCATCTCGATACCAGAAAGTGAAATTTCCCTTCACCCCCAGCGCACACCATCCTGCAAGCTCTGCGCGAAAAAAAAGCGAGGTCCACCCTCCCCGTCCGCAGTAGGCCGGCACCGAGAAGGACAAGGGGAAATCCCGTTCATAAGCATAGATCCGGTCCGACCAATGATCGGCCCGAAAGAAACTTTGACGGAAATGAAGACTACCCCAAGACGGTTTCCAGATCCCTTCCGCATATATCAGGAAAGAAAAGTCCTCGCTGTACTGGAAATGAGTCCGGACCGCCGTTTCCCAGAAAGTCCGGACATGGCGGATATCAAAGCGCAGTTCATTGCGCAGCTTGAAGGCTGCATACCGAGAAGGTTTTCCAAGCAGATTTCCTCTTTCCTTGATTGAATGCCGGACAGCAAGCTGCCAGGAAGAAATCGGACAGAAGACATAGGTCAATGAGGAACGGGCCTGCCAGTCCCCGGCTTCCAAGGTCCGGAGCGCAGCCGGATGCCAGGCGAAATCCGCCGAGAACATGAGGGCATGCAGACGGTCGGAGGAACGGAAATCTACCGTCAGAAGAGCGCCAGCCTCATTTTCATGATGATAGACCGGACCGGATACCGGAGAATAGCCGGGAGCATGATAATGTCCGGAACAGGCCAGAACGACCTGCTCCCCTAAAGGTTGACGGAAGCCCGATACGACAGCCGGGCGCAGCGCGGACCAGTCCACTGCAACCTCTCCGAAAATATCGGTTCCTCTGATACAGGCCGAGAAGTCCACGGAAGAGGCCACCCTCGGTCTGCCCGGCCTTCCCGTCTGCACGACGATACTGTGTCCAGACCGGACCTGCCGTCCGAACCAAGACAGATTCAAGGCTGGCAGCAGAGAGGGACCGCCGGAATCCGCCTCCGGAAAGGACAGGGCACCAGTCAGCTGAAAGTCTCCGAAACCGGCCTTCATCCCGAAGCCGGCCAAGGCGTTCGTTCCATTGAAGGAGGACGGCAGCGACAGCCCGGATGGATTTCTCAGCACCGTTGCCGTTCCTGCAAGGTTCGTGAAACGGACTCCGTTCCATAGCAGAAGTCCCTGTCCGAAACGCAGGTTCATGTCTCCGACGATGCAGCCGAAGCGCCGTCTTTGCCAGGACAGAGAAGCCGTCAAGTCGACCGGAAGGACAGCCTTTCCTGTTTCCGGCCATGAAGTTCCTAACCGGATGCTCCACCCACCCAGATCATCCGCCGCATAGCGCAAGGCTGCCCGTCCGCCCGTGGAAACCGGCGAACTTCCCTGCCAGGACAATCCCCCTTTCAGCTGCAGCTGATGCCGCGCCCTTTTCTGCATCGGCAACCGGTCCCCCGGCAAGGAAAAGTCCAGAAAAACAGCATAGGAAGCGACCAGTTCCGGACGGAAGCCGTCCACCTGTCCCAATTCCAACGCCGAGAGCAAGGGACCGGTCCTTTCCAGATAATCCTGCAGGGCGGCGACCTGATAAGAGGTGAACAGGACGCATGCCCTGAGTTCCTCCGGCGCGGCTCCATTGACCTTTAAAGGACGACTTGCCAGTTTCTGGAATTCCAGCATCCGCTCTTCCCCCACCTCTTCGGGAGAAGAAACACCGGTAAGCCGGCAGACCACCGATTCCAGATCAGGAGGAAGACGGGGACTTTCCAAGGACGGGAAAGTCTCCGGGACAAGCGACGGAAGCAGGAAGAAAATGTTAAGCAGGAAAATCATCAGCATAACCACAGTTTTTTGACCGGCAGCAAATTAAAACCTTCGGAACAATTTGAATTCAAGAAAAATATAAACAGGAATTAAATTTCTTTTTTTTAAAGTTTCATAGTAATTTTGCATCTTAAACGTTCAGTCTTATGGAAAGAATCACATTACATGACAAGTCATTCGTTCCGTACATCCCGTACGAAAAGATAATGTCCTCCATCGATGCTGTCGCCGACAAGATCAACGCCGACTTCAAAGACACTGATGAGATCCCTGTATTGCTCTGCGTACTCAACGGCTCCATCATGTTCACATCTGAAATCATGAAACGCCTGGAATTCGATTGCGAGCTGGTATCCACCAGACTCTCATCCTATACTGGAACCTCAAGCAGCGGCAACGTGAAGCAAGCGCTCGGCCTGACGGCAGACATTTCCGGCAAGACCGTCATCGTCATCGAAGATATCGTCGATACCGGAAACACCATCGTGGAACTGGACCATATCCTGAAAGAGAAAGGAGCGAAGGACATCAGGATGTGTACCATGCTGCTGAAACCGGATGTCTATGACAAGGACATCAGGCTGGATTACGTGGCAATGGAGATCGACAATTCGTTCATTGTCGGCTTCGGACTGGATTACAATCAGCTAGGTAGAAATTACAAGGATATCTACATCCTTGAAAAGTAGTGAAGAAAATGAAATACTTTATCCTTTTCGGCCCTCCGGGAGCAGGCAAAGGCACCCAGGCCACTGCAATGGCAGAAAATTACAATCTCAAACACATTTCCACAGGAGAACTTCTCCGCAACGAGATCGCTGAAGGCACAGAGCTCGGCAAGAAAGCGAACGATCTGATCACCAGAGGCTGCTTCGTTCCGGATGAGGTCGTCGTAGGAATGATCAGATCCGTCTTCGAGAAAGTGAAAGACGTGGACGGATTCCTGCTTGACGGTTTTCCAAGAACAGTCAGCCAGGCTGAAACTCTGGACCAGATGCTCGCAGAGCGTCAGGAAGCAGTGACCGGCATCGTGTCCATCATGATTCCGGATGAGATGATCAAAGCCAGAATCCGCCACAGAGCAGAGATCGAAGGCCGTGCTGATGATGCCAGCGAAGACACCATCAACAACAGGATCAGCACTTACCACGAGAAGACCGAACCGCTGATCGCTTTCTATGAGAAGCAGGGCAAATACCACGAGATCGACGGTACTGGTACTATCGAAGAAGTAAAGAACAACATCCACAAATTGATGGAGACCCTCTAGAGGTCTTCACCGAATGCAATACCCCTATGGCAGACAGCAACTTCATTGATTACGTAAAGATTTACTGCCGTTCCGGTAACGGTGGCGCAGGCTCCATGCATCTGCGCAGAGAGAAGTATATCCCTAAAGGAGGTCCGGACGGAGGTGACGGTGGCCGCGGAGGTCATGTCATCCTGCGTGCGAACCCGCAGTTCTGGACATTGATCCACCTGAAATACCGCAAGCACATCATGGCAGAGCATGGTGCGGCCGGCAGCGGAAACAATGCCACCGGTAAGAACGGTCAGGACGTCTATCTGGACGTTCCGCTCGGAACTGTAGCCAAAGATGCCGAGACAGGAGAAGTCCTGTTCGAACTGGTAGAAGCCGGAGAAGAGAAAATCCTGGTGAAAGGTGGTCGTGGAGGTCTGGGCAATTCCAACTTCAAGACGGCTACGAACCAGACTCCTCGCTACGCCCAGCCGGGCGAACCGTACCAGGAAGGATGGTTCATCCTTGAACTGAAGCTGCTGGCAGACGTCGGTCTGGTCGGTTTCCCTAATGCCGGTAAATCCACTCTGCTGTCCACCGTATCAGCAGCCCGTCCGAAGATAGCGGACTATGCCTTCACCACATTGGAGCCGAACCTCGGCATCGTCAGCTATTATGACGACCAGTCTTTCGTGATGGCGGATATTCCGGGAATCATCGAGGGGGCCCACGAAGGAAGAGGCATCGGCATGCGCTTCCTCAGGCACATCGAACGCAACTCCGTGCTGCTGTTCATGGTCGCTGCCGATGAAGACGATATTGCAAAAGGATATGAAGTGCTCCTCAACGAGCTGAAGGAATACAATCCGGAACTGCTGGTGAAAGACCGTGTGCTGGCCGTCACCAAGGCAGACATGCTGGATGAGCAGCTCAAGCAGGAGATTGAACCGACACTTCCGGCAGATATCCCTCACCTGTTCATTTCATCATTTACAGGCGAAGGCATCAAAGAGCTGAAAGACATGCTCTGGGAAGCGTTGCACGAAGCAAACGAGTAGTTTATGTTCTGGCAGACCGTACACGAAGCTGATCAGCAGCTGACCTTGATCATCAACGGTTGGAATTCGCCGTTGAGTGACACGATATGGGCTTTCTTCTCCAACATTCCGGTATGGATACCGATGTATGCCCTGATCATCGCCCTGATGTTCTGGAGATTGGGATGGAAGAAGGCACTGATCGCCGTCGCTGCGTTCGTGCTGACCTTCGGTTTCTGCGATCAGTTCTCGAACCTGATCAAGGACGCGGTGGAAAGACTGCGGCCGGTAAACGATGCATTCATGAAACTCAACGGTCTCCATATCCTGGAGACCGGCGGAGGTTTCAGCTTCTTCTCTGCCCATGCCGCCAATTCATTCGGTCTGGCCATGGGATGTTTCCAGATGCTGAAAGAAGACAAGAGCACAGGCATCATGATCTTCAAGATCTGGATGTTCACTTGGGCGACCCTGGTCGCTGTCAGCCGCATCTTCGTCGGCAAACATTACCTGGGCGACGTCCTGGTCGGTACGATGGTCGGCCTGCTGGCCGGCTGGGCAATAGCCGGCATCGGCCGTCTCTGCATCAGAAAGTGGATCACAAGACACTGATCACGTTTTCCATCCGGATTCCCCGGGACCCTTTCACAAGAATCACATAGCCCTCAGGGGCATCTTCCTGCAGGAATTCCGCCAATTGTGCGGAATCCGCGAACCACCAGACCAGGCTGTCTCCGATAAAGATCTGGAGCGGTGCCTCTACGGAGAATTCGTCCTCATTGGCCTGAAGTTTCCAGAGTGCCTTGCCGAACTCCTCTCCGACGAGCGCCAGTTCTTCAAGTCCCGATTCCAGGGCTTTCTCCACGATTTTCATATGTTCAGCGACAGATTCCGCACCCAGCTCGAGCATGTCGCCCAGCAGGGCCATCTTCGCCTCCGCCTTGATGGCGGCAAAGTTCGCCAGAGCGGCTTCCATGCTGGTCGGATTCGCGTTGTAGGCATCCACGATCAAGGTATTCCGCCCGGTCCGCGTCATCTGTGAACGGTTGTTCTGCGGAACATAAGCCTCGATGGCTTTCACCGCCTCATCCAGAGAAACGCCGAAATGCTGGCCGACGGCAATGGCCGCCATCACGTTGTCCGCATTATAAGCCCCGACAAGGTGGGTATTGATGATCCGTGCATTTTCCAGTCCCTCCCCCACAGCGGAATGGTGAAGATCCTCCGTAGCGAGCAAAGTGCCGCGCACCGGCTGTCCCTGCAGGTCCTCAGGCACAGCGATCCTCAGGAAAGGATGTTCCGCCGAAGTCTCCAGTACCTTCGCCCCCTGTGCCTTCAGACCGTAAGCTACGGTATTGAGGTCCGCACGCAAGGAAGCCATCTCCACGAGATGCGGATTGTCCACATTCACGAAAGCGGTATCTCCGGTCCGGTGCAAGGCGTCATAAAGTTCTCCCTTCGTCGCCTTGACCCCCTCGAAACTGCCGAAGCCCAGCAGATGGGCCTTGCCGACATTAGTGATGAGTCCGTAGGTCGGCAGCGCGATGTCCACCAGTTCCCTGATGTCTCCCGGATGGCTGGCACCCATTTCCACGACAGCCAGCTGCGTCTGCTCATTGACACTGAGCAAGGTCAACGGGACCCCGATATTGTTGTTCAGGTTGCCCTGAGTCGCCGTTACCCGATATTTCGTGCTGAGTACCTCGCGGATCAGCTCCTTAGTCGTCGTCTTGCCGTTCGTTCCGGTCAAGGCAATCACCGTCAATGGCTTGCCGTCCACCAAGATCATGGAACGGTGGTAGCGAGCCAGGGCCCACAAGGCATGCAGGGTATTCTCCACGACGATGAGCCGGGAATCCCCGGAAGCCGCCGCCGTGGAATCCTGATTGACCATCGCATAGGCCGCCCCTGCTTCAAGCGCCTGGAGCGCATAAGCGTTTCCATCGAAATTATCTCCTTTCAGGCCAATGAAGAACTGACCCTTCTCTATCTTGCGGCTGTCCGTCGTCACGCCGGTACTTGCCTTGAATCTGCTGTAGATTTCCTTGATGTCCATGATAACTTGCTTTTATTTACGTCCGGTGCTGCCGAAGCCACCCTCACCGCGTTCTGTCTCGTCCAATACCTCGACCTCATCCCAGGCCACCTGTTCATGACGGGCCACGACCAGCTGAGCGATCCGTTCCCCCGGATTGATGGTGAAGGCCTCGTTGGAAAGATTCACCAGAATGACCTTGATCTCTCCCCGGTAATCCGCATCGATGGTGCCAGGGCTGTTCAGTACGGAGATCCCGTGCTTGGCGGCAAGACCGCTTCTCGGTCGTACCTGGGCTTCCGTTCCATCCGGAAGCGCGATGAACAATCCGGTAGGAACCAAAGTTCTTTCCAGTGGTCCGAGCACGACCGGTTCCTGAAGATTCGCTTTCAGGTCCATGCCGGCAGATTTTTCAGTAGCATAAGCTGGTGTCGGAAAGACCGACTTGTTGACGATTTTCACTTTCATGATTTCAATGTGTCTGATTCCGGCACCATCTGGGCCGGTAAGGATTGCAAAACACGCAAAGTTAAGAAAAATCACCGGGATGGAGACGGATCCTGCAACGAAAAAAGTCCGCCATGAAAGCGGACTTTGAATTCTGTGGAGATAGTCGGAGTCGAACCGACGACCCTCTGCTTGCAAAGCAGATGCTCTAGCCAACTGAGCTATACCCCCGTTTGCGGATGCAAATATGCAATGTTTTTTTCAATTAACAAAAAAAATGTGCACGATCCGCCAGAAAATCTATTCGTAGACGAATTTGAAATCATCTACATACAGCTGGGAGCCGATCGCGCCGGTGAAGAAATTACCATACGCGCTGGAGCAAGCGATCACGATGACATAAGCCGGCTCCCGGTCATCATAATATTTCAACGGCAGCTCGAACGCTTCGAAACCGTCCAGTGAAGTCTTGTCCGTGATGATCTCACCGAAAGCGATCACACGCGGATCATGCCCCGGTTTCTCCGGATTCAGCTGAGGATTTCCCGGTTTACTGCTGATCACCCGGTAAGCAGAATTGATGACATTACCATTGATGTCCTTGATGACCTCGGTACCTTCAGCGATCAAGGCCACCATGATCTGCATGCAGTCCATCTTTCCGTTCATGTCGTAGTACGGATTCTTGATGCCGCCTGCGCCCGACAGAGTTTCCTTGGCTCCGGTAATGGTACTCGGAATATACTTGTAGAAGCCGGTCAGCTTGGATGGTCGGGAAGTGAAAGGTGTTCCCCAATACAGATGGGCTGTCGTTCCTTGAAGATGACCGAACTGGCCAGTGAAAAGATTGCCTGCGGCCAAGATGCCGAAAGCGGATCCCGTAATCATCTTCACGGAAGCGTTTCCTTCGGTCTTGATGTTGTACTCCGGAGTCGTCGTGTTTTCACTGACGGCTGCCACGCCAGGGTTGGCGGAGCCCCAGATCCGTTTTTCCGGTTGATAAGGAAACCAGATCTTACCTGTCTTCGTCCAGTCTTCGAAACCCATGTTGGCCAGCTGCTCCGGTTTTCCGGTCTTGAAAGCCTTCACTTCACTGATGCTTTCGCCTTGCACCAGCCTGACCTCATATTCATGAGCCGGCTTGAGATCACGGATGTCCGCACTGATCTTCGTTCCATTGACCTTCACCTCCTGGACAGCTGTCCATTTCGTGCTTCCTTTCTTTCTGTATTCCACCTGCACGTCACCGATTCCGTCAAACTCCGCCTCGACATCAGCATGCCAGCACCAAGGCAGCACATGCGTCACAGCCGGTTCGATCTGCATGTGTTCGAAAATGACGGTCCATTCCGTCGTTTCTCCTTTGTATTCCACCTGAAACTTGCGTTCATAGGAACAGTCCAAGGTCATCGGGAACACACACTCTTCCGTATGCGGAAGGTGGTCCGCTCCGATGCTCGTCGTCGAGATTACCTGCGAGTCTTCAAGTCCTAGCTTCATGTCATTGATCTCCACCTGCTTCAAGTCCGTCGTCCTCAACAGAAGGACCTGTGCCTGATGAGATTCCGGCATCCAACGGATTTCAGCCGCACCTTTGCAATCGATGAAGCGTTCCACCGGCTGTTCTCCGACAATGGTCCAGCGGTAGATGTGATAATTGGCCAGATCGAGGGTCAGCGGCGTGCTGAGATCCAGGATTTCCGGCAACTCCGGGGCCTTGTCAACGTTGGCGAAGGCATAATCCAGGACTTTCACCTTACGGAGGTCCTGCTGTTCATCAAGCACGACCGTCACCGTCATCTTTCGCTTGTCAATCGTGGTCGGAACAGCTTCTCCCTCCACCTTGAAAGTCGTGATTTCCGCGAACATCCGCGGATAGGCCATTTCATTCTTGAAGACGCAGGAAGTCAGCAGCACTGCAGCAAGCAGCATCGAAATATATCTGGATGTTTTCATATTCATTTGATTCTAGCCTTCGGTCTGTACACCGGGAAATAATAGGAAATTCCGAAACTGATGGAAAAGAGGTTGATCCGGAAGTTGATTCCGCTGTTTTCCATCTCACTGTAATTGACCTGATTCGTGTACTGTTTCACTTTCTCATAATCCATACCAAGTACACCGACCTGGACTTCCAGCGCGGCATTGTTCGTTACGAACACGCACAATCCCGGCACGAGACTGAGCTCGAAATCATAGATATCCTGATAGGTTCCGTGCTTTTCGAAATCACCGGTCGGATTGTTCGTTCCAGGTTCCAGGATTTCATTCCATTTGTAGGTTTCAGATTGGCCATAGCCACCGGCGGCACGGACTTCCATGAAGAGTCCGAAACGCTTGCTGTTCGCGAAAGGCATGTAATAACGGGTCATGATCGCTCCTCGGTAAGACTGCTTGAGATAATTGAAATCTTTCACGGAAAGATTCAGACCATCAGAGATTGCCAGATTCAGATTTCCCAGACCGAAACCGGAACGGGAATAGTCGAAACGGAGACCCAAGGAAAGGTTGTCCCGGATGAAATAGGAGACGAAAGGAGAGAGCGTGAAAGTCTGCATGTTCGCCTTGATTCCTTGCAGCATGGAAAACAACATGTTGAATCCCGGCCCATCCTGATTACCGATATCATAGTTCTTGTAGGCAAACGAGATTCCCGTTCCGATATATCCTTTCGGAATGAAACAGGACGTCGCACGCTCTATTCCACGATTGAATGTGACCACACTGTCTGTCTTCACGGCCGCCTGAGCCGGTTTCTCATCCGAAGCCGGATGCAGCGGTTCCCGATCAGGGAGCGTTGCGGCCGAAAGGAGTCCCAGACAGGCCAGAATCTCCGCTAATGTTACCAATGCAATTTTCTTCATGATCTATTTCTTACTCTTATTTGGTGGAGGAGGCCACTTCCGCAGGATCATAGACGAAACTGAATTCGTCGATCCATAAGGTTGAACCGACCGCTCCGGTAAAATAATCTCCATAGCGGCTGGCCGCTGCAGAAATGACGATATAGGTAGGCTTCCGTTTCACGTCACGATATTCCAACGGAATCGTGAACTCTACATAACCATCAGTGACCTGACCGCAGGTCACTTTACCGTAAGCGATGATGGCAGGATCGGAAGCGATATCCACAAACTGTCCCTTGGCGGTATCGATGGTGAAAGGTGACTTCCAGTCCGTCAGGAAGATCTGGATGATCATCTCATCCGTCTTTCCTTTCATGCCGGCATAAGGACCTCCGGCATAATCGATGGTCTTCGGGCTGTATTTATACCAACCTTTCAAAGCATATGGCCGAGAAGTGAAAGGAACGCCCCATTTCAAAGTCGCACCGACCGGACTCATGACCGCCTTGCCGAAATCACCGGTATAGATGTTTCCGGCCGTGAAATTGCCGACGACCGTCGTGCTGCTCATCTTGGCGGCCGACTTGCCAGGTCCTTGAACCGCGACATCCTTCGAGTCCGGAACTGTCGGATTCGTCTCGGCGAAAGGATTCGTGTTGGCTCCTTCATTGGCCGTATCCCAGATGATGGCTGCGCCGGATTTGTTCGGATACCAGCTCTTACCGCTCTTGTTCCAGTCATCGAAGCTCATATTCGGAAGTGTGCCGATTTCCTTGTCCGTCGTGAAGGTTTTCTTCACGCTCTGCTTGAGCTGAGCTGTTACCGCCATGACCTCATATCCGATCCCCGGACGGAGACTCCACAAAGTCGCGGCATAGCTCTTCCTGGCAGGATCGATCTTGATCCTTGCGGCTTCTGCTTCGATCCAGTCTACGCTGCCTTTCTCACGATACAGCAGACTCAGGCCGTCCGGCTGATCTCCTGTCCATGAAGCATGAACCACCGCATACATGGCCCAGGCATCCGTACCGGTCACTTCTACCGGTGCGCCTTGAACCACCGTGAAATTGAAGACTTCCTTCTTCGGCGTCCCTTCCTGGTCTGTGGCCAGGAAAGTGAGCGCATAGCTTCCCTTCTGCAGATTCTGCAGGAAACCGCTCAGATCGAACGCAGTTTCCTTCACTCCAGGAGTCAGTTCCTGGACAATGATACCTAAGGTGGCATAAGAATCCAGATCCGGTCGGGTCAGACCGACGAATTCGTTGGACCGGGCCAAGCCAAGCTGATCCAGCCGTTCATCTTCATGGAGAATCTGGAAAGACTGGAGTCCTTTCACGGCACGGATGGTGAAACGTCCGTCATTCTCAAGGCCTTCATAGACCTTGTTCGTCAAAGCCAGCTCGAAATGTTCTCCAGTGAAGACCGGAGCGTCCGGCGTGACGAAGTCCAGGACCAGGTCGTAGGATTTCTCATTGAAGCTGTTGTCCAGGACAATCTCGAAGACCGCCCCTCCGATCGCCGGTTTCGGCTGAATGGAGAAAGATAGACGATAATGCTGTCCTGCCTTGACCTCCGTATAAGTGTCCGTCAAGGTCTCGAAGATATCCCCGTCCTTGTTCACCAGTTTCAAGGTCCAGGTCAGGTGATCCGTGACGGAGAACCAGCCTTCCTGCGACAAGGTCCCGTCAAGATTGCTGAACACCAGACCGGACTCGCCGTTGGTGACGGTCAAGGTATATTCCGTGAACGCTTCGGTGATGCTCGCATCGAAAGCGGCGGTCACCTTGACATTGGCGACCTTGCAGATGACCTGCACCTCGGCATTCCGCCCTGGTACGATCGAGAAAGTCTGTTCACCGTAATAAGCGGGGGAATCGACGGCCGCCGCTCCGACAGCTGATTTCACGACTGCCTTGTAGGAGCCGATGAAAAGCTCGACCGGAATTCCGGCAACTTCATTGACATCGGCATAACTTTTCAGCAACTTGCCCGTTGCACTGTAAATGTCCAGAGACAGCACCGGTTCCTGGACTGCCTTCGTGAAGACCTGCTCCAGCGAGCTGTCCGTCTGGACCGAAAGACTGACATAGCCGGTCCGATCCTCTACCGGATTCTCCTGACAGGACAAGGCTTGGATCAAGGTCAATGAAACCATCGACAAGATAAGTATGCTGTTTTTCATTGTTCTCATCCTTTGACGTTTCAAGCAGCAGGTGCTGCAGGAAGATGGAAGGTCAAGGTTTGGCTCAGCTGATTGCCGGCTTCATCACCGACCTCCAGCGTGAAGAGATAATCCTCTCCAGGATTTCCTACCGTACTGATCAGCGGAATCAGGGCAGAAAGCGGGAAATTGACCTCAGTCTTGCCTTTGAGCTGATCGCCTGCCGGCAGCTTCGAACCAAGATTCTCGATCGCCTTCCGGTCATTGATCAGGTCCAGATAAGGATGACTGGCTACCATCTCGATGGCAGACTGGAAATTTTCACTGACCCTGACGATGAAAGACTGGATCTTTCCCGGTACCTTGACGATGAGTTCCACATTCATGTCGTCAGTGATGTCCAGCGGAGTGAAATCAGGGTTAGCCGGCCACTCGAGAGTCGGTGCCGCTACAGGATCGACCGGACTTCCTCCACCGCCAGGAGTTTCTCCCCCGTCCACCACTTCATCGAAACCAGGAATGACCACATCCAGCGGTTTGTCCACCAAAGTATTGTCGATGACCAGTTCCATGGGCTTCGCCTGACCGGTCAGTTTCGCATCGATCATCAGTTTGTGATGATCACGCGCGGCGACCTCCGCGATCTTCAGTTCCTTGACAGCCTGGGTACCATCCAGCTTACGACGGCCACGAACCGTCACTTTCAGAGGATTCACGGAGAAGAAACCGGCATTTCCGGCCTTGATCTCAGTCTCTTTCCACACCAGCATACCGTCCTTGTTCTCGACGATCACTTCATAATAGTCCAGTTCATTGATCATGTTTTCCGAAAGCGTGACCGTCACCTTCATGTTCTGGATCGGGCAGACCAGCTTCAGATCCGTCACGGATCCGTCCAGGATCGTGAACTCCTGTGAAACGGCATAGATCGGCTGATTCCAGGCTACAGGTTTCTTATCCGGAGAAGATACCTCCACCGTATATTTTCCTTCCGAAAGTTCGATCATGGCCGGAAGTTCTCCATATTTGGCGGACTTGTCATATTCACCGGTATTCTTGCGGATACGGACATCGAAAGCATTTTTGTCCGGTCCTTCCAGGGCGACATCTGCCTTGGTCACATAAGTCTGGTCCGGATTCAAGGAAAGGCTCAGCCCGGTACGGCTTTCCTTCCAATCCTTGACACATGCTGAAGCTGCAGCTGCTGCAGCCAGAACAGCGATAATCTTGTATATGTTCTTCATGACTCGTTGTTTTCTAATAAATCAGATTCAATTCGTCCACATTGATCATGGAACCGGCGTGGACATGGTAGGTAGTGCCGGCCATCTCGAGAGCTCGGTCCGAATAGACCGGGGATCCTGCCGTGGAGGATCTGATGGACAGGTAAATGGTCGCGGCCTTCTTCGTCAGGTCGCTGTAGATGATGTCCAGGGTTTCCTGACGGGCCGTCCGGTCCACCGTCGCATCCACTTTCTCGGCCTTCCCGATGACTGTACCGTCTGCCGCTCTTACTTCCAGAAGGACACGGGTGGATTCTCCACCGGCCGGACGGTTCAGTACCCAATAGGAAAGTTTCGACGGACGAGAAGCGAAGGCATGACCGTCGGTCTTGTGGTTGCCTTGGTCATCAGCCGTTCCGATCCAGAGTTCTCCAGCGGTAGTCGCATAGCCTCCCTGTCCAGGGATCGCCCAGGCGGCCACGGCGATCGAGGTGACCTGAGCGGATCTTCCAGAAGCGGAGACCGCCGCGGTATAACCGACCGTCGGGAAAATCTTGTAAGTAAAGTTCCAGTTGGACGGTTTGCCCTGCATCGTCTTGCGGGAATTGACTGCCCACCATTGTTCTCCTGACGCCCATGGCAGGTACCATTTCTGCTTGCCGCCGGAAGCCATGATGACCGGAAATTCAAAAATTTTCTCCGTCCATTCCTCGAAGCCGGCATTGCCGAGCTGAAGCGCCGCTTCCGTCGTGATGACCGTGTCCGGAATCACATTGTGGGGATTCTCATTATAGATGGTGCGGATTTCATGATCGGCACCCGGTTCCAAATCCTGCAAGGCGTTGAAGATGAGTTTCTTGCCTTCTACCGTAGCTGGCGCAGCCGTCAGATAGTCCTGAGTTCCCTTTCTGCGGTACTGCAGGCGGAAGAGTGACGGATCTCCGGCAAGGACATCGACAGTGAGTGTCTTGATCTCGGAAGCCCAGACATCTGCTTCCGCAACACGAACCACGGCTTCTGATGGAAAGACATCAAAGGTGTAGTTCTCCGTAGCGATTTCCCGCCCTTTGCTGTCCGACACTCTCAATCTGAATTCTGCCAGACGGCTCTGATCAGGAATATAGACCGCCTGTCTGCCGATCCGCTCCATCATTCCTGAGAAATCAACATAGGAAAGCCTTTTCTGCTCCATTCCATGAAGCCATCTCAGGCCAGCGGCTTCCAGGGCCGCACGGACTTCCGGAGACGGAGCGATCAGATCATACTGGCCGACGGTCAGCCCGGAGGATTCCTGACTGCTCACCACTTCCAGCACGCAGGTACTGATGCCCGCCGGAGCGACGATGTCCGCCCGACAGACGACACCCTCCATTCCATTGGCTTCATATAACTTGAAGGCTGTACCCTGCACTCCTCTCATATTGATGGAAGGCTTCTCCGACGGAGCCATGTCCGACGGAATTTCTACGGCCTTGTCCACCGTTTCCAGACTGTTGTCCACCTTCACCGTCACGTTGACGTTCCCGGCACCGGCGGAGGTGTCGAGACTGAACTGCACGAACTCTCCGGCCTTTCCTTCCTGAGGGGCGGCGACGAAACGTTTCCATTGACCTTGCTCCTGGACATAGACTTCCAGCACCAGTTTTCCTGCCGGGAAATATCCGGCACGGACTTCTCCCTTGACGAAACGGAGCTGCTGCTTCTGCTCTGTCCGGACCTGGGCATACCAGTCCTGATAAACACTTGTGATGCTCTCTCCGAACTCAACGGAGACCTTCACCTTACCGGGCTTTGCGACGGCATGGAGCGGTGTTATCTCCTGCCCTTTAACTTCAAACTGCTGGTCTGCGATGAAATAGGCGGCATTGAAACCGACTCCGGTAGAATCGCCGTACTGGGCGAGGAGACGGTGTGCACCTGCATTCAAAGGAATCGTCCGGCCTTCGGAATTTCCATAAGTATCCCGATATCTTCTGTAACCTCGGGCATCATAGATTTCCACCTTGAATTCAGCCACATCAGGCAAAGCGAGGTCCGTCACGGTCCTCACCTGTCCTTCGGAAATATCCTGACCGAGAAAGAGGCGGACTGCACCTTTCTCGCGTTCCGATTCCTGCAGGAATCCGCTTGAACAGCCTGTCAGAAGGACTGTCAAGCAAGACATTAGGATCAGATTCAAATGTCTCATTCCACTGTAAGAATTACTCATGAACCGGCAAAGTTAACACATAGTTTCAAAAAAACAAAAAGCAGGCTCCAGGGCAGGTCTTTGGCAATTCGGCTTACGTTTATTATATTTGTACGATAATTTGCATGAATCGTACTATGACGAAAGATAAGACAAAGAACAATTATGGTGATGACAAGATCGTGACCCTGGAATGGAATGTCCATATCCGGAAAAGACCAGGCATGTACATCGGCCGCCTGGGCAACGGAGACGATCAGGGCGACGGTATCTATGTTCTGCTGAAGGAGGTCGTGGATAACTCCATCGATGAGTTTGCCATGGGTTACGGCAAGACCATACAGATCGACGTCACGGAAAAGGACGTGACAGTCAGGGACTTCGGACGAGGCATTCCGCTGGACTCCGTGATCAAGGTGACCAGCCAGTTGAACACTGGTGCCAAATTCGATACGGAAACCTTCCAGAAATCAGTCGGTCTGAACGGTGTCGGTACGAAAGCGGTCAATGCGCTTTCCTCTGCATTCTATGTCGAATCATTCCGTGACGGAGAGTGCTCCTGGGCCCGTTTCTCCAGAGGCGAACTGCTGGACAGCGGAAAAGGGACGACTTCTGAAAGAAACGGTACCCTGGTGAGATTCACACCGGATGCCGACCTCTTCGTCGGTTACCAGTACCATATGGAATATGTGGAATCCCTGGTCAAGAACTATTCCTACCTCAAGAAGGGGCTGACCCTGAATCTCAACGGCACGGCCTACAAGTCCGAGAACGGCCTGCTGGACCTGGTGCGCGACAACATTTCCGAGACCCCGCTCTACGAGCCGATCCATCTTGAAGGCAAGGATATCGAAATCGTCCTCACCCATGGCACCAGCTACGGGGAGAACATCGCTTCTTTCGTCAACGGTCAGAACACGAGAGACGGCGGCACTCACCTGGCCGCATTCCGCGAAGCGATTTCCAAAACGCTGAAGGAATGGTTCAAGACCAATGCCAAGAAGGATTTCGCTCCGGAAGACATCCGTCAGGGTGTGATCGGCGCTGTCAGCATCCAGATCCAGGAACCGACCTTCGAAGCCCAGACCAAGACCAAGCTCGGCTCCGTCTACATGTGGGAGAAAGACACCGTGAATCCGGACGGGTCCCATTCCTTCGACAAAGGTCCGACCATCAGGAGTTATGTCAATGATTTCATCAAGACGAACCTGGACAATTACCTGCACATCCACAAAGAGATCGTGCCGGCAATGCAGGAGAAGATCATGTCCTCGGAATCCGAGCGCAAGGAAATTTCCGGCATCCAGAAGAAGACGAAGGAACGCAACCGCCGGACCAACATCTACAACCGCAAGCTGAGAGACTGCAAGATCCATTATAACGACAAGCTTTCCGCCGCGAAGAAAGAACTGGCTGAACAGACCAGCATCTTCATCACCGAGGGAGATTCCGCAAGCGGAACCATCACCAAGGCCAGGAATGCGGAGACCCAGGCAGTCTTCAGCCTCCGGGGCAAGCCGATCAACTGCTACAAGGAAAGCCGGAAGCGTGTCGCCGAGAACGAGGAGCTGAACCTGCTGGTCAATGCCCTCGGCATCGAGGAAGAGACGGAGAACCTGAGATACAACAACATCATCGTCGCGACCGATGCCGATGACGATGGAATGCACATCCGTATGCTGGTCCTCACCTTCTTCATGAAATATTACCCGGACCTCATCCGAAGAGGTCATGTCTACATCCTTCAGACGCCGCTCTTCAGGGTGAAGAACAAGAAACAGATCAGATACTGCTACAATATCCCTGAAAAGGAAGAAGCCATCAAGGCCCTCAAGACCGGTGTGGAGATCACCCGATTCAAAGGTCTCGGAGAGATTTCCTCCGACGAGTTCGTCGATTTCATCGGTGAAGGCATGAGGCTGGACAAGGTCAAGCTCAGCGATGAGGAATCCATCGCCGAGATCCTGGAATTCTATATGGGTGACAACACCATCGAAAGACAGAATTTCATCCGGACCCACCTCCGTAGCGAAGAAGAATTGGAAGACGTTAACATTCAATGATATGTGGAGTAAATTTTGCGCATTCCTGCTGAAACTTTTCGGCTGGAAGATCATGGAGCCTGTTGCTCCGGAAGACAAGTGTATCATCCTCGGAGCGCCGCACACCTCCAAACTGGACTTCGTCGTGGCCTACCTTTACTATGCCGCAGTAGGCGGGAAAGCCCACTGCATGGTCAAGAAAGAATTGTTCAAAGGCCCGGTAGGCTGGATACTCCGCAAGACCGGTGCGATTCCGGTAGACCGATCCCGCGGCAGCAAGCTGATCCTGAGCGTCATCGACGAGATGAACAAACAGGAAAAGGTGCATCTGGCCATTGCTCCGGAAGGTACCCGCCAGCCGGTGAAACGCTGGAAAGCCGGTTTCCATCCGATCGCGAAAGCAGTCGGCTGTCCGGTGTATCTCGGCTACTTCGACTGGGGCAGGAAGATCATCGGACGTGGCAAGAAATTTGAACTGACGGATGATGCCAGGGCAGACCTTGTACGCCTCCAGGAGGAATACGAGAAAATGCACCTGACCGGAAGACATCCGGATATGTATGTTACACATTAAACCTTATCAATGAGAAGCGTTTATCTGAAATTCAGGAAAATGCGAGAGAATTATATCGATACTCTCGCGAAACTGTATGATTACGCCACCACCTTCCACAGCAAGAAGCGGTTCACCGCCTGGGCAGATGGAACGGAAGGTGGCTACACTTATGGAGAATTCAAGAACAGCTGTGAGTTCATTTCCAAGAAACTTACCCAATACGGAATCGGAGCCGGTGACAAAGTCGCCATCTTCTCCCAGAACATGCCGAACTGGTCCGTTGCCATGTTCAGCCTGGTACCTTTCGGACGCATTGCCGTCCCGATCCTGCCGGACAGTTCGGAAAACGAAGTCACGAACATCATCAGGCATTCGGAAAGCAAGGCCATCTTCATATCCAAGCGACTGATGCCGAAACTGAACAAGGAGCTCTTCGACCAGTTCACGCTGATCATCGAGATCGATACTTTGCAGGTCCTCTACAAGGATGACGAGAAATTCACCTGTGATGGAAGAGTCCTCCGCCCTATGCCGGACGACATCGCGACGATCATCTACACTTCCGGAACCACCGGTTCCGCAAAAGGAGTGGTACTGAGCCACCGCAACCTGACTTCCTGCGTCAAGGCCTGCTACGCCTCACGGAAGCGTAAGTCTAACGACCGTTGGCTTTCCATCCTCCCGATGCCGCACACCTATGAACTGACCATCGGCGTACTCTACCCGATGTTTTGCGGCGGAAGCATCTACTATATGTCGAAACCTCCTGTACCGGCTCTGCTGCTGAAAGCGATGAAGACCGTGAAACCGACCACCATGCTGACCGTTCCGCTCATCATCGAGAAAATCTACAAGAACAGCATCGTGCCGACCATCAAGAAGAGTCCTACCCTGCAATGGATGAACAAGCACATGCACGGTATGATGTGCAAGATCATCGGCATGAAACTGAAACAGACCTTCGGAGGCCATCTGTCCTTCTTCGGAATCGGAGGAGCGAAACTGGATCCGGACATCGAGAGATTCCTCCGCAAGAGCGGTTTCCCATACGCCATCGGCTATGGCCTGACCGAGTGCTCACCGCTGCTGACGCAGAGTATCGGCAAGAACCGTACAGCCGGCTCCATCGGTCTCCCGATCAAGGGTGTCGAACTGAAGCTGGATAACGTGAATCCGGAAACCGGAGAAGGCGAGATCATCGCCCGTGGAGACAACATCATGATGGGGTACTACAAAGATCCTATCCGTACCAAGAGCGTGCTGGACGATGATGGCTGGTTCCGTACCAATGACCTCGCGACCGTAGACAAGAAAGGCCGTTTCTTCATCAAGGGCCGTCTCAGCAACATGATTCTCGGTCCTTCCGGAGAAAACATCTATCCGGAGGAGATCGAGAAAGTCATCAACGATGTCGAGGATGTGAACGAATCCATCGTCGTCGAACGAAACGGAAGGCTTGTAGCCCTGGTCCAGTTCAATGAGGACTTCATCAACTGGAACCACGAAGGAGAAGACGAATTCTACGAAAGCCTCGAAAACAAGAAGCAGGCGATCATCAACTACGTGAACAAACATGTGAACAAATTCTCCAAAGTCAATTCGGTAGAAGTCATGAAAGTGCCGTTCGAGAAAACTGCCACGCAGAAGATCAGAAGGTTCAAATACAAGGAAAGCGCTCCTACCGTCGAGAAGGACAAGAGCGAGAAAGACAAGAAGAAGGACCAGCCGGAGCAGTAGTCTCCGGTTGATCCCTAAAAAAGAAAAGGTCTGGATTTTTCTCCAGACCTTTTTTCATATGTGCTGTACTGAATTACTCAGCGACAACTTCGAATTTGACAGTACCTTTGACAGCCTTGTAGCATTTTACAGAAGCCTCGTAAGTACCGAGTTCCTTAACTTCCTCAGAAACGATGGTGATGTCTTTCTTGTCAACCTCGACGCCTGCGGCTACGAGAGCCTCAGCGATCTGAGCTGTAGTTACGGAACCGTAGATCTTACCGTTCTCGCTGACCTTGACAGCAACCTTTACTGGAGTTGCAGCAAGTTTAGCTGCGAGAGCCTCAGCATCGGCGATGAGCTTAGCCTCTTTGTGAGCGCGCTGACGGATGTTCTCTGCGAGCACCTTCTTTGCAGACTCAGTAGCGAGAGCAGCATATCCCTGCGGAATAAGATAGTTGACAGCGTAACCTGTCTTAACATTGACGATATCGTCTGCGTGACCAAGCTTAGCCACGTCTTTTTTCAAAATGATCTCCATTTAGCTGTCCTCCTTATTTCAAAAGATCTGTTACATATGGAAGAAGTGCAAGATGTCTTGCTCTCTTGACTGCCTGAGCCACCTTTCTCTGGAATTTCAGGGAAGTGCCGGTAAGACGACGAGGAAGGATCTTGCCCTGCTCGTTCAGGAATCTCTTCAAGAATTCAGCATCCTTGTAATCAACGTATTTGATGCCTGCCTTTTTGAAACGGCAATATTTTTTCTTTCTGACCTCTACTGTAGGAGGGTTAAGATAACGGATTTCATTGTTCTGTGCCATAATTTTCTCCTCCTTATTTAGACTGTTTGTTAGCTCTTCTCTTCTCAGCGTAAGCTACTGCATGCTTGTCCATAGCGAATGTAAGGAAACGCATGATTCTCTCGTCACGACGATACTGAGTCTCCAGACCAGCGATGACAGAAGGCTCTGCCTTGAATTCGATCAAATAATAAAAACCAGTGGTTTTTTTCTGGATAGGGTAAGCAAGCTGCTTCAGACCCCAGTCCTCCTGATACACGATCTCTCCACCACACTCCGTGATGTAAGCTGTGTACTTGGCAACCGCTTCCTTCATCTGAGCATCAGACAAAACGGGAGTTGCAATGAAAACGGTTTCGTACTGTTTAAGCATTTCGTTTGTAATTAATTGTTTTATAAAAAATTGCAGCCCATCCGAAGACACAAGTCCTCAAAATGGGCTGCAAATATAGATATTAATCCGCTATTATCCAAACTATTTGCGTGGAATATTTTCGAGAACGGCCCGGAGGAAGCTCCAGCACTTCTCTACGGACGGAATGTTGGCACGCTCATCCGGTGAATGAGGACTCTTCAAGGTCGGACCGCAGGAAACCATATCCCAGTTCGGATAGGTACCTCCGAGGATACCGCACTCAAGTCCGGCATGGATGGCCATGACTGCAGGTTCCTTGCCGTAAAGTTTCTGGTAGACCTCTTTCATGGTATGGAGAATCGGAGAAGCATTGTTCGGTGCCCAGCCGGAATAACCGCCTGTGAACTCGACATCGATGCCTGCAAGAGAGAAGACGCTCTCGATCTTGTCACGAAGTGCATCCTTGGCTGTATCTACAGAACTTCTCATCAAGGTCTTGGCCACGAACTCACCGTTCTGGATCTTAGCCATGGCGAAGTTGTTGGAAGTCTCGACCAGGCCCTCGATCTCCGCGCTCATGCGCTCTACGCCGTCCGGGCAAGCCAGAATGGCCTTGATGAAGCGGTCAGCGCCCTCAGCATAGGCTGCATGACTGGATTCCACCTGATCGAAATGCAGTTCGCAATCCGGATCTGTCGTTGCATATTCCGCCTTGATCTCCGCGAATTTCGCGGCTACGATCTCTTCAGCACGAGCTGTCTGCGCTTCCGGAATGTAAAGGGTAGCGAAAGCCTCACGAGGAATGGCGTTGCGCAATGTACCTCCTTCATAGCTTACCAGCTTGCAGTCGACCTCCTGAAGCAGCGTATAGAGAATACGAGCGGCGACCTTGTTGGCATTTGCCCGGTAAAGAACGATATCCATTCCGGAGTGTCCGCCCTGGAAGCCCTTCACGGCAAAAGAATAGCATTTGTGTCCAGCCGGCTCAGGAAGCTGGCTGTAGCTGGCCTTTGCAGTCGCATCGAGACCGCCGGCGCAACCGACATAAAGTTCACCCTCCGTCTCGGAATCGAGGTTGATGAGAATGTCACCGTTGAGCAGACCTGGCTTAAGTGCACGTGCACCGGTCATTCCAGTCTCCTCGTCCATCGTCACGAGCAGTTCGATCGGACCATGCTTGAGATCCGTAGATTCCAGCACCGCCATGCCCATGGCGACACCGAGACCGTCGTCAGCACCTAGCGTAGTCCCCTTGGCTCTCACCCAATCGCCATCGATCCAAGTCTGAATCGGATCTTTATCGAAATCATGCACGGTATCCGCATTTTTCTGTGGTACCATATCGATATGTCCCTGCAGGACAACGCCTTTCATGTTTTCCTGACCTGAAGTGGCCGGCTTGCGGATGATCACGTTGCCGATTTCGTCCTTGACGGTCTCGAAACCATGGGATTTGCCCCACTGGTACATGAATTCGATGGCCTTTTCCTCCCTTTTTGACGGACGGGGAATCTGTGTCAGCAGATAGAAGTTGTTCCACACGCACTGTGGATTCAGTTCTTTGATTGTCATGATACTATGTGTTTAAAATTGAATTTACTTTTTCAGCTGTACCGGAAGAACGGCCTCCGTTCCCATCTGGAAAATCGGAAGACGCCCCTGCAGCAGCAGACGTCCCTCAGCCAGGATATTGACCGTACAGGTGGCCGGCATACGGTAATGGACATAGACACTGTTCTTCGGAGCCCTCACTTTAGCTTCCTCTCGGGAAAGAGGAGCGGTCTCCATCTGATCCGGAACGATTTCCATGACGACCGGACGCCCCGTCTCACGGTCAGCGGGCATCAGGCCTTCTTTATCTGACAAGCGGAAAGCGACCATGATCTGACGTTCGTTTCCAGTCTGAGGAACTACATCGAAATTCATCGTCTGTTCCTGGCATTCCGTATAACCGATGAAAAGGGAAAGATATTCCTTCTCCAAAGCATGCAGTTCCTCAATGGCCGCACCCATCGCTTCCCCGCTGTAAGTCGCATCCGTATCTCCGGTAATGATCTGGAGACGTTTCTCGCGGAGCGCGAGAATCATGGCCGCGGCTTCCTCCGCCTTCTGTTCCAAGGTCTTCTCCTTCGTCATTTTCTGGAGAATGATTCTGGAAGTGTTCCGCTTGCTGACACCATAGAGCGTAGCGGATTCCGACTTGAGGTTGGAACTCAAGCCTCTTCCGGAAAAATCAGCTGCCGAAGGAGCCGGGAATCTCCAGACCCTTTCCGCCCCGAAACTGCCGTTCTCCACGGACATCAGCCCGGCAGAAGTCAAGGCCAGGATATTCCTGTCTTCCAGATCGCAGGCCGCAGGAAGACTACGCCGCGCTTTCTGGTCCGCCTCGATGAGCGGAGTCATGCTCACCTTACGGATATGGCAGACCACTCGGTCGGCAACCGGAGCCGTTATTCCCAGATATTTCTCTGCGAACCGTGCATAAGGTCCGGCATAGAAATTCTCCTGCACCGCCTCGACGGTCAGGGAAATGGTCGTTGAAGGTAAGGTGTAGGTCAATGAGACCTCCGGTTCTGCAGCAAATGCTGCTGAGCTACCGGCCAGCAATAGGGCCAATGCTCCGATGAATCTGTTCATGATCTTCATATCAATGTTGAATTATCAGGCTTCCGCCCGTTCAATTTTTCCAACGTTTATGCGTCCAGAGCCAGTTTGCCGGGGTCGCTGCCAGTTCTTTCTCGAGTTCCTTGAAATAAAGTTTCATGATCTCTTCCGGCTCGTGCTTCGAGGCATCTTCCACCAAAGGTACGAAAGTGATGTCATAATGTCCCCGCTCCGTGCGGACCATCTTGGAATAGACGACCGCCATTCCCAGCTTATGAGCCAGGCCGAAGCTGCCGACCATCCCGTAAGCATGCTGGTGCATGAAATCTCCTACCTCCGTCTTGGCGGCATAAGGAGACTGGTCTGCGATGAACACATATATTCCTTTCTCTCCACGACGCCGGAGGATGAACCTCAGCACGTCCTTCGTCTCCACCAGTCCTTTGAAGCCAGGGATCGGCGCTACCCGGGTCTTCTTGAGCACTTCGTTCCACAGATGGCTGCTCTGTTCTTTGTAGGCAATGTAGAAATGGTCAGGATTGAAAACCTCATCATATTCCGGCCGGTCGTTGTAGGACCGGATGCCACCGAGCAGTTCCCAGTTTCCGCAATGCGAAGTCATGAGCATCACGCCGGGACTCTCCGCATAGACCTTCGCCAGCACCTCAGGATTCGTGACGGTACAGATCCGCTGCTCACGGAGCCGTCTGTCATCAGATGCGGAGAACCAGACGGCCTCGGCGATGATTTCACCGAAATGCCGGTAGAACTCCTTGACCAGAAGATCCAGCTCCCAATATTTCTTTTCCGGGAACGCCCTGGCCAGGTTGATATAGACCACATCCTTCCTGTAATGCAACATTCTGCCGACCGCCCAGGTCGTCACCTTGGAAAGACCATAATGGAATTTCAGCGGCAGCTTGCCGAAAAGCACCAGCAGCCCGTGCATGACTTCCACTCCGAACCTATTTTTCATAAATTAAGTTTTCTACATTACCACATTATGCAAATATACCAAAATTCCAGCTAATACCTTTTAATTTGTACATATTTATTATATTTGCGTTTTCAATGCCACGACCACATGGTATTGCAGATGAAAAACTATCATTAACTTAAATACTGAAATTATGTTCAAAGGACATCCCAAGGGACTGCTCGCAGCAGCTCTGAGCAACATGGGTGAACGCTTCGGTTACTACATCATGAATGCAGTACTCCTTCTGTTCATCTGCTCGAAATTCGGAATCGACGACAAGACGGCTGGAGTCATCTACGCCGTCTTCTACTTCCTCATCTACGTTCTCGGTCTTCCGGGAGGTATCATTGCCGACAAGACACAGAACTACAAAGGAACCATCATGGCTGGTCTCATCACCATGGCCGCCGGCTATCTCATGCTTTCCTTCCCGATCATGGCGACCCCGGAAAACAGCGGCTGGGTTCTGGCACTGACCGGATTCGCGCTGCTGGTCATAGCCTTCGGAAACGGTCTTTTCAAAGGTAATCTCCAGGCCATCGTCGGCCAGATGTACGACAACCTCGAAGCTGATGCCGCAAAGAAAGGTGAAAAGGAACTCGCGGATGCCAAGAGCAAGAGAGACCCGGGTTTCCAGATCTTCTACGTCTTCATCAACATCGGTGGTGTCCTTGCTCCGTTCGTAGCGCCTTTCCTCCGCGAATGGTGGCTCAAGGTGAACGGCTTCCTCTATAATGCGAAACTCCCTGCACTCTGCCATCAGTACATCAATGAAGGCACCGACATGGACGCGACTGCATTCGACAACCTCAACACCTACTTCGGAAATGTCCTCGTCAACGGCAGCATGCCGACGGATCCGGCAGCCATCAGCGAACTCTGCACCAGCTACCTGGACGTGTTCAATACCGGTATCCACTATTCCTTCATCGCCTCCATCGTTGCCATGCTGATCTCCCTGATCATCTTCATGTGCAACAAGAAGACCTTCCCTACCCCAGCCAGCAAGAAGACTGACGCCACTCCGGTCGAGTACACTCCGGAAGAGAAGGCAAGCATGGCCAAGGAAATCAAGCAGCGTATGCTCGGTCTCTACGCCGTTCTCGGTGTCTGCGTATTCTTCTGGATGTCCTTCCACCAGAACGGACAGTCCCTTTCCCTGTTCGCCCGTGACTTCGTGAACACTTCCAACGTAGCCCCTGAGGTATGGCAGTTCCTCAACCCGTTCCTGGTCATCACCCTGACTCCGGTCATCATGTGGATTTTCGGAACTAAATGGGGACGCAAGATCTCTACACCTAAGAAGATCGTCTTCGGTATGTTCTTCGCCGGTGCGGCCTACCTGTTCCTGACCATCTTCAGCGCACAGGCCGGTTATCCATCCGGTGAAGCCTTCAACCAGCTTCCTGCAGCGGAATCCGATCCGATGAAGGCAGGCGCATGGGTACTGATCGTCACCTACTTCTTCCTGACTGTCGCAGAGCTGTTCATCAGCCCGCTCGGACTTTCCTTCGTATCGAAGATCGCTCCGCGCCACATCCAGGGAATCTGTCAGGGTCTCTGGCTGAGCGCTACCGCTGTCGGCAACCTGCTCATCCTCCTCGGCCCTATCATGTTCAACAAGATTCCTCACCTGTGGATCTGCTGGTTCGTGTTCATGCTCATCTGCTTCATCGCCATGGCCATCATGCTCGGCATGGTGAAATGGCTGGAGAAGGTGACCAAGTAGGCACCTGGAGACAAATTCAAGAAAATTGCATATTCAACGGGCCGGACACAACGATGTGTCCGGTCTTTTTGTTATCTTTGGAATTCATACCTCTGAAGGGCAATGACCTCATGAATTAAAGACCAAGACAATGCCGAACCTTTATATCATATCAGGATGCAACGGAGCGGGCAAGACGACCGCCTCATACACGCTGCTGCCGGAAATGCTGGAATGCAGGGAGTTCGTGAACTCAGACGAATTCGCGAAAGGACTCTCCCCTTTCCGCCCGGAAAACGCTTCGATCCAGGCCAGCCGCTACATGATCTGGAAAATCAAGGACCTGATCAAACGCAAGAAGGATTTCGGCATCGAGACGACCCTGGCGACCAGAACCTTGCTGAACATCGTGAAGCAGGTCCAGAAAGACGGCTACCAGGTCACGATCCTCTATTTCTGGCTCAGCTCGCCGGAACTGGCGATCGAGCGTGTCAAGGCAAGGGTACAAGCCGGAGGTCACAATATACCGGAAGAAACCGTCAGGAGAAGATACAAGGTCGGCATCTCCTACTTCTTCAACGACTACATGCCGACCTGCGACCGCTGGATTCTGGCTGACAACTCCCAGATTCCTTTCCGCGTCGTGGCACAAGGATTGAAGAATGGACCGGTGAACATCAAGGACGAAAAGACCTTCCTGGAGATCAAGGCCATCGCGGATCATGAAAAGAACAAACTATAACAGATGAAGACAATCAACGATTACATGGATACGTTCGCCATCGCTCCTCCCCGGTTAGAGCAGCTCACCGCCCGAGCCCTCTCGAAGGGAGGAGATTTTTGCGACCTGTATTTTGAACACACCACTTACATGAACCTGCTGCTGAAAGACGGAGAAGTCACTTCCGGAGGTTCACATACAGACTATGGAGTCGGCATCCGGGTACTCAAAGGAGAGAAGACCGGCTATGCCTATTCCGAAAGCACTTCCATGGCGGACATGCTGGCGGCTGCAGACGCGGCCTCAGCCATCGCCTGCAGTCCTGCTGAACCGCGACATTATGCCCGGACCGCAGACCGAAGATATGACCTCTACCCTTCCCGGATAGACTGGAGAACCGCTAAGGTCAATGAACTTGTCAGGGTCCTGAAGGATCTGGAAGCCGCCATCAAGGTCAAGGACACGAGGATCGTCAAGATCATCGCGAGGATTTCCTGCTCAGTCAGCGACGTCCTCATGTACAACTCGTCGGGAGAACTGACGACCGATTCCCGCCCGATGGGCAGCCTGATCGCCTCTGTCGTCTTCCAGCAGAACGGCAAGACCGAGAGCAAGAGCGTTTCCAGAAGTTTCCGCATGGGCGCGGAAATGCTCAGCAAGGAACTCATCGACGAACTGGCCGCAGAAGCGGTCAGCGGCATCGACGAGCGTTTCGAAGCCATCCGTCCGGCCGGCGGCCAGATGCCGGTAGTCATGGGAGCCGGCGCTTCAGGCATTCTGCTCCATGAAGCCATGGGCCATGCTTTCGAAGCGGATTTCAACCGGAAAGGCCAGTCCATCTTCGCCGGAAGACTCGGCGAGAAGATCTGTTCCGACAAGATCAGCATCATCGACGACGGCACGATCGCCGGCAACAGAGGTTCCGGAAACTACGATGATGAAGGTGTGCCGGCCCAGAAGACCTACATGGTCGAGCACGGCATCCTGACCTCCTACCTCCACGACCGCATCAGCGCGGCCTGGTACGGAGTTCCATCCACCGGAAACGGCCGGCGCGAATCCTTCCGCTACAACCCGATCCCCCGCATGAGAGCGACCTATATGGAAGACGGAGACACCACCCGTGAAGACATCATCCGCAGCGTAAAGAAAGGCATCTATGTCGATGAATTCTCCAACGGACAGGTCAAGATCGGAGAAGGAGACTTCACCTTCTATGTCAAGAGCGGCTTCCTCATCGAGGACGGACGGCTGACTGCCCCGATCAAGGACATCAACGTCATCGGAAACGGCCCGGAAGCCTTAGCCGACATCAGCATGGTCGCCGCTGACCTGAAGATCGACAACGGCACCTGGACTTGCGGGAAAGAACAGAATGTACCGGTCACCTGCGGTATCCCGACCGTACTGGTGGACCACCTTACAGTAGGAGGAGAATGATGATTACGGAAATAGAAAAGGAAGCGGCACGCTTCTGCATCGAACATGCCTGCTCCCATGGAGCGGAGCAGGCTCGCATCTCCCTGAGCAAGAGCGTGATGGACACCATCGCGACCCTGGACGGGGAAATCGACAAAGTGACGCACAACGCCGATTGCTCCATTTACATGTACCTGTTCGCGGACGGCCGGTACGGCACGTTCTCGACGAACAAGCTGGACAAGGACTCCCTTGCCGTCTTCATCAGCAATGCCCTGGAGATGGTCCGGACCCTCGGTCCCGACGAATGCTGGAAACTTCCGGCAAAGGAACGGCTGGCCACAGATGCACGGGACGGAAACGAACTCGGGCTCTACGACCCGGCCTACCTTTCCCTGACCACGGATGAACGGCTCGGCTTCGCCCGCAGCATGGACCTGGATCCTTCCCTGCTGAAAGGTGAAGACCACGAAGTCATCTGCGTGGAGAGCGAATGGTCCGACTCCATCGACGACAATTACCTGATCGATTCACAAGGCTTCGAAGGCCGGCAGACCGAAACTTCCTTCTCCGTCTTCAGCGAAGTGACCGTCCAGGACAAGGAAGGACACAAATACAGCGGCTACTGGTGGGATGCTTCCTCCAGGCTGGTCGGCTGCGAGGCCTCCAGCTGTTCCAGAAAAGCATTGGAAAAGGCCATCAGCCAGATCGGTCCGGAAGAGATGCCATCCGGACACTACACGATGATCACCGATCCTTCCGTCAGTTCCCGTCTGGTCTCCCCGATCCTCAATGCGCTGAACGCCTCTTCGATCCAGCAGAAAGTGTCTTTTCTGGAAGATAGTCTCGAACGCCGGCTGTTCCCGGAAGGACTCACTTTGATGGACCTTGCCCGGACCCCTGGGCGCCCAGGTTCCCGTCTCTTCGATACCGAAGGAGTGGCCACCACGGACAGCGCGATCATCAGCGACGGAGTCGTGAAAGAATATTTCGTGAACACCTACATGGCCGCGAAAATGGGAATCGCTCCTACCGTGGAGGATATTTCCAGGCCATGCCTCCTGCCTTACCTGAAAGACGAAAATTTGAAATTGGCGGAAAATGATATAAATTTGGCGGATATTATGGCCATCTGCCACGATGGAATCGTCGTGACCGGTTTCAACGGCGGAAACTGCAACTCGGTGACCGGCGACTTTTCCTTCGGGGTCGAAGGTTTCGCGTTCAAGGACGGGAAACGGCTCCACCCGATCAAGGGGATGCTCATCACCGGCAATATCCTTGAGCTGTGGAACCACCTCATCGCGGCAGGTACTGACGCCAGGAGCTGCTCCAGATGGCAGATCCCATCATTGGCCTTCGGGAATGTCTCTTTCTCAGCCTGAGCAGGAAAAGTCCCGACAATACACTGATCATAAATAAAAAGAACAATAAGATGAAAATTACAAATCATTCAGTCGTTGAGCTCATCTATGACCTCAATGTTGACGGCCAGCTCGTCGATCATACTACCAAAGAGAAACCATTGGACTTCATCCAGGGCGTAGGTTCCCTCCTCGCGAAATTCGAGGAGAACATCGCAGGCCTTGAGCCGGGTGAGAAATTCGCCTTCACCCTCACCCCTGAGGAAGGCTATGGCGAAATCGAGCAGGAGCGTATCATTGACCTTCCTAAGGCTGCTTTTGAGGTCAATGGAAAAGTCCGCGAGGATCTGCTCGTTGCCGGAAAGACCGTTCCGATGATGACCGCCAGCGGTGGAGTCATCCCGGGCCTCATCCTGGAAGTGAAAGAAGAAACGGTCAAGATGGACCTCAACCATCCGATGGCCGGCAAGACTCTGAATTTCTCCGGTGAGATCCTGTCCGTGCGTGAAGCTACGGAGAAGGAACTGGAAGAAGGACTCCATGGAGAATTCGTCCACAGCAACTGCGGCTGCCACGGCGGTCACGGCGAAGAGGGCGGATGCCACGGCTGCGGCGGTGGATGCCACGGCGATCATGAACACGGAGAAGGCTGCTGCGGCGAGCACGAGCATGGCGATGGCTGCTGCGGCGGACATGGTGAAGGTGACTGCGGATGCGGATGCCATTAAGATGAAGACGGCCGTCGTCATATTGAACTGGAACACCAGGGATCTGCTGGAGCGGTATCTGCCGCTCCTGATCCGTTCCGTTGAAGGAAGGGATGCCCAGGTCATCGTTGCTGACAATGCCTCGACCGACGGTTCGGTGGAGCTGCTGCAACAGAAGTTCCCGGATACGCCGGTCCTGCTGTTTGACCGGAACTACGGTTTCACCGGTGGCTACAACAAGGCCCTGGCCGGAATCGATGCCGAATATTTCGTGCTCATCAATTCCGACATTGAAGTCCAGGAAGGCTGGCTGGATCCATTGACTGAATGGATGGACCACCATCCGGACTGCGGAGCCTGTGCCCCGAAACTGCACTCTGCCCTGGAAAAGGACCGCTTCGAATATGCAGGCGCCGCCGGTGGCTGCATCGACAGGTTCGGCTATCCGTTCTGCCGGGGAAGAGTGATGAAATGGACCGAGAAGGATGAAGGACAATATGACCAGGCAAAGGAAGTGTTCTGGGCCAGCGGCGCCTGTCTGATGACCCGGAGCTCCTTATGGAAAGAAATGGGCGGACTGGATGACCGGTTCTTCGCCCACATGGAAGAAATCGACCTCTGCTGGAGGATGCAGCTGGCAGGCTGGAAGATCGACATTGTCCCGCAATCCACAGTCTGGCACATCGGAGGAGCGACCCTTCCGCAGAACTCACCGTGGAAGCTGTACCTGAACTACAGGAACAACCTGCTGATGCTCTGCAGCAACCTCTCCCGGACCTTTGCCCTGGAGAATTACAAGCGAGGCATGACCGCAGCCGATGCGGCCAAGGCTGCGAAAAAGAAGACCTGGAGACTCATCTTCACGAGAATGTGCATGGATGGTCTGTCCGGCATCTGCTACCTGCTGATGCTCAAGCCCAAGTACCTGAAGGCAGTCTGGGACGCGCACAAGGACTTCAGACATCTCCGCAGCGAATATTCTGCGGAGGAAATCGAGGCCTGGCTGGCCGGGACACCCGGCATAAAAGACTTCAAAGTCAAAGGAATTTACGGAAAATCCATCCTCTGGCAAGCATTGATCAGAGGAAAGAAGGTTTTCAAACATATAACTGAACTGTCATGAAAATAATTATCGCTGGAGCAGGAGAAGTCGGCTCACATCTGGCCAAGATGCTGAGCAACGAGTCCAATGATATCACCGTCATCGATTCCGATGCGGAACGGCTGGATGCCTTGAGCATGAACACCGACGTGATCACCGTTCTGGGCAATCCGACCTCGATCAAGGTGCTCAATGAAGCCGGAGTTCCGGATGCCGACCTTTTCGTTGCGGTCAGCCCCGCCTCCTCTCAGGATGTGAACATCGTCAGTGCGATCCTGGCCAAGCAGCTGGGCAGCAAGAAGGTTACGGCCCGTATCAACAACGAGGAATATCTGACCTACGAGAACAAGTTTCTGTTCACGGAGCTGGGCATCGACCTGCTCTTCTATCCGGAAAAGATCGCTTCAGGCGAGATCGTGGACCTTCTCAAGAGAAACGCGACCACCGCTTCCATGGACTTCGCCCGAGGCAAGCTGATGATCTCCGTCTACAAGCTGGAAGAAGATTCCCCGCTCATTGACCTGCAGATCGGTGAATTCAGCCAGAAAGAAGATGTGGATGACCTCCAGTTCAGGATCATCGCCATTTCCCGAGGCAATGAGACCATCATTCCGAGCGTGGAGACGAAGTTCAAGTACCATGACCTGGTCTTCATCATCGCCAAACGGGACGGTATGGCTTCCCTGATGAAATACGTCGGCAAAAGCGAGATCAACGTCAAGAACGTCATGATCCTCGGCGGCGGCAGGATCGGCGAGATGGTTGCCCAGCAGATCAGCAAGCAGGTGGAAACCGTGAAGATCATCGAAGAAGACAGGGACCGCTGTCTCGAACTTTCCGAAATCACACCGAACAACGTGCTGGTCATCAACGGTGACGGCCGGAATTCGGACCTGATGATCGAGGAAAGCATCCGGGACTACGATGCCTTCGTCGCCGTGACGAAAAGTTCGGAGACCAACATTCTGGCCTGTGTCGCCGCGAAACGATTGGGTATTCCGAGGACGATCGCCGAGGTCGAGAACATCGAATACATCCGTCTGGCGGAAAGCATGGGCGTGGATGCGGTCATCAACAAGAAACTCATCACGGCCGGAAGAATCTTCAAGTTCACCCTCAGCAACAAGGTCCGCTTCATCAAATACATGAGCGGCACGAACGCTGAGGCCCTGGAATTCATCGTCACGCCAGGCAGCAGGATCACCAAAGGCAAGCTGAAGGACCTGAAATTCCCTCAGGATGCCATCATCGGCGGTATCGTCCGGGGCAATGAAGCCTTCATCGCAGTAGGAGATACCGAAATCAAGGAATATGACCGTGTCGCCGTCTTCGCCCTGCCGGAAGCGGTGAAGGAAGTAGACAAATTCTTCAAATAATCTATAGCACAAAAGAATGGCAAGTTATCTCCAGATCGAGAACATCTCCAAATCATATGGTCCGAAAGTGCTTTTCGAACACATCGGATTCAACATCAATGAGGGCGACAAGATCGCCCTCATTGCCCCGAACGGTACAGGAAAGACTTCTCTCATGAGGATTCTGGCCGGACACGACAAAAGTGATTCCGGCGGTAAGATCATGTTCATGAAAGATATCCGCATCGCCTTCCTGGAACAGGAGTATGACTTCGACCCGAAGAAAGGAATCTTCGACCAGATCATGTCCGACAGTACCGAATTCACGGCCGGACTGGATCAGGAACATCTCTGGGAATATGAACGCCGCGTCATCAAGTTCCTGACCTCCTTCAACCTCCCGGATCAGAACCAGAAGATGAAGGAGCTGTCCGGAGGAGAGATCAAACGTGTAGCCCTTACCAGGATGCTGGCCAGCGAAGCGGATTTCTTCATCATGGACGAGCCGACGAACCACCTGGACATCGATGCCATCGAATTCCTCGAAGGGTACCTGGGCCGCTCCCGCTGCACTTTGCTGATGGTGACCCACGACCGTTATTTCATGGACCGGGTCTGCAATACGGTGATGGAGATGGATCATGGAGCCATTTATACCTATAAAGGAGATTACCAGAACTTCCTGGAGAAACGGGAAGAAAGGATCGCCAACTACAACGCGGAGACCGACAAGGTCAGGAACATCCTCCGTCGTGAACTGGAATGGATCCGGAGCACTCCTTGCGCCCGAAGCGGAAAAGCGAAATACCGCATCGATGCCTTCCATGAACTGAACGATCGCGCTCAGCAGGTCTACACCCAGAAACAGATGTCCCTGGCAGATATGAAAGGTCCGGCCCGCATGGGGACGAAGATCATCGACTGCAAGGATGTCAGCTTCTGGTACGACGGCGTCTGCTACCTGGATCATTTTTCCTACAAGTTCCAGCGCTACGAGAAAGTCGGCATCGTCGGCAGGAACGGAGCCGGAAAGACCACTTTCCTGAATCTGATCACCGGTAACTGGAATCCGGAGACCGATGGAGGCAGGATGGAAGGAGTGATCGAGAGAGGTGATTCCATCAAGATCGGCTACTATCACCAGAGCGGCATGAATTTCAACCCGGAAGATACGGTTCTGGACATCGTGAACGACACCTACCTGCTGAACCGATTCCTCTTCCCGCACGACATGCTCCACAACAAGATCGAGAAGCTCAGTGGTGGAGAGCGACGCAGGCTCTACCTGCTGACCATCCTGATGCAGCAGCCGAACCTGCTGATCCTCGACGAGCCGACCAACGATCTGGACATCGTGACCTTGAACATCCTGGAGGAGTATCTGAAGGAATTCGGAGGCTCCCTGATCATCGTTTCACACGACCGACATTTCCTGGACAAGCTGGTGGACCATCTTTTCGTCTTCTGCGGAAACGGCATCATCAAGGATTTCATCGGCAGCTACAGTGCCTACCGGAGCTTCATCAAAGACTACGAAGCCCAGCAGCGTTCGAATGAACGGGCCAAGGAGAAGGAGAGCAAGGAAGTGGATGGCAAGACCTTGCGGGCACAGGCCAAGCTTCCTCAGAAAAAGAAACTGACCTGGAAGGAAGAACGCGAACTGGAACAGCTGGAGAAAGACCTGGCGGCGCTGAGCGAGGAGAAGTCCGCACTGGAAGCCGAGCTGGCTACCGGAACGATGGAATTCGACGCGCTGCAGAAAGCATCAGAACGCATCGGCGAGATCATGGAACTCACCGATGAGAAAGAAATGCGTTGGCTCGAACTTTCTGAAAAGGCGGAAGCCTAAATCAAGGAATCACACAGCTGCTTCATCCGTTTACGCGGTGAGCAGCTGGTATAGAGGACATCATAGACCATGTCCGCGATCGGCAGTTCCACCTGATGCCGGACATTGATGTGCCGGATACATTCCGCGGCATAATACCCCTCAGCGATCATCGTCATCTCATTGAGTGCGCTCTTCACGGTGCATCCGTGACCGATCAGCAGTCCCAGACGTCTGTTGCGGCTGTAGGCCGAATAGCAGGACACCAGCAGGTCGCCGAGATAAGCCGATGTCAAGGTATTGCGTTCATCCGGATAGCTCTGCTGGATGAAACGGGTCATTTCGTCGGCACAGTTTGCAACCAGGACTGCCAGGAAATTGTCTCCGTAACCCAGACCGGCAGCCAGCCCCACGGCCAACGAATAGATGTTCTTCATGATGGCCGCATATTCTGCGCCGTAGATGTCCGTGGAATAGCTCAGATGAATGAACGGGGCATGCAGCCGTTCCCCTATCGTGCTGGCGTTGTCCAGATCTGTCGAGACGATGGTCAGGTAAGAAAGGCGTCCTCTGGACACCTCCTCGGCATGGGAAGGTCCGGAAATGACTCCCATCTGCCTGAAAGAAAGGTTGAACTGATCATGAAGGTATTCTACGACCGTCTTGTAATCATCCGGAATGATGCCTTTGATGGCGGAGACCACGAACTTGTCCTCCAGGGAAACCGTCATCGGCTCCAGGAATTTCTTCAGGAATGCGGAAGGAGCCGCCATGATCACGACATCTGCATCACGGAGAACCTCATCGATATCATCGCTCGGACCGATCAATGAACGGTCGAACTCATACTCCGGCAGATATTTCGCATTTCTACCCTCTGCGGACAGAGACTCGAGAATCTCTGCATTGCGGACATACCATTTCACATAAGTTCCGGTCTGCGTGAGGAGGCCGACAATCGCTGTTGCCCAGCTGCCGTAACCGACGACAGCATAGCGTGCATCATTTCCGATTTTCTTTTCCATTGGCTCAGATTTTAATACAAAGATATAATTTATAACTTTGCCGCCAAATCCCTGGCGGAACGAACTGACAGCTGAGCAGGATTCAGAAGTGTCCATCTTGCTGATTTCTGCCATATTGTCAGTTTTTTCTCAATGGCAGATTATTTGTGGATAGCAACACGGCGGAATCCGGAAGATTCCGGCCCCATTGACATAGAAAAAAACAATATCATATATGAGCAAAGAAGAAAAAGACATCCAGCAGGAGGTTCCTCAGCAGGAGAACGCAGAAGAGAAGGCGATGAAGAAAGGAGGAAAGAAGAAAGAATCCAAGAAGGAGAAGAGCAGAGTGGAAGAACTCGAAGCTGAGGTGGAGAAACTGAAGGCTGGAGTAGCGAAAGAGAAAGACGACTACATGAGGCTGATGGCGGAATTCGACAATTTCCGCAGAAGGACCTCCCAGGAGAAACTGGACCTGGTCAGCGTAGCTTCCATGGAGACCATCAAGGGTCTGCTTCCGATCCTCGACGACTGCGAGAGAGCGATGGAAGCCTTGAAGGATTCGACGGACAGCGCAGTTGCCAAGGAAGGTACTGAACTGATCTACAACAAACTGACATCCTACCTGAAGACGAAAGGACTGGAGAAGATCGCAGCTAAAGGTGAAGAGTTCAACACGGACCTCCACGAGGCTGTCGCACAGTTCCCGGTACAGGAAGATGAGAAGAAAGGAAAAGTATTCGATGTCGTGCAGAACGGCTACACCCTGAACGGGAAAGTCATCAGATATGCAAAAGTTGTTGTAGGAATTTGACAAGGCCATGGCAGAGAAAAGAGACTATTATGAAGTACTGGGCGTAGCCAAGACCGCGACCCAGGAAGAAATAAAGAAGGCGTACAGGAAACTGGCGATCAAATATCACCCGGACAAGAATCCGGGCGACCAGAGTGCCGCAGAGAAATTCAGGGAAGCGGCAGAAGCTTATGCTGTGCTGAGCGACGAGGAAAAAAGAAAGAGATATGACCAGTTCGGCCATGCCGGTATCGACGGCCAGCCGGGCGGTGGTTTCAGCGGACAGGGCTTCGACAATCTGGAAGACATTCTGAAGGAAATGTTCGGAGGCAGCGGATTCGGTGGATTCAGCGGTTTCGGAGGTTTCGGAGGCGGATCCGGCAGAAGCCAGCAGCGCGTCGTCAAAGGTAGAGATATCCGTGTCCGCGTGAAACTGACCTTGGAAGAGATCGCCAACGGATGTGAGAAGGAGATCAGCATCGAGAGGAATGTCCCCTGTCATGCCTGCAACGGTAAAGGCGCGAAGAACAGCAGCGATGTGAAGACCTGCCCGGGCTGCAACGGTAGCGGACAGCAGCAGCGCGTCGTCAACAGCATCTTCGGAAGAACGGTGACCTACACGACTTGTCCGCAGTGCGGCGGTGAAGGCAAGATCATCACGAACCCTTGTCACGGCTGCAACGGTACAGGACTGGAGCGCAAACGCGAGACCGTCAAGGTACAGATTCCGGCCGGTGTGGAAAGCGGTATGCAGCTCAATGTCAGAGGTGGCGGTCATGCAGCCAAGAACGGTGGCGTGAACGGTGACCTGCTGGTCGTGATCGATGAGATCGAACACAAGGAGCTGAAGAGAGAGGGCAACAACCTTTTCTATACAAAGATCATTTCAATCCCAGATGCCGTTCTCGGCTGTGAGGCGGAAATCCCTTGCATCGACGGACCCTACAAGATCAGGATTGAACCGGGTACCCAATCCGGCACGACACTGCGCTTGAAAGGTAAAGGTCTCCCGACCGTGAACGGCTACGGCAACGGTGACCTCTATGTGAAGATCGCTGTCTGGGTTCCGAAGAAACTGAGCCGTGAAGAAAAAGAGAAGTTTGAGGAAATGAGAAAGATGGAAGGCATGAGACCCGATCCGTCCAAGGAAGATAAAAGCTTCTTCGACCGCTTGAAAAATCTTTTTTAAACTTTTTTGTGTTTTTTTCAAGAAAAGTTTGGAAGTTCAGATTTTATACTTACCTTTGCAATCCCAAACGAAAAGCAACCTCTTACGCTGGGTATGAAAAAGTTCGTAACGTTGCCACAAACCTTAATTTTTTTTAAGACAATGAATCTTATTGATATCGTAAACGACAGTTTCAAGAACGAGAAGGTCGCAAGCTACCCGAAATTCAAAGCAGGTGACACTATCACCGTTACCTACAGGATCAAAGAGGGTGAGAAAGAGAGACTCCAGAAATTCAGAGGAGTAGTTATCCAGCTCAGAGGATGCTCTGCAGCAACAAGAACTTTCACAGTCCGCAGAGTTGCAAGCGGTGTAGGAGTCGAAAGGATCTTCCCTATGGAGTCACCGTTCATCCACTCCATCGAGCTGAACAAGATCGGTAAGGTTCGTAGAGCAAGAATCTTCTACCTGAGAGAGCTCTCCGGAAAGAAGGCTAGAATCAAAGAGAAAATGAACATTGCTCCATCAGCAGAGTAATTGACATATACTCGGCCCCGTAGCTCAACTGAATAGAGCATTTGACTACGGATCAAAAGGTTACAGGTTTGAATCCTGTCGGGGTCACCAAGATCGCCATTCTGAAGTTTCAGAGTGGCGATCTTCTTTTATACGCTCGTCTACCAGGAAAAGAGCACATATCTCCTTTCTAATTTCCGCACCTTTTTCTGAATGATTCAAGAAAATCTGCTATCTTCATATACACTATTGCTGAAACACATAAAATTCTCAAATATGAACATCGACCGATACATCTATCTAAATCTGAAATTATTCCTTCTTGACTTCATGATGGCCATTACGAAACCTGCTTTACGACAGAACAGATAAGGCACACTTGAGCGAGAAGAAAATAAGAGATTAAAACATACGTATTGACATTTCCAGGACTCGTCGAAAAGGAGACGGATGGAAGACCGGCAGGATGTGAAATCCTTCGGCACAAGGGCGAGCTAATTTTGCTGAAAAACAGCAGAAGATGCAATACGACGATATCATCCATCTCCCCCATCATGTCTCTCCGAACCGTTCTCCGATGCCGATGTACAAGCGAGCCGCCCAGTTCGCCCCCTTCTCGGCTCTGGAGGGCCTCAAGGAGAATCTGGAGCAGACCCTTCAGGAACATGTAGCCGGCTATGACTGCAGCAGGTAGCGCTGCCTACCATCAGACAGAAAAAAGGCGTCACGCTTGCCTGCATGACGCCTTTCCATATTCCAAGCTGAACCGGACTATTCCTCCATCAGCTTCTTGTACTTGAAGCGTTTCGGTTCGACATTGCCGAGTCGACGTTTCTTGTTTTCCTCATATTCGGAATAGGAGCCCTCGAAGAAATAGACCTGAGAGTCTCCCTCGAAAGCGAGGATATGCGTACAGATTCGATCCAGGAACCAACGGTCATGCGAGATGACTACTGCACAGCCGGCGAAGTTCTCGAGACCTTCCTCCAGCGCACGGATCGTGTTTACGTCCACATCGTTGGTCGGCTCGTCAAGGAGAAGTACGTTTCCTTCATCTTTCAGCGTCAAAGCCAGATGGAGCCTGTTACGCTCACCACCGGACAGGATGCCGCAAAGCTTTTCCTGATCTGCTCCGGAGAAATTGAAACGGGAGACGTAAGCCCGCGCATTCACCTCCTTCTTACCCAGCCTGATGAATTCGGAATTCTGAGAAATGGTCTCATAGACCGTCTTCTCCGGGTCAATGCTCTTGTGCTGCTGGTCGACATAAGCGATCTTGACCGTCTCGCCGATCGTGATCTCTCCGTGATCCGGCTGCTCCAGTCCCATGATCATGCGGAAGAGAGTTGTCTTTCCCGCACCGTTCGGTCCGATGACACCGACGATACCTGCAGGTGGAAGCACGAAGTTCAGATGTTCGTACAGCAACTTGTCTCCATAGCCCTTGGCCACATCCTTGAACTCGATGACCTTGTTACCGAGTCTCGGACCGTTCGGAATATAGATTTCAAGTTTAGCCTCTTTCTCTCTGCCATCATCGCTGGCCAACTTTTCGTAAGCCCCCAGACGGGCCTTTGACTTGGCCTGACGGGCTTTCGGAGCCATACGGACCCATTCCAGCTCTCTTTCGAGGGTCTTTCGGCGTTTGCTCTCCTGCTTTTCCTCCATGGCCAGGCGGTTCGCCTTCTGATCCAGCCAGGAAGAATAGTTTCCTTTCCAAGGAATACCCTCTCCACGGTCCAGTTCAAGAATCCATCCTGCTACATTGTCCAGGAAGTAACGGTCATGGGTCACGGCGATCACCGTACCCTTATATTGCTGGAGATGCGCCTCAAGCCACTGGATGGATTCTGTATCCAAGTGGTTGGTCGGTTCATCGAGGAGAAGCACATCAGGCTGCTGGAGAAGCAGACGGCACAGGGCCACCCTTCTTCTCTCACCACCGCTCAGGGTGGATACCTTGGCATCTGCCGGAGGACACTGGAGGGCATCCATCGCTCTTTCGAGTTTAGAATCCAGTTCCCAACCATTGCAATGCTCGATCTTCTCCGTCAATTCACCCTGACGCTCGATCAAGGCGGCCATTTCATCGTCGGACATCGGTTCACAGAACTTCATGTTCACCTCCTCATATTCCTTGAGCAGGTCCACCACTTCCTGCGTACCTTCCTGCACGACTTCAAGAACAGTCTTTTCAGGGTCCATCTGCGGTTCCTGTTCCAGATAACCGACAGAATAGCCAGGTGCCCAGACCACTTCGCCCTGATAACCTTTCTCGATACCGGCGATGATCTTCATCAAGGTAGACTTACCGGAACCGTTGAGACCGATGATACCGATCTTCGCTCCATAGAAGAAAGACAGGTAGATGTCTTTCAGGATCACTCTGTTGTTGTGCGGGAGAACTTTTCCCACACCATTCATTGAAAAAATAATCTTCTCGTCTGCCATATCATTGAATTTAAACGCAAAGATAATCTATTTTTTCTTATTCCGCAGCCGAGCGCGTTCCTGACGGCACCACTCGCTCGGTGTGGATTCCATAAAAAGATGGAAGGCCATATTGAAGGTGACGATATTGTGGAAACCGCTCCGGTAGGCCATGTCCGCGACGCGCATCTCCGGTTCTTTACGGAAGATAGCGACTGCATAACGAATGCGATGATAATTCACGAACTGACAGAAATTCTTACCGGTCGCCCGGTGGATGGCCCGAGAGACATAGACCTTGTTCGTGAAACATTTCCGGGCCACATCCGTAATGGACAAGGTCGGTTCGAGATAGGCACTGGAGGCCTCGAAATAATTGACGATGCGGTCATAGACTTCGCTGTACAGCTGTTCATATTGTTTTCCGTTGAGTTCCGTCGTCACTGATTTCATGGACTCGAGGATCCTTTCTTCCAAACGAGGAAAGACAACGAAAAGCCGGCTCCTCACCCAACGGATGACCGTCAGCACTTCCAGAACAGCGATCAGTAAAGCCACGGCAAGACCTCCATGGAAAGCGAAAGTCGAGTTCCCTGCAAGATAGCACAGGACCAGCAGCAAGAGCAAGAAAGCGAAACCGGAACCATAAAGAAGATCGGAGCGGAGCAGGACACTGTTCCAGATCGTTCCGCTGCCCAGTACCGCCTTCATATTGCGGAAATGCAGCAACTGTCTGACCAGAGCATAGGTGCAGAACTGCAGCAGGACACAGAGAGCCAGGAATGGCACCCATTTCGAAGGAAGACCGCAAGACAGCTTTCCAGGATATAGACCGGCAAGAACCTCCACATAACAGGAGACCGGCACCAGGACAAAGAGCGCTGCCGACAAGGATGCCTTCTTCTGTTCCTTATACTTCAGAAACGGAAGCAGAAGCAGAAGGATATCCAGCACGTAACGACTGGAAATGCCAGGATCGGCCGCCACGGAAAGAGCGAGCATCAAGATCGCCGACAGGATGAACAGGTAGAATACACGGTTTTCAAGTCTTATTTTCATATTTATTCTTTCTATAGTTCTTCATGGTTTCGGATCTTATCCCAAATATAATGAAAACCACCCTCAAGATATCCTCAAGGGTGGTTCACAGACGATATTTTTACTTTTTTTAAAGTGATTTTTCTTTTTCTTTATGCGTTCTCAGCTGGATTTTCCTTCTTCCTCTTCTTCTCTTTGCGGGAAGTTCTGACCTTGATCGTATCGAAACCTTTTCCATAGACATCCATGACGGTCGATACGGAAAGGAAGGCATCGGCATCCACTGTCTTGACATACTTGAGCAGAAGATTCAGATCTGATTTCTTCACGATCACCATGACCACATTGCCCTCATACTTGGAATACCAGCCCTTTGCCGGAATCACAGTAACGCCACGCACCATGTCGAAAGCGATGGCATCGGCCATCTCTTCGTACTTCTTCGTGAAGATCATCACCTGGACAGACTGCTTGGCTCCGGAAAGGAACATGTCGACAGACAAGCCGCTGACCGTGATCAGCACCAGACCATAGACACATACAGCCAACTTCTCGGAAACGCTGAGAGCGACACCGTCCGCCGTGTAGGATGGAGCGATGAAGGCACTCAGGATAATCAGCATATCGATGGCCAGGATGACCTTACCCGGAGAAGCCTGGTGATATTTGCAGATGACCAATGCAAGAATGTCCGTTCCGCCGGTACTGCCGCCCTGTCCGATGGAAATGCTGATACCCAGACCGGCCAGCACTCCACCTATCAAGGTGCAGACCATTTTTCCGTTGTCGGAAAACTCTTGGATGAATTCGACCGGGATGAGACCAGGCACGAATTTGAACAATGCCGTCGTCAGCAGGATGGCATAGATAGTCTTGAAGCTGCAGCCTTTGCCCAGCAAGGCGAATGAAACGCCGAGAAGAAGGACATTGATGACCAGATAGCTCAGATCCATCGGAATGCCGGTCGCATAATAGATGATCGCGCTCATGCCGGAAACTCCACCTCCGACCAGGTTGTTCGGAAGAAGAAAGATAGACCAGCCGGCCACATAGGCCAGCAATCCGACAGAAATGAGGAAATAATCCTTTAACGTACTCAATGCACTTGAATGAAGAAGTTTGTCATTTTTACTCATTGCTCAATAGTTTTCAATTCGGTTGTCTCTACTTTATCTTTCTTTTTCTTGTTCAGTTTGACACCCGTCTTGATTTCTTCAAATCCCTCACCATAGACGCTCTGGGCAGAAGAGACGGAGATGAAAGCTTTCTTGTCGATTTCCTTGATGGAATTGATGACTCCGTTCATCTGGTTCTTGCGGACGATGACCAGCAGCACCTTGCTGCTCTGCTGGGAATACCAGCCCATGGACTCCAGAGCAGTCACTCCACGCTGCACGTCCTTGATGATATGGTCAGCGATTTCATTGTACTTGCTGGAGAAAACCAGGATCTGTACGGACGATTTGTTACCCAACAGAACATAATCGATTCCGAAGGAGAAGGTCAGCATGATCACATAAGCATAGATCAGATCTGTCGGACCTTTGTCCGGGAGGAAAAGCAGGAGAGAGATGATGAACAGGTCAGCAACCATGTACACCCTACCAGGAGAAACCGGCCAATACTTATTCACGACCATCGCGAGGATATCCGTTCCTCCGGTACTGCCGCCCCTGAGAAGAGTCAGACCGATACCCAACGCTTCCGTCGCACCACCGACCAGAGCTACCAGCAAAAGATCATTCTTCATGTCCGAACCGATTTCCAACATCGGAAATTTCGGAAGCACTTCAAAGAGAATTGAAGACAGGACAATGACATAGATCGTCCTGAAACCGAAAGCCTTTCCCAAGACAAGCACACCCAACGCGAGCAGAATAGCGTTGATGGTCGGGAAACTCCAACCGATCGGAATACCTGTACCGTACTGAATGATGGTACAGAGACCGGTCAAGCCACCGCTGGACATTCCAGCAGGGATGATGAAAGTGGTCCAAGCCATGCAGTACAGAATCGTACCGATCGTAAGGATCACATAATCCCAAAGGGTAGAAGTAAACTTCGTTTTTGACAAAGCAGCCATGATTGATTATGAATTAACTATTATTTCACTACGATATTCACGATTTTTCCAGGAACGACAATCACCTTGATGATGTTTCCGTCACCGACGTATCTTGCCGTCTGTTCGAGACCGCGTACATGCGCATCCACCTCCTCACGGGACATATCTGCCGGCAGGTCTACCGTAAAGCGCGTCTTTCCGTTGAAAGAAACGGCATAAGTCTTCGTACTGTCTTTCGTAAGTTCTTCCTTGTATTCCGGGAAAGAAGCGAAGGTGATGCTCTCGTGATGTCCGAGCGCCTCCCACAGTTCCTCTGCCATGTGCGGCGTGAACGGTGAAAGCAGGATGATGAGCGGCTCGAGGATCGCACGTTTGCTGCACTTGCGGTCGTAGAGGTCATTGACTGCTATCATGAAGGCGCTCACAGCCGTATTGTAGGAGAAGGCCTCGATGTCGGACTGCACCTTGCCGATCAGCTTATGCAGGGTCTTGAGTTCTTCCGGTGTCGGCGCGTCATCATTGACCAGGAAATCATCATGGTCATAGAACAGCCTCCATACTTTCCTGATGAAACGGTTCACACCATCGATACCGTTCGTATCCCATGGTTTGGACTGCTCGAGCGGACCGAGGAACATTTCATACAGCCTCAAGGTATCTGCACCGTAGGTGTCACAGATCAGGTCCGGATTCACGACATTGAACATGGACTTGGACATCTTCTCGATAGCCCAGCCGCAGATATATTCTCCGTTCTCGAGGATGAACTCAGCATCGGCGAAGTCCGGTCTCCAGTTGCGGAAAGCTTCCAGATCCAGACGGTCGTTGTGCACGATGTTCACGTCCACATGGATCTCGGTCGTCTCGTACTGGTCCTTCAGGCCGAGAGAGACGAACTTGTTCGTACCGATGATACGATAGACGAAGTTGGAACGACCCTGGATCATACCCTGATTGATCAGTTTCTTGAACGGTTCATCCTTGCAGACATAGCCGAGGTCATAGAGGAACTTGTTCCAGAACCTGGAGTAGATGAGGTGACCGGTCGCATGCTCGGTTCCACCGATATAGAGATCGACATCCTGCCAATAAGCATTGGCTTCCTTGCTGACCAGCGCCTGATCGTTGTGCGGATCCATGTATCTGAGGTAGTAAGCACTGGAACCTGCAAAACCCGGCATAGTGCTGAGTTCAAGCGGCCAACCGTCCACAGTCCAGTTCCTGGCGTGTCCCAACGGTGGTTCTCCGGTCTCGGTCGGCTTGTATTCGCTGATCTCCGGAAGTTCCAGCGGAAGCTTGCTCTCCGGAAGCGGTGTAGCGATACCGTCCTTGAAATACATCGGGAACGGCTCACCCCAATATCTCTGACGGGAGAAGATCGCGTCACGGAGACGGTAGTTGATCTTGCGATGACCGATACCGTGCTGTTCGACATAGTCGATCGCTGCCGGAATCGCCTCCTGCACGGTCATGCCGTTCAGGAAACCGGAATTGCACATGATACCCTCTTTCGCATCGAAAGAAGATTCACTGACATCACAACCCTCGATCAGCGGGATGATCGGCAGATCGAAAGTCTTCGCGAACGCATAGTCACGGCTGTCGTGTGCAGGTACGGCCATGATGGCACCGGTACCGTAGCCGGCCAGGACATATTCGGAGATCCATACCGGAACCTTCTTTCCGGTCAATGGATTGATACCGTAGGAGCCGGAGAAGACACCGGTCACCTTGCGAGCCTCCATCATACGCTCACGCTCCGTCTTCTTCTTGGCCATCCGGATGTACTCCTCCACCGCAGCCTTCTGCTCCGGAGAAGTCAGTTTCTCCACCCAGTCGCTCTCCGGTGCAAGAACCATGAAAGTAACGCCGAAGACCGTATCAGCACGGGTCGTGAAGATAGTCACGTCATATTCCTGATCCCCATTGTAAGTCTTGAAGATCATCTCGGCACCCTGAGATTTTCCGATCCAGTTGCGCTGCATATCTTTCAAAGAGTCGGTCCAATCCAGTTTTTCAAGGTCATCAAGCAGTCTTCCGGCATAAGCAGACACTCTCAGCTGCCACTGAGTCATCTTCTTCTGTTCGACCGGATGACCGCCACGGACAGAATAACCTTCCTTTACCTCGTCATTGGCCAGCACGGTACCCAAAGCCGGACACCAGTTCACAGCGGTAGATCCCTGATAAGCGATACGATACTGCATGAGCACGTCAGCGCGCTTCTTCTCGGAGAAATCCTTCCACTGTTCTGCGGTAAAATCCTCTACTTCCCCGCATGCTGCATGCACACGAGAATTCCCGGATTCAGCGAACATCGCTTCCAGCTCCGCGATAGGACGGGCCTTCTGGAGATCATTGTCATACCAGCTGCCGAACATCTGGAGAAAAGCCCACTGGGTCCACTTGTAGTATTTCGGATCGCAGGTCCTGATTTCCCTGGACCAGTCATAGGAGAATCCGATACGATCCAGCTGCTCACGATAACGGGCCACGTTCTTCTCGGTCGTCACGGCCGGATGCTGGCCAGTCTGGATAGCATATTGTTCAGCCGGAAGACCGAAGGCATCATATCCCATCGGATGCAGTACGTTGAAACCGCGCAATCTTTTGTAGCGGCTGTAGATATCACTGGCGATGTAACCGAGCGGATGACCGACATGCAAGCCTGCTCCGGACGGATAAGGGAACATGTCCAGGACATAATATTTCGGTTTTGAAGAATCAGGCTCTGCCTTGAAAGTCTGGTGGGCTGCCCAATAGGCCTGCCACTTCTGCTCAATCTCTTTGAAATTATACTCCATTTTCTATAACTGTATTTTCTATTGTCTATTATCTTGCATGTCTCTTGAAGCCGAAGCTCGGTTTCGAACTTTTCTTTTCCAGACGGAATTCCACCGGTATAGTGATCGAAGTCCGTACTTTCTCGCCCTTCACACGTCCCGGACGCCATTTCGGAGAAGCGGATACGACACGGATCGCTTCTGCATCCAGCAACGGATCCACACCACGTACGACCCGAACATCCGAAACCTTACCGTTCTTCTCGATGATGAAATCCACCATGACGCGTCCCTGGATACCATCTCTGACAGCTTCCTTAGGATATTTCACATACTGATAGACCCATTTTTCCAAGAACTGACGCGGTTCCGCACTATTGAGGAACATCGGACGCTGGTCGCAGTCATAGAAAGCGACGACGTCATCGTAATCCTTTCCTCTTCCCGGCACCGCATCGGCATCGAAGACGAAATCTTCAGATACATTGGCCAACCTCTCGATGAAGTTGTAGATGTATTCAAGTTCACGTTCCATCATCGGATAATCGATGATGGCTTCGGTATCTTTCCACGTATTGTGCTCGCTGTATTTTCCTCTGGTGAAATGGATGGAAGGAATTTCCTTGGCATAGAAAGCCCGGTGGTCAGACGGATAGAGCTCGTAGGCGACCAGTTCCGGCTGGACCGGCAGCAGTTCCGCCGACAATTCCCGAACCACACGATTCATGTCCGGATTGGAAGAGGTATAGGCATAGAACTGGTCTCCGGCGCCGAGCATGTCCAGATTGACCATAGCATCGATCTTGTCCGCATCGGTAAAGGAGCGGTTCAGGAAATACCAGGAACCGGCAAAGGTTTCCGCAGATGCACCGAATGCGACGAAAAGCACAGAGCGGCGGAACATCCCGGCATTGTTCTTCACGGTACGCGCCAGTTCCAGCAGCATCGCCAAGCCGGAGGCGTTTCCATTGGCCCCGGCATAGACTTGCTCCACAGGGCGTCCATCAACGGTCATCGTCGTTTTCCCGAGATTGTCCAGACGAGCACCGACGACCACATAACGATTCCTCAATCTGGTATCGGAACCCTGGACGAAAGCGACGACGTTGCGGGAAGTCAAGGTATCACCGCTTTCTCGACGGATACCGAAAAGTTCTCCTTCCTCGGGAGAAAGGACATCTACGCCATAAGCCTTGAAGATTTTCTCCACATAGAGAGCAGCGGCCTTCTCACCTTCCGAACCGGCGGCACGCCCCTCCATCTGCCGTGAAGCGAGATAAGAGACATGAGCCTTCAGAGAAGTGACCAGGTCACTGTCATAAAGATCCCTGTAAGTGATCTGACCATCCCTATACTGTCCGTAAGAGAAGGTGCTGAAGAAGAAGAACCCCAGAAGGGCCAACAAATTCCGGACTTTTGTCATAACCTATTCATTAAGCAGGATCCAGACATCCGGCGGACAGAATTTCTTCTGGCGGACACTCTTGAAAGCTTCCACGGCCTCCGCGAGCCGGTCACTCTGACATATGCCGACAGCATGCAGTCCGTTCCGGAAAGAAATCAATACCGGAACATACCCCTCGCCGGCCACCTGAGCCAGCAGATTCTCCGCATTCGCCCTTCTGCTGAAAGAGCCGATGATGATATAATATCTGGAATCAAGTTTCGTCGTATAGAGCCCACCGAGTTCCGTCGGATTGAGGATGGTACCGTTCAGCTGCTGGAGAGAATCAACCAGAGCCAATGAGTCCGTGATCATACGGGCCTGCATGGCAGACAAGGAGTCAGCTGCCGCCTGACGGGCAGCGATCAAGGAATCCAATCGCAGCTGTTCTTTCTCCTGCTGAAGCTTGAGTTCCTCGAGACGGGCGATTTCGACACGTTTCCGGTCAAGATCGCTGCTGGTGGGACGGCCGGCAAGACTGCGTAGAAAATCGCAGCTGGAAGTGACCAGGAGCACCATCAAGAAGGCCAGAACTACATGATTCTTCATAACTATCCGAAATTAAACATGCACAGTGAGTCTATCTTTGCAAATTTAACGAATTAATCATCTGAGACAAAATAAAAATGATATATTTGCATCATGACCAAATTCCTCCACACGACCACATTATTCCTGCTTCTTCTTTCGTCCGCCACCTGCATGGACGGACAAAGCCAGCACCTGGACCGGCAGCCCGTGCGGATAAAATTCGAACCTTCTCCCGAGGCGATCGGCCTGCATGGAAAAGGAAGGGAGGCAGACACTGTCCGGCTCTGTTTCCTCGGAGACGTGATGCTTCACCGCCAACAACTCGAAAACGCGCTTCTACCCGACGGCAATCCCAAGGATCCGGCAGATTACCGCTTCGACTGTTTCCGCTTCATCCGCGAAGAACTGGAAGCAGCTGACCTGGCCGTCGCGAACATGGAATTCACCCTGGCTGGTCCACCGTTCTCCGGCTATCCTTGCTTCTCTGCCCCTGACAGTTACGCAACTTATATGGCCGATTGCGGCATCGACGTTTTCCTGACCGCCAACAACCACATCCTGGACAAAGGCTCGGCCGGCACCCGCAGAACTCTGGAAGTCTACCGTTCCATGGAAAAAAGTCACGGCATCCGCCGGACCGGCTGCTCTCTTGAAGGAGAAGACTTTCCCGCTCCCCTGACCGTCCGGGTCCGGCATACCCGCATCGCACTGCTGAACTTCACCTACGGCACGAACTGCGGCAAGACGCGCCATTTCCCGGAAGTGAACTACCTCAACGGGAAGCATCTGGACGCCTGCTTCAGAAAAGCGGAAGCCACCCAGCCGGACTGCATGATCGCATTGCCTCATTGGGGCGAAGAATATCAGCTTCTCCATTCACCTGAACAGGAAAAGACAGCGCAGGACATGGTGACAAGAGGAGCAGACCTCATCATCGGCGCCCACCCTCATGTCGTTCAGGACCGCACCACAGTACAGAAGAACGGGAAAGCAGCAGAGGTCCTCTATTCGCTGGGCAATGCAGTCTCCAACATGAGCGCCCCGGACACCCAGATCGGCCTCATGGCCCATGTCACCCTGATCCGTCAGATCAATGGGGACGTCCGTCTCCTACCCGTAGAAGTCACCTGGCTATGGTGTTCCAGACCAGGAGGATATAATGAACGCTATACCGTCATTCCGATCGAAAGATTCCTCGACCGGAAAGAAGAATGGAAGAATCCCTGGGATTTCGACAAGATGATCAGCTCCTGGGAAAGAATAAAGAAAATAAGTTTTGATTGATATATGACAAGAACCATCACATTGGAAGCGATCGACCCCATCGAAATCTACGGGGCCGGAAACAAGATACTGGAGTATCTGTGCAGCTATTACCCGGACTTGAAAGTCGTTGCCCGAGGCAATGAGATCAAGCTCGAGGGTGATGAAGCCAAGATAGAAGATTTCAACGAGAAGATTCACCAGCTCATCCGGAAAAGAATGCGCAAGATGAGCCTCAACCCTTATGATGTCGAGGACCTCTTCGACACGGAAGCCTCTCCGGAGCGCTTTGATGTCGACCCTAATACCGTGATCGTGTACGGCAATGACGGAAAGCCGATCAAGCCGAGGAACCACACCCAGCAGGAGATGATCAAGGCATACCTGGAAAACGACCTGGTCTTCGCGGTCGGTCCTGCCGGTACCGGAAAGACCTACGTCGCCATTGCCCTGGCGGTAAGAGCCCTCAAGAACCGGGAAGTCAAGCGCATCGTCCTCACCCGCCCTGCCGTGGAAGCCGGCGAACGTCTGGGCTTCCTCCCAGGAGACCTCAAGGACAAGCTGGACCCTTATCTGCAGCCGCTCTATGATGCCTTAGGCGACATGATTCCGCCGAAGAAACTGCAGGAGCTCCTCGAAGAAGGCTCCATCCAGATTGCCCCATTGGCCTATATGAGAGGACGGACCTTGGAAAAGAGCTTCGTGATCCTCGATGAGGCGCAGAACACCAACATCGGCCAGCTGAAGATGTTCCTGACCCGTATGGGCCAGAATTCCAAATTCATCGTGACCGGAGACGCATCTCAGGTCGACCTGCCGAACAAGCACGAGTCCGGACTGCTGAAAGGCATCGCCTGGACCCGGAACATCAATGGCATCAAGACCATCACCTTCAGGAACGAAGACATCGTCCGCCATCCGCTCGTATCGAAAATCGTGAAAGCCTTCGATCGAAAGGAAAGAGAAGAAGAGCAGGAACGATAAAGCAAATGAAAACAGGCTGAAAAGAAAGCGCCGGACCCTCTCTACAGGGTCCGGCGCTTATTGTCTTGTCGTCTAACGGAACGATCAGCCTTTGAACAGCTCATTGTATTTGTCATACAGTGGCTTGTAGGTAGCCTCGTCTTTGGAGATCAGACGGTAGTAGATATTCTTGAGGTACTCAGCTACGGAATTCTTCAAGCTTTCGTCAGAAGTCGTGGAGTAAGCCTTCTCGAACGGCTCAACAGCCTTGATCAGTTCCGCGAAGTAGTCCTCGACCAGCTGATTGTATTTCGCGTCATCCATCTCGTTCTGTGCTTTCTCCAGAATCTCAAGTGCTGAATTGTAGAACAGGAGACCCTCACCGATATGACCGAAAGCATACTTAGGGTCAATCTGAGCACATTTGCGGTAAGCGACTACAGCTGCCTCGATCTTGCCGAGTTCCTTGTTGATGTTACCTTCTACATAATAGAGCGAAGCATTGTTCGGCTCATTCTTCTTGGCGACATCAAGCAGTTCGAACAGACGACCTGCATCGGCATTCTCGTCAGCCAGATAATAATTGATCAGTCCGATCAGGATGCTCTGACTCTGCGGGAATTTCACGAATCCGTCCTCGAGAACCTTTCTGCTGGACTCCTTGTCTCCGAGCTGAGTGTAGATATCACCCAGTTTAGCGAAGACCTCGCCACCTTCATAATAGTAGCCATAACCCAGGCATTTCTCGAAGTATTCCTTTGCATGCTCGAAATCTTTCACCATCCATGCAGTGAAACCGGCATTGTAAAGCATAGTCGTATCCACTTTGCAGAGCGGCTCTGTCAGTGCAGCTTCATAAGCGGCCGCGAATTTCTCGCTGGCAGTCTTGAAGTCACCAAGAGTGTACTTGTTCATACCCTCTGTGATATATCTGCTGGAGATTCCCTCGATACCGTTCTTCAGATCTTTAGACTTCTTATGCTTCACATCCAGTTCATAAGCTTTCTTGTAAGCCTCCATAGCCTTGACCAATGCATCTGGTACAGGGTATTTGAGGACATCTACCATGAACAGCACATTGTTCTGGTTGAAATAAAGTTCCTTGTCATTGTAGATTTCCTTCGTACATGGCTGGCCTTCAAGCGTCACCTGCTCGACCTTCTTCACTTTCTGCTTGCCGAGAAGAAGCTGGAGATCCGTCTTGTTCATGTTCATCATGATTCCGCTCTGAGGAGCATCGTAAGCCTCCACATAGCATTTGGCAAGTTTCAACCATGTTGCGGTCTTAGCGGCCTTCTTCGGATTCTCTGTTGCTGCTTCCGCAGACTTCACTGCTGCGACAGCCTGCTGGTTAGCAGGATTCTGTGCATATGCAAAAGACATTGTACATACCAATGCGATTGCGAGGAGAATTTTTTTCATATCGTTCGACTAGTTTAATGTTGTTATTTATTCTTCTGATGTAGTAGTTCCTTCTTCAACGGCGGATTCCCCTTCAGCGACGGCCGGAGATTCATCTTCCTCCTGCTTGCCTACAGCTGAAACCGCAGCGATGGCATCTCCTTCCTTGATGTTGATCAAAGTGACACCCTGTGTCGCTCTATGTGCAAGTTTGATACCATCCACAGCCATTCGGATCGTCAGACCGGATTTATTGATGATCATGAGGTCATCTTCATCCGTCACGTTCTTGAGCGCGACAAGATCACCGGTCTTCTCGGTGATGTTCAATGTCTTCACACCCTTTCCGCCACGATTGGTCTTCCTGTACTCATCAATGTTGGTACGCTTTCCGAAACCATTCTCGCTGACGACAAGCACCGTATGTGCCTCTGCATCCTCGGCCGTCGGATCATAGCTGATCATGCCTACGACCTCGTCATCCTCGTCGATGCTGATACCGCGCACACCGGAAGCGGTTCTTCCGAGCGGACGGGCATCCGTCTCATCGAAACGGCAGCATCTGCCCTTACGGCCAGCCAGCAGGATCTCGCAGGATCCGTTGGTCATGACAGCCTCGAGCAGTTCATCTCCCTCCTTGACGGTGACAGCGATGACACCATTGGTTCTAGGTCTTGAATAAGCCTCCAGTGAAGTCTTCTTGATGATACCCCTCTTGGTACCGAGGACAATGTAGTTGTTGTTGATGTAGTCCTCATCTTTGAGCGACTTGACATTGATATATGCCTTGATCTTGTCATCCGGCTCGATGTTGATGACATTCTGGATCGCACGCCCCTTGGAAGCACGTGAACCTTCCGGAATCTCGTACACCTTCAACCAGTAGCATTTTCCGTTCTGAGTGAAGAGCAGCATGGTGCTGTGCATGTTCGCGATGTAGATATGCTCGATGAAATCCTCGTCGCGGGTCGCGCTTCCCTTCATGCCGACGCCACCTCTGTTCTGAGTCTTGTATTCGGTCAATGAAGTTCTCTTGATGTAGCCGAGATGAGAGATCGTGATGACCACATCCTCATCCGCATAGAAATCCTCAGGATTGAATTCCTCCGCAGAGAGAGCGATCTCGGTACGACGCTCGTCACCATGTTTCTCCTTCATCTCGATAGTCTCGTTCTTGACGATCTCCATCTGTTTCTCATAACTGCCGAGCACCTCGATGCAGTAGTTGATGAATTTCATCAGTTCATCGTACTCCGTCTGGAGTTTCTCTCTTTCCAGTCCGGCCAGCTGACGGAGACGCATCTCGACAATGGCGGAAGCCTGGACTTCCGAGAAACCGAATCTGGCAATGATCTCGTTCTTTGCATCCTCGACGATCCTGGAAGCCTTGATGATCGCGATGATTTCATCAATGACATCGATCGCTTTGAGAAGACCTTCAAGAATATGGGCTCTCTTCTGTGCCTTGTCGAGATCGAACTTCGTTCTCCTGACTACGACCTCATGCCTGTGTTCCACGAAATAGCGGATCAGATCCTTGAGGTTCAATGTACGCGGACGACCTTTCACGAGGGCAACGTTATTGATGGAGAAGCTGGACTGCAGCGGCGTGTACTTGAACAAGGTGTTCAGGACCACATTCGAATTCGCATCCTTCTTCAGACGGATGACGACACGTACACCGTGCATATCCGTTTCATCATTGATATAAGCGATTCCTTCAATCTTCTTGCTCTCTACAAGTTCGGCGATCTTCTCGATCATCTCACGCTTGTTCACCATATAAGGGATCTCTGTCACGACGATGGTCTCACGTCCGGACTCAGAAACCTCGATTTCGGTCTTCGAACGGATCACGATGCGACCACGACCGGTCTCGAACGCATCCTTGATGCCCTGACGGCCCTGAATGATACCTCCCGTAGGGAAATCCGGTCCTTTGATGTAATGCATCAGTTCCTCGACCGTGATCTCAGGATTATCGATATAGGCGCAGATCGCGTCGCAGCATTCGGAAAGATTGTGCGGAGCCATGTTCGTCGCCATGCCGACTGCGATACCGGATGAACCGTTCAGCAGCAGCAGCGGAAGCTTGGTCGGCAGCACGGTCGGCTCCTGAAGAGAATCGTCGAAGTTGTTCTGGAAATCTACCGTATTCTTGTCCAGGTCAGCCAGCACTTCATCAGAGATCTTAGCCAGCTTGGCCTCCGTATATCGCATGGCAGCGACCGGGTCACCGTCCATGGAACCGAAGTTACCCTGACCGTAGACGAGCGGATATCTCAAACTCCACCACTGTGCCATTCTGGCCATGGCGTCATATACGCTGGAGTCACCATGCGGATGGAACTTACCGAGTACTTCACCGACGATTCTGGCTGATTTCTTTGTAGAACCTGTATAATTCAGGCCGAGTCCTTCCATTCCGAAAAGCACTCTCCTGTGTACCGGTTTCATTCCGTCCCTCACATCAGGCAATGCCCTCGAAACGATGACAGACATGGAGTAGTCGATATATGAACTCCTCATCTGCTGGTCAATGTTGACCTGCTCGATCGTGCCTGTTTTTACGTCAACTTCATTTTCCATATATTGTATTTTCTATTTTAAAATTACCGTATACATAAACCGCAAAGTTACAAAAAAAATAGTAAATTTGTGCAACTAACACGGAATTTATGGAAATCAAGATCTCCAATGAACTCAACTCCATCATCAATTTCTCACGGGAGGAAGCCATGCGTACCGGTAACTATGGAATCGGGCCGGACCACCTCTTCCTGGGAATCCTCAGACATGCCGAGAACACGGCCGTAGATGCTCTTCGGGGACTGGAGGTGGACCTTCAGGAATTCAAGGAATTCATCGACAGCCGGATCTTCACGAACCAACGGATCCCCTACTCGGAAATCGACGGAATCACCTTTTCAAGAGGGAGCCAGAATGTCTTGAGCTTCACGATCCTGGAAGCCACGAAACTCCGTTGCAAAGAAGCGTCTTCACAGCATCTGCTCCTGGCCCTCTGCCGCAGCAGCAGCTGTTACGGGCAATCCTACCTCCGGGATGTAGGCGTCGGCTACAAGCAGGTCTACAGCTATCTGGAACAGAGCAGCCTGCTTGACGAAGATACAGCCGAAGAAAATGACGACGATAGAGAAGACACTGCACCGGAAGACAACCAGGGCACCCCGAAAATCACGATCCGAGAAATTCGAGAAACTCCGGAAGAGCAGGATTCCACCATTTCCATCGAAGAATACGGCTTCGACCTGACCAAGGCCGCTGAAGAAGGAAAGCTTGATCCGCTGGTCGGACGTGAAGAAGAGATCCGCCGGGTGATCCAGATTCTCGGAAGGCGCAAGAAGAACAATCCGATCCTGGTCGGAGACCCGGGTGTCGGCAAATCTGCCATCGTCGAAGGTATCGCCATCAAGATCGCTAACGGTGAAGTTCCTCCTGTCCTGGACGGGAAACGACTCATCTCGCTGGACATTGCCTCCGTCGTCGCCGGCACAAAATATAGAGGTGACTTCGAGAAACGCTTGAAAGCGATCATCGCGGAAATCTCGAAAAGGACGGATATCATCCTCTTCATCGATGAATTCCACACGATCGTAGGTGCTGGAAGCGGTTCCGGAAGCCTGGATGCCGCCAACATCCTCAAGCCGGCTCTGGCTCGAGGAGAGATCCAATGTATCGGAGCGACGACCTTGGATGAGTTCACGAAAATCGTGGAGAAGGACGGAGCGCTGGACCGCAGGTTCCAGAAGATCATGGTCGAAGCGACCGACATCACGCATACGATCTCCATTCTCCAATCCCTCAAGACGAACTATGAGAAATTCCATCATGTGGAATATACGGATCAGGCGATAGAAGCCTGTGTCAAGATGACGGAAAGATATCTGCCGGAACGTTGTCTGCCGGATAAAGCCATCGACGCGATGGACGAAGCAGGCTCCATGGTGCGGCTGAGAAGCCCCAAGAAGACAGGGAAAGTAACAGAAGAAGAGGTCGCATCCGTGATCTCCGGCATGACCGGCATCCCGTCCGGGAAAGTGGCGGAATCGGAAAGCAACCGGCTGCTGAACATGCAGAAGATCCTGCAGAAAAGAATCATCGGACAGGATGAAGCCATTGATCTGGTCGTGAAAGCGATACAGCGCAACCGTGCCGGCATCAAGGATCCGAACCGTCCGATCGGCACCTTCATGTTCTTCGGCCCGACAGGAGTCGGAAAGACTCAGCTGGCCAAATCACTGGCAGAATATCTCTTCGATTCGGAAGAGAACATCATCCGGCTGGACATGAGCGAATACATGGAGAAATTCACGGTTTCCAGGCTCATCGGAGCACCTCCGGGCTATGTCGGCTTCGAAGACGGCGGCCAGCTCAGCGAACGGGTCCGCAGAAAACCGTACAGCGTCGTGCTGCTTGATGAGATTGAGAAAGCGCACCCGGACCTGTTCAACCTGCTGCTCCAGATCATGGATGAGGGAAGATTGACGGACAACAACGGCCGGACAGTCAACTTCAAGAACACCATCCTGATCATGACCTCCAATGTCGGCAGCCGGGAAGTGGAAGAATACGGCAATGGCGTGGGCTTCAACACCTCCAGAAAGAATGTAGAGGGCAACCGGAAAGCCGTGGTCGAGAAAGCGATCAAGCGAGCTTTTCCACCGGAATTCATCAACCGGGTGGATGAGCAGATCTTCTTCAACACCCTCACCAAGGAAGACATCAGTGAAATCATCGACATCGAGCTGGGTGATCTGAAAGCCAGAGTCAAGGAATCCGGCTATTCAATCAGCATCAGCCCTTCCGCCAAGAGATTCGTGGCAGAAGCCGGATACAATCCGGACTATGGTGCCAGACCGCTGAAGAGAGCGATCCAGAAATATATCGAGAACCCGGTTTCAGAGTTCATCATCACCAGCCGCGGCAAGACGGGCAAGATCAAGGTCGGTCTGTCCGAAGACAAGACAACGACGACAGTCAGCTGGAAAGACAAGGACTAAGCCTGGAACTGAATATCCACCACTTCGAGATCAAGGTCATGGATCATGTCTACCAAGGTCCTGTAAGAAGGTTCAGAGGAAATGAGACTGCTGAAAAAATCTATATTCGTTTTCATGACTGTATGGATTTAATGGTTTATCATCTTATCTTGATGCAAAGGTAGCCCTGCATTGTACCAAATTACAGCACAAGAGAAAATAATTCTATTTTTTTGAGAGAAACATGAAATATTCCGAAAAACTGGCCAAGGCCATTCTGGTCACCGGAGGAATCTGTCTGACTGCAGGCATCATCTGGTATTTCAGCAACGTCATTGCATACATCGCGATCGCGGGCATCGTAGCCCTCATCGCCAAGCACATCATGAACGTGCTGAAAAAAGTCAGGATCAAGAACTGGCATGCACCGGACTGGCTGCTGACCATCTTCACCATGATTTTCCTCTATGGACTCGTCGGCTTCATTGCCCTGAAAATTTTCCCTATTTTCGGGAATACACTCAAGAACATCAGTTCCCTGGACCTTCAGTCCGTGACCTCCTCGTTCAGCATCTATGTACAGGAATTCAATCACTGGATGACCGTCCATTTCTCCGATCCCGGAGAAAGCTTCAACATCCAGTCCGTCGTGACCGGATGGATCCAGAAGCTCCTGAGCGTCGACCTGCTGACCTCCGTCACCGGTTCTGTGGCAAACTTCATGATGGATCTCGGCATCGGCCTGTTCTGCGTGATCTTCATCAGCTACTTTTTCATCAAGGACAGCAACCTGCTCTCCAACCTCATCACTTCCCTGGTCCCGGACAACTATGAACAAGGAATGAAAGAGGCGATCAACGACATTGAATACCTGCTGTCCCGCTATTTCGGTGGCATCACGGTCGAGATCACCGGCATCACGATCCTGAACTTCATCGGCCTGCACTTCATCGCCGGACTGGAATCCGACATTTCCCTGACGATCGCCGCCATCACCGGAATCTTCAATATCATCCCGTACATCGGTCCATTGGCCGGAGGAGCCTTTGGCACCGTCATCGGACTCGTCTCGAAACTGATCGACCTCTCCACGACGACGGGAGAACTGAGCATATGGGGCTTCATCCTGCTGCTGATCGGCATTTTCGTAGTCACCCACCTGGTAGATGTCTTCCTTTTCCAACCTTTCATCTACTCCAGCAGCATAAAAGCGAACGCACTTGAAATATTTATTGTAATTTTGATGGCAGGAACCATCGGCGGACCGCTCGGCATGCTGGTCGCCGTACCGGTCTACACCGTCATCCGAGTGATCGCGATCAAATTCTTCGGAGATAAGAAAGCGATCAGAGTATTGTTGAAACATTAGAAAGCATATGAAGAAAAGATCATTCCTGACTTTGACGGCAATGCTGTTCGCCATTCCCTTTCTCTTCGCGGCACCAGACTCCGAAGAAGATCCGGTGAGTATTTCCGGAGATCGGGAAGCGGACGCGACTTTCGTCTATGCCCGCCGGGAAACCGGAGACCTCCTTATGGACATCTATTATCCGAGACCTGGCAGCGAGATCATGGTCAACGGCAAGAAAAGGCCGACCCTTCTCTTCGCCTTCGGAGGCGGATTCACCTTCGGAGACCGGAAGAAACCCAAAGATATCATCTGGTTCAATGAAATGGCCAGAAGAGGCTATACCGTCGTATCCATCGACTACCGCCTGGGGCTGAAAGGAATGAAGGCACCGACCGGTTTCGCCGTCATCAAGGCCTATGACCGTTCGATTCACCTCGTTGTGGAAGACATCTTCGCAGCGACCAACTTCCTCCTGAAAAATGCAGAAGATCTCCAGATCGATCCGAAGAATATCGTCCTGGCCGGTTCATCAGCCGGAGCCATCAGCGCTCTTCAGGCAGACTACGAACTTTGCAACAGGACTTCCTGGGCCGCCGTCCTCCCGGAAGATTTCCACTACGCCGGAGTCATTTCCTTCGCAGGGGCTATCCTGTCCATGGAGGGCCGCCCGAACTACCGGAAATCAGAACCTGCTCCAACTCTCCTGATCCACGGAACGAAAGACAAGGTCGTCACCTACAAGCAGACCCGATTCTTCAACGTCGGTTTCTTCGGGAGCGACAAGCTGGCCAAGCGCTTCAAGCATTTCCACTACAACTACAGCATCGTACGCTATGAAGGAAACGGCCATGAAATCGCCAATTCGGAAATGCTGAACCTGGAAGTTATGGAAGATTTCATCATCAGCAACATCATGGAAGGGAAAAAGAAGATCACCGATGCCCTCATCAGTCATCCGGGCATCGAGAAAGGAAATACCTGCACGAACCGCAAGCAACTGTACGAAGAATAGCAGAAAACCGCACACACTTTCAGGCGCACCTGAACACACACACTAAAAACTAATACATATGGCTAACTTAATCCCTATCTGGGGCGTCCTGGCAGCATCTGTCGTGGCGCTTCTCTTTGCATTCATCTTCTACAGACAGATGATGAAGGAAGACGAAGGAACCCCTACAATGAAACAGATCGCGAAATATGTCCGCAATGGAGCGATGGCCTACCTCAAACAGCAATACAAGGTCGTGGCGATTGTCTTTGCTGTTCTCGCCATCTTCTTCGCGATCCTGGCCTATGGTTTCCATGTACAGAACCCATGGGTACCGTTCGCCTTCCTCACCGGAGGTCTTTTCTCCGGACTGGCCGGCTTCATCGGCATGAAGACAGCGACCTATGCTTCCGGAAGGACAGCCAATGCCGCTTCCAAGAGCCTGAACAAAGGGTTGAAGGTCGCTTTCCGCTCAGGAGCGGTCATGGGCCTCACCGTCGTAGGACTCGGACTCCTCGACATAGCGGTGTGGTTCCTCATCCTCTCCTGCTTCTATGACATCAACACTCCGCAAGCCCTCGTGACCGTCACGACCACCATGCTGACCTTTGGAATGGGTGCATCCACCCAAGCCCTCTTCGCCCGTGTCGGCGGCGGTATCTACACCAAGGCTGCCGATGTCGGTGCAGACCTGGTCGGCAAAGTAGAGAATGACATTCCGGAAGACGACCCGAGAAATCCAGCCACCATCGCAGATAATGTCGGTGACAATGTCGGCGATGTCGCAGGAATGGGTGCAGACCTCTATGAATCCTACTGTGGAGCGATCCTCGCCACCGCAGCCCTCGGAGCCTCCGCCTACTTCCAGAGCGGCGCGGAGCTCCAGCTCAAGGCCATTGTCGCCCCGATGCTGATCGCCGCCGTCGGCATCATCCTCTCCATCATCGGTATCTTCACCGTCAGAACTAAAGAGGATGCCGGCATGAAGGAACTGCTGAAATCCCTCAGTCTCGGCACGAATTTCAGTTCCGTACTCATTGCAGGCGCGACCTTCCTGATCATGTACCTGCTGAATATCGACAACTGGATCGGCATCTCCTGCTCCGTCATCGTCGGACTGGTAGCCGGAGTCATCATCGGCCAAGCTACCGAATATTACACCTCCCACTCCTACCGCCCCACCCAGAAACTGGCAGAAAGTGCCGCGACCGGTCCCGCCACCGTCATCATCTCAGGTGTCGGCCTGGGCATGCTCTCGACAGCCATTCCAGTCATCACAATTGCCGTAGCCATCATACTGTCTTTCCTTTGTGCCAATGGATTTGATTTTTCCATGTCCGCTGAAGCGCTGAGCATGGGACTCTACGGTATCGGCATCGCAGCAGTCGGAATGCTGTCCACACTGGGCATCACCCTCGCTACGGATGCCTACGGACCTATAGCTGACAATGCCGGAGGAAACGCACAGATGAGCGAACTCGATCCAGTAGTCCGAGAAAGGACAGATATCCTGGATGCTCTGGGCAACACCACCGCCGCCACCGGTAAAGGATTCGCCATCGGTTCCGCAGCCCTCACCGGCCTCGCGCTCCTGGCTTCCTACATCGAAGAAATCAAGATAGGACTCGGTCATGTCGGCCGTACCATCACCAATGTCTCCGGAGAAATCATTGATGGCGCACAGGCGACCATTCCGGACATCATCGCTTACTACAATGTCGATCTGATGAACCCGGTCGTCCTGACTGGAGCTTTCATCGGCGCCATGATGTCCTTCCTCTTCTGCGGTCTGACCATGAATGCGGTCGGCCGTGCCGCTCAGAAGATGGTCGCTGAAGTCCGCAGACAGTTCCGCGAAATCAAAGGCATCCTTGAAGGCAAAGCTACGCCGGATTATTCCCGTTGCGTTGAAATCTCCACAAAAGCCGCCCAGAAAGAAATGGTCTTTCCTTCACTGGTCGCCATCATCGTTCCGATCATCGTCGGACTGGTTCTCGGAGTAGCTGGAGTCATGGGCCTGCTCATCGGAGGTCTGGCAAGCGGATTCGTCCTGGCAATCTTCATGGCCAATTCCGGCGGAGCCTGGGACAATGCCAAGAAATATGTGGAAGAGGGGCATCTGGGCGGAAATAGTTCTGAGGCTCATAAAGCAACGGTCGTCGGAGATACCGTCGGTGATCCGTTCAAAGACACTTCCGGACCTTCACTGAACATTCTGATCAAGCTTATGTCAATGGTATCGATCGTAATGGCTGGCTTGACCGTGATGCTTCACTGATCCTGAAACCGAACGGCAGCCGCATCGCACTGCCTTGAAACACAATGCCCCGGAAACGAATGAAGTTCCCGGGGTATTTTTCAAATTAAGCACAGAATCTGCCTATTACTGCTGATCGCCAAGGAAAGACCTGTCTGAACAGCAAAGACCGCTCTATCCCACGAAACACGCTTATTTGAGAGTGCTATCCATACCCTCAGAAAAAACGATATGACTCTGCGAAGACGAGAGAATGGTAGATGACAAAAGACCCTGACCATCGTTAGATGATCAGGGTCCTGTCAAGAAGCGTGG
>JAHHQP010000030.1 GCA_020026355.1 Bacteroidales bacterium
GATCTCGGGATGTATCTCGAGTACAAGCATACCAGCCATCTGTCTTTCTGGTTCAAGGCCGGCAATCTGCTTTTCCAGCCGATCCAGCGTAATCCTTTCTATGCAGAGAAGGGGGGCAGCTTTACCATCGGGTTATGCTTGAATATGTAAGAAAATATTGCTAAATTTGCCTGATTTGAATTTTTAAGAAGATAACAATTATAAACCTATAGTTGAAATGAACGAGAATGAAGTGAACAATGGTGCAGAACAGCAGTATTCTGCCAATAGTATCCAGGTGCTGGAAGGACTCGAGGCGGTCAGGAAAAGACCTTCGATGTATATCGGAGATATCGGTGAGAGAGGTCTACATCATCTTGTCTATGAGGTGGTGGACAACAGTATCGACGAGGCTTTGGCCGGTTTCTGCTCCAGAATCGAGGTGACGATCAACGAGGACAACTCCATAACGGTAAAAGATAACGGTCGTGGTATCCCTACAGGCATGCACGAGAAGGAACATCGCTCTGCTCTGGAAGTCGTGCTGACAGTCCTTCACGCCGGCGGTAAGTTCAGCAAGGATTCCTACAAGGTATCCGGCGGTCTCCACGGTGTGGGTGTATCCTGCGTGAATGCACTTTCTGACTATCTTAGGGCTGAGGTCCATCGTGAGGGTAAGGTTTTCGTGCAGGAATATTCCAAAGGCAAGCCGTTGGCACCGGTCGCTACGGTCGGCGATGCTGAGGACACCGGTACGATCATGACCTTCCATCCTGATCCGGAAATTTTCGTGACGGTCACGGAATATAAATATGAAACACTTGCCGCACGTCTCCGTGAGCTGGCTTACCTGAATAAGGGTATTTTCCTGTCCTTGACGGACAAGAGGAATTTCATCGCCGATCTGGATGAGAACGGAAATGAAATCGAGGGTCAGGGACATTTCAGATGTGACGAGTTCTACTCCAAGGAAGGTCTGAAGGAGTTCGTCGCCTATCTGGATGGTGGTAACGAGAAGCTGATCGAGGAACCGATCTATCTGGAGACTTCCAAGACGATTCCGATCGAGATCGCTCTCCAGTACAACACCGGTTATACGGAGAGGATGTATTCTTATGTCAACAACATCAACACGATAGAAGGAGGTACACATCTCCAGGGCTTCAAGATGGGTCTGACCAGGACCTTGAAGAACTATGCGGAGCAGAACGGCTTCCTTTCCAAGCTGAAATTCGATCTGGCGGCTGATGATTTCCGTGAAGGTCTGACTGCAGTCATTTCCGTAAAGGTCGCCGAGCCTCAGTTCGAGGGCCAGACGAAGACCAAGCTGGGTAACCCGGAGGCAGTATCCGCCGTTTCACAGGCTACTGCATCTGCCTTGGAGGCTTATCTGGAGGAGAAACCGAGAGAGGCGAAGCTGATCGTGGAGAAGGTGATCCTCGCGGCTACGGCTCGTCACGCTGCCCGCAAGGCTCGTGAGATGGTACAGCGCAAGACCGTGATGTCCGGTGCCGGACTTCCTGGAAAGCTGGCTGACTGTACGGAGCGTAATCCGGAGCATTGCGAACTCTTCCTCGTCGAGGGTGATTCCGCAGGCGGTACCGCAAAGCAGGGACGTAACCGTATGACCCAGGCTATCCTGCCGCTGAGAGGTAAGATCCTGAATGTCGAGAAAGCGATGGAGCACAGAGTCTTCGAGAGCGAAGAGATCCGCAACATCTATACTGCACTCGGTGTCACCGTCGGTACGGAGGAGGACAGCAAGGCGCTTAACCTTTCCAAGATCAGGTATCACAAGATCATCATCATGACCGATGCCGATGTCGACGGTAGTCATATCGCGACATTGATCCTGACCTTCTTCTTCCGTTACATGCAGGATCTTCTGAAGAACGGATATGTCTATCTGGCTACTCCGCCGCTCTATCTCGTGAAGAAAGGCAAGGAGGAAATCTACTGCTGGACAGAGAAGCAGCGTCGTGAGGCAACCCTCGCGCTCGGCAAGGGTTCTGAGAAGGGCGTGACCGTTCAGCGTTATAAAGGTCTTGGAGAGATGTCTGCCGTGCAGCTCTGGGAAACCACCATGGATCCGTCCAGAAGATTGCTCCGTCAGATCACCATCGACAATGCTGCCGAGGCTGAGCGTACCTTCTCCATGCTCATGGGTGACGATGTTCCGCCACGTCGTGAGTTCATCGAGCAGAATGCCCACTTTGCAAACATTGATGCCTAGTCCCGCCGCTTGACCGGGACCGGCAGATTCTATAGAAAATTGATCTGCAGGAGCCATCTCAGGATTGGGGCGGCTTCTGCAGATTGCGTTCAATACCTACGATATGATTATGGATAAGGTTAGATTACCGAAAAAATACAGAGTCTACATCCCTTTGGTCGGGGTGTTCCTGCTGTTCACGACCATTTTCCCGAGAAGTCCGAAGTTCAACTATGATTTCAAGCAAGGTTCGCCTTGGATGTACGAGACGCTGGTCGCGAAATTCCCGTTTCCACTGATCAAGACCGAGGAAGAGATGCATGCGGAACGGATGGCTCCGAAAGATACTGTCTGTCCTTATTTCACGAAGGACGAGCTTGTCGCCGCTAACAGTTTCGACCAGCTGGAGAAGATGACGATCGGCATGTATCCGGAATTGAAGACCGCCTTGAAAAAGTGTCTCGATACCCTGTATAATGGTACCGGTCGAGGCGTCATCAACGATTTGGGAGATATCGACGAGTCCGCGCATTGGGGCAAGATCGCTTATGTGTCTTATGGAGACATGCACAAGGAAATCCCGGTGTCGAATCTATACACCTTGCCGGAAGCTCGCAATCTGGTCTACAACGTGTTTGTCCGCGTAACGGAAGATTATGCGAAGAACAGGAAGAACTTCGTTTTCGGCGGTCAGCAGGCTGCGGTTCCCGATGCCGGACTTCCGAAGATCGTTCCGCTGTCCTCCGAGGCTGCCCGTCAGAAACTGGAGGAAGCCGTGAAGAGGGATCTGTCCAATCTGGTCGCTCCGAATCTGGTCTATGAAAAGGATAAGACACTCCAGGCTTATCAGGATGCTTACAAGTACAGTTCTCCGACCAGTGGCGTCGTGAATGCCGGTGAAATCGTCGTTGAGAAAGGGGAAGTGGTGACTCCGAAGATCTATCAGCGTCTCTATTCCTATCGTGCCGAGTTCGAGTCCAATCTGAGCTACAAGGGCAATGTCGCCTACCAGTGGCTGGGCAATGGTATCCTGGCCTTCATCCTCGTGTCGATCCTCTTCATGTCCATCTATTACACGAATCCGATGATTTTCGGGCAGTACAATAAATATCTGTACCTGCTGCTCATCTATGCGCTGGCGGGTGTCGTCAGTGTCGTGATGGTGAAGGAAAGCCCGAAGTTCATCTATATGATGCCATATACGCTGATCGCCCTCTATCTGCTGGCTTTCTTCAAGAAGAGGGTCGTCTGGATCGTTTATGTCAATGCTCTGCTGCCGCTGCTGCTGCTTTCGCACAACGGGCCGCAGCTTTTCGTGATGTATCTCATCGCCGGTGCGGTGACCATGTATACTTTCGCCTATTTCAACAGGGGCTGGCTGCAGTTCGTGACGGCCATCATCGGCTTCGTCGCCCTGGTGATCACCTGGATGATGTTCCTCCTGGTCAATGGAATCGACCAGTATGTCGACTGGATGATCATTCTCTACCTTTTCCTGGGATCGCTCTTCTCTGTGGCCGGCTATCCGCTCATCTATCTTTTCGAGAAGATGTTCCGTCTGGTTTCGAACACGAAGCTGGTCGAGCTGACGGATACCAATCAGCCGCTCTTGCGTGAACTGGCCGAGAAGGCTCCGGGGACCTTCCAGCATTGTCTCCAGGTCATGAACCTCTGTGATGCCGTGGCTCGTGAGATCGATGCCAATGTACCGCTGATCCGTGCAGGAGCCCTTTATCATGATATCGGCAAGATGATGAATCCGCAATGCTTCATCGAGAACGAGACGGTCGGTGTCCGCTACCATGAGAACCTGACTCCTGCGGAGAGCGCCAAACTCATCATCAACCATGTCAGCGACGGTATGGCCATCGCTGAGAAATATCATCTCCCGGATGAGGTGAAGGAGTTCATCGTGACCCATCATGGAACGACCTGTGCCGGTTATTTCTACAACAGGTATCTTCAGGAAGGCGGTTCCGAGGAGTACAAGGACATGTTCACCTACAAGGGGCATAAGCCGGAAACGAAGGAGCAGGTCATCCTTATGATGTGCGATACCTTGGAAGCCGCATCCCGTTCTTTGAAGGACTATTCTCCGGAGAGCATCAACAGTCTCGTGGAAAATCTGTTCAAGAGCAAGATTTCCGACGGGCAGCTGGAAAATTCCGATATCACGCTGCATGAACTGAACATGATGAAAGCGAAGATCAAGGATTACCTTCATCAGATTTACCATGCAAGGGTTGCCTATCCGAAAAAGCCGAACAGAACGAAGGAATAACATTTTGATTTTATAGGAAAAATGTTTACTTTTGCAGGCTTTTATACGAAAAATATAAATTTTTACTGATATGAATATCCAACAGAACAAAATTGACGATCTTAACCTTGAGCTGACACTTTCGATCGCTAAGGAAGATTATGCAGACCGCAAGCTTCAGACCCTGAAGAAACACAGAAAGAACGCTGAAATCAAAGGTTTCAGAAAAGGTATGGTTCCGATGTCTCTCATCGAGAAGATGTACGGTACCGCTGCCCTCGTTGATACTGTCAATGACCTCATCGCTGAAAGCCTGAACAGCTTCATCAAGGAAAACAACCTCCATGTAGCAGGTGAGCCTCTTCCGGTAGAGGATCAGCCACAGGTAGAGTGGGTCGATGGAAACGATTTCGAGTTCAAATTCGAGATGGGTCTGAATCCGGAAGTCAATTTCGAACTCTCCAAAGAGGACGAGGTTCCTTTCTATACCATCACTGTAACTGACGCTGCCAAGAAAGAGATGAAGGAAAACCTTCTCAAGCAGTACGGTAACCTCGCTGACGGTGAGGCTGCAAAAGAGGACGACTTCATCGTTGTCAACTTCGAGCAGGGTGAGACCAAGGTCGAGGGTACATATGTAGCGCTCCGCAATGTCGCTGAGTCCGCAAGACCTTCATTCGTAGGCCTGAAAGCAGGTGATAGCCTGGATGTCAATGTCAATGAGGCTTTCGAGAACGAGACTGACCGCGCTTCCATGCTGAAGCTCAACAAAGAGGAGCTTGCAAACCTTGATCCGATGTTCAAGATGACTGTCCAGAGCATCAAGACTTTCGTTCCGGCTGAGCTGAACCAGGAGACTTTCGACAAGATCTTCGGTGAAGGCAACGTGAAGGACGAGGAAGGCTTCGACGCAAAGGTTGAGGAGAGACTTCGCAACGAGTACGCTCAGGAGGCTGAGTACCGCTTCTCGAAAGATGCAAGGGATTACCTCGTGGAGAAAGCAGCTATCGCTCTCCCTGAGAAATTCCTCAAGAGATGGCTCTTCGTTGCCAATGACGGTAAATTCACCATGGAGGAAATCGAGAAGGAGTTCGACCTCTTCCTGGCTGACTATCGTTGGCACATGATCAAAGCCTACATCATGGACAAGTTCAACGTGAAGATCGAAGAGGCTGACCTCTTGAACTCCGCCAAGGGCTTCGCGGCTTACCAGTTCGCTATGTACGGAATGAACAACGTTCCGGAGGAGCAGCTCGAGGCATTCGCCAAGAACATCCTTTCACAGGAGGAGCAGAGCCGCAGAGTCATCGATCAGGTCGAGAACCAGAAGACCATCGAGGCGATCCGTCCTGAGATCACTCTCAAGAAGAAGAAGATTTCTGTCGACAAGTTCCGCGAGTTGAAATAATCGAACGGTCGGCTTCGGCCGACCTTTTTTTTTACCCTGAACCTTCTAAAACAACATAAGATGGATTATAGAGATTTTGAAAAATTCGCCAGATCGGAGCAAGGTGTCAGTTCCATGACGCTCCACAGATATGGTAAGGTCATGGATGGTTACATCAATCCGACCATTCTTGAAGAGCGCACGCTCAATGTTGCCAGCATGGATGTCTTCAGCAGACTCATGATGGACCGTATCATTTTCCTGGGAGTGCCGATCGATGATGACGTCGCGAACATCATCACCGCTCAGCTGCTTTTCCTTTCTTCCAACGATCATTCGGCTGACATTTCTCTCTACCTCAATACTCCGGGTGGACAGGTGACTTCCGGACTCAGCATCTACGATACGATGCAGCTGGTGGAACCGGACGTCGCTACGATCTGTACCGGCATGGCCGCTTCCATGGGTTCCGTCCTTCTATGTGCAGGTGCCCAGGGCAAGAGGTCTGCGCTGCCGCATTCCAGAGTCATGATCCATCAGCCGCTCGGCGGTGCCCAGGGTCAGGCATCTGACATCATGATCGCGGCACGCGAGATCGAGAAGACGAAGAAAGAGTTGTATACCATCATTGCCGAGCACTCCGGCCAGCCGTATGAACGTATCCTTGCTGACGGTGACAGAGATTTCTGGATGACCGCGCAGGAAGCGAAAGATTACGGAATGGTGGATGAAATCTTAACGAAAAAGAAATAATGTCCAAGAAAGAGACCAGATATTGCATGTTCTGCGGCAGAAGCGAGAAGGAAGTTCCGTTCCTGCTGCAGGGTCAGGATGCGTGCATCTGCAGTGACTGCGTGAAGATCGCGCAGGAGTACATCGATGAGGTGAACGGGAAGGTTCAGGCAGCGGAAGCTCCGAAAGCGCTGGACAATCTCATGAAACCGAAGGAACTGCATGCTTACCTTGACCAGTATGTCATCGGCCAGGATCGGGCAAAGAAACTGCTGTCCGTTGCCGTATACAACCATTACAAAAGGGTGAACAACAATCTTTCCAAGGATAAGAACGAGATTGAACTGGAGAAGTCCAATGTGCTCATGGTCGGTCCGACAGGTACTGGTAAGACTTTGCTGGCCAAGACGATAGCTAAGGTGCTGGATGTCCCGTTCACCATCGTGGACGCTACTGTCCTGACGGAAGCCGGCTATGTCGGAGAAGATGTGGAAAGTATTCTGACCCGTCTGCTTCAGGAAGCTGATTTCAACGTAGCTAAGGCGGAGCGCGGTATCGTCTTCATCGACGAGATCGACAAGATCGCGCGCAAGAGCGACAATCCGTCCATCACTCGTGACGTATCCGGTGAAGGCGTGCAGCAGGCCATGCTGAAACTCCTGGAGGGCAATGTCGTGAACGTTCCGCCGAAAGGGGGCCGTAAGCACCCGGAGCAGGAGTTCCTGCATGTCAATACGCAGAATATCCTTTTCATCTGCGGTGGTGCTTTCGAGGGTATCGAACGGAGGATCGCCCAGCGCCTGAATACCAAGGTCATCGGTTTCGGCGCTTCAAAGAAACAGAAGGTGGATACCGAGAATCTTCTGCAGTATGTCGAGGCTCAGGATCTCCGTGGTTATGGACTCATTCCGGAAATCATCGGCCGTCTGCCGGTCATCACATATCTTGATCATCTGGACAGGGACGCTCTGAAGCGGATTCTTACCGAGCCGAAGAATGCGATCATGAAGCAGTATGAAGTCATGTTCGCTCTTGACGGCATCAAGTTGACATGGGAACCGGAGGTCTTGGATCTCATCGTGGATACCGCGATCAAGAACAAGTTGGGTGCCAGAGGTTTGCGGAGCATCTGCGAACAGATCATGACAGAGGCTATGTACGAGGCTCCGTCGTCGGGAAGGAAAACTTTCCGTCTGACCCGGAAATATGCGCTTGCGCATTTGGAAAATAAACCTGAATAATGTAAATTTATTGGCTCGGAGTGATTCTCCGAGCCTTTTTTGATATTTTGTACAACCACTATAATGTAAAGTAGACTTATGAAAGCATACATTGAAGCTAACAAGGAGCGCTTCTTCGAAGAGCTCTTCTCTTTGTTGAGAATTCCATCGGTCAGTTCTTTACCGGAGCATGGACCGGATATGCAGCGTTGCGCCGAGCGTCTGGTCGAGTTGCTGATGGAAGCCGGTGCCGACGAGGCGGCGGTCTATCCGACTACCGGTCATCCGGTCGTTTTCGGCAAGAAGATCATTGACCCGTCTCTGCCTACCGTGCTGGTTTACGGCCATATGGACGTGCAGCCGGTCGATCCGATCGAACTCTGGAAATCAGATCCGTTCGAGCCTGAGATCCGCGATGGAGCGATCTATGCTCGTGGTGCCAACGATGACAAAGGTCAGCTTTTCATGCACATCAAGGCTTTTGAATATCTGGTCAGGAGCGGCAAGCTCAGGCATAACGTCAAATTCATTTTCGAGGGTGAGGAGGAAATCGGCAGCCCTTCATTGGCTCCATGGGCCAAAGAGCACAAGGACCTGCTCGCGGCAGATATCATCCTCGTTTCCGATACGACCATGATTTCAGAGGAAGTGCCTTCCATCAACTGCGGTATGCGCGGTCTTTCCTATGTCGAGGTGAAGGTGACCGGTCCGAACAAGGACTTGCATTCCGGCCATTACGGCGGTGCGGTCGCTAATCCGATCAATGTCCTCTGCGACATGATTTCCAGCCTCATTGACAAGGAGGGTCACATTACGGTGAAAGGTTTCTATGACGAGGTCGTGGAACTCTCCGATGAGGACCGTGCGAAATTGGGCAGGGCTCCATTCAACCTGGAAGAATACAAGAACTTCCTGGATATCAATGAGGTGAAAGGGGAGAAAGGTTATACGACCCTCGAACGTGTCGGTATCCGTCCATGCCTTGATGTCTGCGGAATCTGGGGTGGCTATACCGGTTTCGGTGCGAAGACCGTCCTGCCGTCAGAGGCTCATGCGAAGATTTCCATGCGACTGGTGCCGAACCAGGACAGCGCGACGATCACGAAACTTTTCGCCGAGCATTTCAAAGCGATCGCTCCGGATTACGTGAAGGTCGAGGTGACTCCATGCCATGGCGGTGACGGCTTCCTGATCCCGATTTCATCGAAGGCTTATCAGGCCGCTTCCAAGGCGATGACAGAGGTGTACGGCATCGAACCGGTGCCGGCAAGAGGTGGTGGCTCCATTCCGATCCTCGCTGACCTCCAGCGCATTCTGGGCATCGATCCGTTGCTCATGGGCTTCGGTCTCGAGCGGGATACCATCCATTCTCCGAACGAGAGCTATCTGCTGAAGCAGCTTTTCGCCGGAATGGAAAGCATCGCATTGTTCTATCAGTATTATTAATGGTTTGCAATGAACAGAAAACAGTTATACGAACAGATCCAGGCCAAGAAGTCCATGCTTTGCGTCGGTCTGGATGTGGATTACGACAAGATGCCGAAGTGTGTCAAGGATCTTGCTGCGGCAGGTGAAGTGGCCGTCAAAGGCAAACTTTTCAAAGGGACTTCACGCTCCATCATCGAGTTCAACAAGAACATCATCGATGCGACGGCCGCGCATGCGGTCGCTTACAAGCCGAATCTCGCTTTCTATGAGAGTTACGGTATCGAGGGCATGCGTGCGCTGGAAGTGACGGTCGATTATATCCGTCAGCATTATCCGGAGATTTTCCTGATCGCGGATGCGAAGAGAGGGGATATCGGAAACACGGCCCGCATGTATGCGAAGGCATATTTCGAGACTATGGATTTCGATGCAGTGACCATCGCTCCTTATATGGGTGCGGACAGCGTGACTCCATTCCTGGAGTACAAGGACAAGTGGGCGATCGTGCTGGCTTTGACTTCCAATGCTTCCGCTTATCAGTTCCAGAGCGCGACTAAGGACGGCAAGCCGCTCTATCAGGTCGTCATGGAGGAAATGATGGAAATCTCGAATCCGGACAACATGATGTTCGTTGTCGGTGCGACGAAGGCGGACAAGCTGACGGAACTCCGCGGTTTCTGTCCGGATAACTTCTTCCTGGTTCCGGGCGTCGGTGCCCAGGGAGGCTCTGCTGAGGAGGTGATCAGATACGGTTCCAATGCGATGGGCGGTCTGCTGATCAATTCTTCCCGCGGCATCATCTATGCCGGTGATTCAGAGGACTATGCACAGAAAGCCGGTGAGGTGGCGGCACGTACGGCAAATCTTTGATTATCAGCATTGTAAAATGAGGACATCCCGTCTGACCTCTAGAGGTCAGACGGGATGTCCTTCTATCGGTAAGGGTGTCATTTGAATTCCTGCAGAAGTTCATAGACCAGATGGACCGGGAAGCCCATTATGGTATAGAAGGAACCTTCTATCTTGTCGACGCCGATGTAGCCGATCCATTCCTGAATTCCGTAGGCTCCGGCTTTGTCGAAAGGACGGAATTCATCGACATAATGTACGATCTCTTCCTTGGTCAGTTGACGGAAGTGGACCAAGGCGGTGTCGCTGACGGTCCTGCTGCGCCGGTTGTCCCGGATGGTGACGCCGGTGATGACCTTGTGGGTCTTCCCGGAAAGGAATTCCAGCATTTCAATGGCGGCAGCCCGGTCTTTCGGCTTGCCCATCACGCGGTCGCCGCAAAGGACCAGAGTGTCTGAGGTCAGCAGCACTTCATTCGTTTCGAGCGGACGGTGGAAACCGTAGGATTTTCCGACGCTCAGCACTTCCGGAATCTGCTCATGCGGTGTTTCCGGTTCGTACACTTCTTCGAAACTGTTGCCGGTATCTACGGTGAATTCAATACCCAGACCTTCCAGCAGTTCCTTGCGGCGAGGGGAGCCGCTGCCCAATATGATTTTCTTCATGATTATCGACCATTAAAAAATGAACCGGTCTCCAGATGGAAACCGGTCGCAAATTTAAAGTATTTTCTTCACTAGTGAAAACATTTTGTACGGCATGTACCGGAACGGGAGGTCGATCCAGGTGCCGGTCACGATGACGGAGCGGCTGTGGGAGAAGGCCTCGAAGCTTTCGCGCTTGTGATAATGTCCCATGCCGGAATTGCCGACTCCACCGAAAGGCACGTTCTCATTGGCGATGTGCATGATCACATCATTGATGCAGGCTCCTCCGGAGGAAGTGCGTCGGATCACGTCCCACCCGTCCTTTTTCCGGCCGAACCAGTAGAAGGCCAATGGTTTCTCTCTGGCGTTCACGAAGTCGGTCACCTTATCCTTGAAAGAACCGTCTGCTTCGTCGAAGGTGATGATCGGGAATACCGGACCGAAGATTTCTTCCGTCATGACCGGTGAGAAGAGGGACGGTGAATCGATCAGGGTCGGTTCAATGAAGCGTTCGGCCGCATCGTGGTGGCCGCCGTAGACGATGATACCGCCGTCCTGCCCGTTCCTGGCCGCTTCAATATAGCCGCACACCCGTTCGAAAGCCCGATCGTTCACCATCCGCACATAGTGCCGGTCTTTCTGGATGTCGCTTCCGTGCATTTCCTGTACCGCTTTGCCGAAAGCTTTGATGAAGGCGGCTTTCACGTCGCTGTGGATCAGGATGTAGTCCGGAGCGATGCAGGTCTGGCCGCTGTTCAGGGTCTTGCCCCAGGCGATGCGTCGTGCCGCAAGGGCGATGTCAGCCTCCTTGTCAATGATGCAGGGGCTCTTGCCGCCCAGTTCCAGGATGACCGGAGTCAGGTTCCTGGACGCCGCTTCCATGACTGTCCGGCCCAATGATGGGCTCCCGGTGAAGAAGATCAGGTCGAAGCGTTCTGCCAGCAGGGCTTCATTGACCTCCCTGTGTCCTTGGATGACCGTGACATATTCCGGCGGGAAGGTGTCGGCGATCATGTCCGCGATGACTTGGGAGACTTCCGGTACATAGGGCGAAGGTTTGAGGATCGCGGTGCAGCCGGAAGAGATGGCGCCGACGAGGGGATTCAGCAGCAGCTGGATCGGGTAGTTCCAGGGAGCGATGATGAGGGAGCAGCCGAGCGGCTCCTTCACGATATAGCTCTGAGAAGGGAAAAGCTTGAGCGGCGTGCAGATCTTGCGCTTACGGGCCCATTGACCTAAATGCCTGAGGTGGGCATGGATTTCGCCTTTGACGATGCTGGTTTCGGTCATGAACGCCTCTTCGCAGGACTTGTGCAGATCTTTCCAGATCGCGTCATAGAGGGGCTGCTCCCACTTTTCAAGGGCTTGGAGCAGGAGGTGGAGCTGTTTTTTCCTCCAGCGGAGGTCAAGGGTGGTGCCGGTCGCGAAGAACTTACGCTGCGCGGCTGTCGCTTTTGCGATCGACTGGGTTGATGGCTGGTTTTCCATGGTCTTCATTTTTCTTTCTTCCTGTAAAGTTATCCATTGTATGATAGATTCCAAACCATTCTCCGAAAATAGTATCGAACCAGCTGGTCGGCATGATGCCCTGGAAGAAGCGGATGAAATGAAAGCCCCACGGAATGCCGTTGAAACGTTTGTCGCGGGCGATGCTTTTCAGGACGGATGCTGCAACCTTCTCCGGTTTGAGGATCGGGAAGATACGGGACTGCACACCGTCGAACATGCCGGTGTTGATGTAGTAAGGGGCAACGGTCGTGACATGGACTTTGCTCTTCCTCTCTTCCAGCTCGATCCGCATGGAATCAGACCAGCCGATGGCTGCCCATTTACTGGCGCTGTAGACGCTCATGCGCGGGTTGGAAAGCATTCCTCCGGCAGAGGTGATGTTGCAGATGTGTCCATGGTTGCGTCTGAGCATGTCAGGGAGGCAGGCGAGGGTGACGTACATCGGTGCGATGGCGTTGATGTTCATGGTTCTGGTGATCTCGTCGACCGTGAGATGGTCGAAGGTGCTGTTGCTGGTCACGATGCCGGCGCAGTTGATCAGGATATCGACCTGTCCGCAGTCTCTGACGGTCTGCGCGTAGGCGGACATGACGGCCTCGTGGTCTGAAACGTCGACTTTGTAACCGAGAACGGAACCGTAACGGGCGTATTTCTTTTTTGTCGCGGCGATGTTCACCTCATTGACATCCCAGATGATGAGCGTTGACGCGCCCTGTTCCAGAGCCATGCGGCCCATGATGCTTCCGATGCCGGAAGCGCCTCCTGTGATAAGGACATTGTTACCTTTGATCTTCATGTTCTTCAAATTTTACGGCGGCAAAAGTAGAGGAAAAAAAATACCCCGGAAATCAATTCCGGGGCAATGCCGTAAAATCCTTTTCCTGTCCGTAAACGGAGCGGATTTGGGGCGAGTGATTTCGCCACAGGGGTTGAAAGATCAGAATTTCTTCGCGTAATCGTCCACGTCGAGATGCCAGCGGTCCTGGATTTTCATCACCATCTCTATGGTGTTGCGGACACAGCCGCGGCCTCCGGCGTAAGGAGAAACGAAATCAGCAGCTTCTTTTACATCCTGCACCGCATCGGCCGGAGCAACTCCGCAACCTGAAGCCTGCATGACCGGGAGATCCGGCAGGTCGTCACCGAAATACATGATTTCCTCCGGCTGCAGTCCGTGTTTCTGGCAGAAGTCCCGGAAGTCGATCATCTTGTCCCTGGAACCTTTGTAGATGTTCTCCGGAGCGATGCCGCAGGTCTTGAAACGGAGGGTGATGCTCTCTGAGCGTCCTCCGGTGATGATGCCGAGGTGGTAACCGTTCATATTGGCCATGCGGAGGCCGAAACCGTCCTTGGAGTCGAAGGACCGGAGGAGTTCTCCGTCCATGGTCGCCAGGATACGTCCGTCAGTGAGGACACCGTCTACGTCGAAGACGAAGGCTTTGATTTTCTTGAAGGTATCGTTCAATTCCATATTCGTTCTATTTTGCGGTTCAGGGTCAGGATTTGGCGCCGTTGCCGAAACCGAACGGGAAGGCCGTGCCGCCGGGCATTTCCTCTTCTTCCATTTCTTCTTCTTGCGCTTCCATCGGCATGCCGTCCAGCTCGATAGGGCCGAACTGGGATTCATATTTTTCAATGTTGCTCTGCAGCGCGTAATTCAGCCTTTTCGCATTTTCAGGGCTCATGATGAGCCTGCTGACGACCTCTGGCTTGGGCATTCCCGGCAGTTGGGAAACGAAGTCCAGGATGAATTCATTCCTGGAATGGGTGATGACGGCCAGATTCGAATACTGTCCTTTGGCCACTACCGGATTCAGCTCGATGCTGAAGTCTTTTTCTTTATCCATATGCTGTCGTTTTTATTGTTTGTCTTTTTAAGGTTCATGTCTGCGCAAAGTTAGTGAAAAAATCGTATATTTGCACGATATTGTGCCGCCTCAGCGGTCATGTTGATACGAATAATCATAAAACTTGAATACTATATGGAATTGCCAGCAAAGTATGATTTCTCGAATATCGAGGACAAATGGTACGCCTATTGGCTTGAAAACAAATTCTTTCATTCCGAGCCGGATGAAAGGGAACCTTATACGATCGTCATCCCGCCACCTAATGTGACCGGTATCCTGCACATGGGTCATGTGCTGAACAATACCTTGAACGATGTGCTCATCCGTAAGGCAAGGATGGACGGCAAGAACGCTTGCTGGGTGCCGGGTACGGACCATGCTTCCATCGCTACGGAGAGCAAGGTCGTGGCTAAGCTCGCGAAAGAGGGCATCAGGAAAGAGGACCTGACTCGTGAGGAGTTCCTGAAACACGCTTGGGAGTGGAAAGAGAAGCACGGCGGCATCATCCTGAACCAGCTGCGCAAACTGGGCGCTTCCTGTGACTGGGACAGAACCAAGTTCACGATGGATCCTGACCTGAGCGAGGCCGTGATCAACACCTTCGTCTATTTCTATGAGAAAGGCTATATCTATAGAGGTGTGAGAATGGTCAACTGGGATCCGGTCGGTCTGACCGCTGTCAGCGACGAGGAAGTCATCCACAAGGATACGACCAGCAAATTCTATCATCTGAGATATTACATCAGCGACGGTCAGGGAAATCCGACAGACAAGTATCTGATCATTGCCACGACCCGTCCTGAGACCATCATGGCCGATGCTGCCATCTGTATCAATCCGGAGGACGAGCGTTATCATTGGCTTAAGGGCAAGAAGGTCCTCATCCCATTGATCAACAGGGAGATCCCGGTCATCGAGGACAGCTATGTGACCATGGACTTCGGTACAGGTTGCCTGAAAGTCACTCCGGCACACGATGTGAACGACTACGAGATCGGTATCCGCCACAATCTTCCGGTACTGGACATCATCGACGACCACGGTCGTCTCAACGAGAAAGCGACCATTCTGGTCGGTGAGGATCGTTTCGAGGCCAGGAAGAAGATCGCCAAGATGCTGGAGGAAGCCGGCAACCTCGAGAAGATCGAGGACTACACTTCTCCGATCGGCTATTCGGAACGTACGAACGCTGTCATCGAGCCAAGGCTCTCCATGCAGTGGTTCCTCAAGATGGGTGATCTGGCCAAGGATGCCCTCGAGTCAGTCGAGAGCGGCAAGGTTCAGCTGATCCCGGACAAATACAAGAATACTTACCGTCACTGGATGGAGAATGTCCGTGACTGGTGCATCTCCCGCCAGCTGTGGTGGGGACAGCGCATCCCGGCATACTATCTGCCAGGAGGCGAGACGGTTGTCGCAGCTACTGCAGAAGAGGCTTTGAAGAAGGCTCAGGCCATCAATCCGGTCTATACTGCCGCTGACCTGAAGCAGGATGAGGATGTGCTGGATACCTGGTTCTCCAGCTGGTTGTGGCCGATTTCCGTCTTCGATACGCATAAGGCCGGTCATCCGGACGCTGAACCGAACAAGGATCTGGCTTACTATTATCCGACCAATGATCTGGTTACAGGACCGGACATTCTTTTCTTCTGGGTGGCTCGTATGATCATGGCCGGAAACGAGTTCATGCACGAGGTTCCTTTCCACAATGTCTATCTGACCGGTATCGTCAGGGATAATCTTGGCCGCAAGATGTCCAAGACGCTCGGCAATTCTCCTGACCCGCTCGAACTGATCCGTAAATACGGTGCAGACGCAGTCCGTCTGGGTATGCTGCTCTGCTCTTCAGCCGGTAACGATATTCTTTATGATGAGTCACAGATCGAGCAGGGACGTAACTTCTGCAACAAGATCTGGAACGCTTACCGTCTTGTCATGGGCTGGACCGTCGATGAGAAGGCCGCACAGCCGGAGGCTTCTGCAGTTGCAGTGAAGTGGTTCGACAACAAGCTCAGTCAGGTGATCGAGCAGGTCGAGGATCATTTCAGCAAATTCAGAATCTCCGATGCCCTCATGAGCATCTACAAACTGTTCTGGGATGATTTCTGCGCCTGGTATCTCGAAGCTGTAAAACCGGCTTACGGTGCAGGGATCGACCGTGCTACTTATGATGCTACCGTGAATTTCTTCGATGCTTTGCTGAAGATGATCCACCCGATCATGCCGTTCATCTCCGAGGAGCTCTGGCACAACATGGCCGAGCGTGCAGAGGGAGAGACGATCATGAACCAGCGTTATCCGCAGGCTAAAGCCTACGATGCTGATTTCATCGCTCGTTTCGGTATGGCTTGCGACGTTGTCGCCGGTCTGAGAAATGTCCGTCAGTCGAAGAACATCTCTCCGAGAGAGGCGCTGAAGCTGGTCATCAAAGGAGACTTCCCTCAGGAGGTCCTTCCTGTCGTGACCAAGTTGGGCAACGTGTCTGCATATGCCGAGGACGCTGAGGAACTGGCTTCTGCAGCCCGCTTCATGGTCGGAACCGTGGAATTCTATGTTCCGCTCGAAGGTTTCATCAATGTAGAGGAAGAGGTGGCCAAGCTGGAGGCTGATCTTGCATATCAGGAGAAATTCCTGGCTTCAGTCCGCAAGAAACTCTCCAACGAGCGTTTCGTGGCCAATGCTCCGGAGGCCGTCGTAGCCGTTGAAAGGAAGAAGGAATCAGATTCCTTGAGCAAGATCGAGACCATCAAGGCCTCCCTCGCTGCCCTTGGAAAATAATTGTCTGTTTATGATCAGGTCTCAACTGGAACTTGAGGTCAGGTATTACGAAACTGACCAGATGGGGATCGTCCATCACTCGAACTACATCCGGTATTTCGAGTGCGGACGTTCGAAACTGCTTGTGGATCTGGGACTTCCGATCGAACAGATTGAAGCCGCCGGTATCGTTTTCCCGGTTGTTTCCGTGAATGCACGCTACAGACAGCCGGCCAAGATGGGGGATCGTCTCCGTATCGTCTCCACGGTCGAGAAGGTTCCTGAGGGTGCCAAGTTTCCGGTAAAGGCTGAAATCTACAATCAGGATGGTGTCCTGCTTTGCGAAGGCACTGTCACCCTCGGTTTTCTGGATGCGCGGCGTCGTATTCCGGTCCGTTGCCCGGAATTCATCGCGGAGGTATTCCGCCGCCATGAAATCGGTGATGAATAAGTTTGAAGATTTTTAAAACTGTATAGAAATGACAACATTGTATTTAATGCCATTGATGATTTCCGGATGGGAGTGGGTGATCATCGCGCTGGTGATCCTCCTGCTTTTCGGTGGAAAGAAGATTCCTGAGCTGATGCATGGAATGGGTAAAGGTGTGAAAAGTTTCAAGGAAGGCATGAGTGAGGTGAAGGAAGATATAGACGAAATCAAGGCCGAGATCGAGAAACCAGTAGAGAAGAAGCCGGCGGAGAAACCGGCAGCCAAGAAGGAAGAAGATACAGAAAAGAAAGCTTGATGAGGTCAGATGTTTCTCAAGAAATGTCGTTCTGGGATCATCTGGACGTCCTTCGTAAATCACTGATAAGGTCGGCGGTAGTCGTCGGCCTTATAGCAGTGGTTTTGTTTTTTTTCAAGGATTTTCTCTTCGATCGGATCATTTTTGCGCCGACCAGACCGGATTTCTTCATGTACAGGGCACTGGGAGTGGATTTTCAGCTGGACCTCATCAACATTGACGTGGCAGCTCAGTTCACGACCCATATCCGGATCACTTTCATTGCAGCGCTCATCATCGGAGTTCCTTACCTGATCTGGGAGCTGTGGAATTTCGTGGCTCCGGCTCTGTACAGGCACGAGAAAAGGGCGATCAAAGGTGGTTTCCTCTTCGCCGCGATCCTTTTCTATCTCGGTGCGATGATCGGCTACAGCATCGTGCTGCCGCTCATGCTCCGTTTCTTCGCGGATTATCAGGTGAGCGACATCGTGGTGAATACTTTTTCACTGCGTTCCTATATCGGGCTCTTTTCCTCTTCCGTCCTGCTTTTCGGACTGGTCTTCGAGTTCCCGACCCTTATCAAGGTGCTTTCTGCAATGGGCCTCGTGCATCGTGAAGATCTGAGGCAATACCGCAGGCATGCGGTCTGCGGAGTAGTGATCCTTGCGGCGATCATCACTCCTTCGGGCGATCCTTTCTCCCTTTTCGTCGTAAGTGTGCCGCTTTATCTGCTATATGAGTTCAGTATCCTGATCTGCAGGAAGCGGGAAGTGGACGAAGCAGCTGCAGAAGCTTAGTGTGTAGTTAGTTATAGTGAAAGAAAAATGATATCAATCAATTCATTGACAGTAGCTTACGGAGGTTTTACCCTCCTGGATGACATCAATTTCCATATCAGCGAGACCGATAAGGTCGGCCTGGTCGGCAAGAACGGTGCGGGAAAGTCCACGATCTTGAAACTGATCTGCGGACTGCAGCATCCGACTTCCGGCAAGATCGCTTATCCGACCGGTCTCAAGATCGGTTATCTGCCGCAGATCATGGAGCATCACCGCGGCAGAAGTGTTCTCGATGAGACGATGACCGCCTTCGCCGAGCTTTTCGATATGGAGGAGGAGATCGAGAGGATCACCGAACAGCTGTCCACGCGAACTGATTATGAATCACAGGAATACCAGGATCTCATCATTCGGCTCAATGAGGTCAATGATGCCTTGTCCTACAATCGTGAGGATGCCCCTGAGGTGCTTGCGGAGCGGACGCTGAGAGGCCTGGGCTTCAAGAAGGAAGAGCTTTCCCGTCCGACCGAGACTTTCAGTCAGGGCTGGAACATGCGTATCGAGCTGGCCAAGATCCTGCTTTCCAAGCCGGACGTGCTCCTGCTCGACGAGCCGACTAACCACCTGGACATCGAGTCCATCGAATGGCTGGAGGGCTATCTCCGCGATTACCGGGGTTCATTGGTCCTGATCTCCCATGACAGGAAGTTCCTGGACAATGTGACTAACCGTACGGTGGAGATCATGCTCGGGCATATCCATGACTATAAGGTGCCGTACAGCAAATATCTCGAGCTGCGGAAAGAGCGTCTTGCCCAGCAGCAGGCTGCCTTCATGAACCAGCAGCGAATGATCGAGAAGACGGAGGAATTCATCGAGAAGTTCCGTTACAAGCCGACGAAATCCAACCAGGTCCAGTCTCGCGTGAAACAGTTGGAGAAGCTCGAGCGCATCGAGGTGGATATGGAAGACAAGTCCGCATTGGCGGTGAAATTCCCGCCGGCTCCACGTTCCGGAGACATTGTCTACAAGGCAACGGACATGACGCTCGGCTACGGCAGCAAGGTGGTCTTCTCCGGAGCGAACATCGAGGTGAAGCGTGGCGAGAAGGTCGCGCTGGTCGGCCGTAACGGTGAAGGTAAGACCACGCTCATGCGTGCGATCATGAAGGAACTGTATCCGATGCAGGGCGAGTCCTGGGTAGGATACAATGTCAATATCGGCTATTATGCTCAGAATCAGGAGGATGTGCTGAACAAGGAAGATACGGTCTTCGAGACTTTGGACCGTATCGCTGTCGGAGATATCCGGACGAAGCTGCGCGATATCCTGGCGGCTTTCCTTTTCAAAGGCGAGGATATCGACAAGAAGGTTGCCGTGCTCAGCGGTGGCGAGCGTGCGCGTCTGGCGATGGCCAAGCTGATCCTGACGCCGTACAATCTGCTGGCGCTGGATGAGCCGACGAACCACATGGATATCCGTTCGAAGGACATCCTGAAACAGGCGCTGAAGGCTTATGACGGTACGCTGATCATCGTTTCCCATGACCGTGATTTCCTGGACGGACTGGTGGACAAGCTCTACGAGTTCCGTGACGGTAAGGTCCGGGAGCATCTGGGCGGCGTAATGGAGTTCCTGGAGCGCAGGAAACTCGAGAGTCTGAATGAGCTGGAGCGTTCTGCGGCCGAGAATACGGTCGTGAATGAGGTCAAGGAGGAGAAGAAGGCGCAGGCCGTCCAGGAGTATCAGGAGCGCAAGTATGTCTCGAAGGAGGAACGTAAGGTACGCAACCGCGTTTCTTTCCTCGAGAAGCAGATCGGCGAGCTGGAGGAGAAGATGAAGGCGATCGAGACGGTGCTCGCGAATCCGGGGAAGGACGATGACGTCATGGAGCTGACCCGGGATTATCTGGAGCTGAAGCGGGACCTGGATGCGAAGACGGAGGAGTGGGCCGAGGTCTCCGAGAAGCTCGAGGCTTTCGAATGAAGGCTCTCAGGTCAATGGGCTGGTTCCATTGGCCTGAGGTCAATGAGCTCAGACTGAGGGATTCAGGCTAATGGGGCCAGATAGTGGGCTTCAGGCCAATGATTGGAGTTAGAATAATCAGAACAGTAAAATATTTTATGGAAGAGAAGAAATCACAATACCTTTTCGGTATGCATCCGGTGCTTGAAGCAGTCAAAGCCGGCAAGAAGTTTGACAAAGTCATGCTCAAGCAGGGGCTTGAGGGTCCTCAGTTCAGGGAATTGATGGAGCTGCTGAAGGCCAATGATATTCCGTCGCAGTTTGTTCCGGTGGAGCGGTTGAATCGTGCCGTCCGGGGCAGTCATCAGGGTGTCATCGCTTACATTTCCCAGATCGATTACGTTGATATTGAGGAGATTGTGAACAATGCGCTGGCGAAGTCACAGCATCCTTTGCTGGTGATCCTGGATGGGGTGAGCGATGTGCGTAATCTCGGTGCGATCGCGCGGAGTCTGGAGTGTGCCGGTGGTCAGGGTATCATTGTCCCGGCGAAAGGTGGTGCTGCGATCAATGCGGAGGCGGTGAAGGCTTCTGCGGGTGCGTTGATGAGAATCGATACCTGCAAGGTGCCGAATCTTCGTCTGGCAGCTTATTTCTTGAAGCAGAGCGGTTTCAAGCTGGTGGCTGCGACTGAGAAGGTGGACAAGCTGATCTACGATGTGGATCTGACGGGTCCTGTAGCCATTGTCATGGGTTCTGAAGGCGACGGCATTTCTAAGGCGATGCTGGAGCTGGCTGATGAGAAGGCGGCGATCCCGATGAGCGGTGAGATCACTTCTCTGAATGTTTCCGTGGCTTCTGCGGTGCTGATGTACGAGGCTGTGCGTCAGCGTCTTGGAAAATAATCCCTTCTTCAGAGATGTTCGTGCTGGATTCCCATTGTGACACGCCGTCACAGATCTGTCGGCTGAGGGATATTTCCTTGGACAACGACCATGCGCAGGTGGATTTTCCGAAGTTGCGTCGTGGTGGGGTGGATGGTGTGTTCTTCGCGCTTTATACTTCGAATCAGCTGGAGTCTGAGGCGGGGTGGAAATATGCGGGGGAGATGCTGGACGGGGTGATGGCAGCCTTGGCGGCCGCTCCGGGGGAGGCACGTCTGGCATTGAGTCCTGAGGAGGCGCTGAGGAATCAGGCGGAGGGGCTCATTTCCATTTTCATCGGCATGGAGAATGGAGGGCCGATCGGTAGGGAGCTGTCTCGGCTGGAGTTGCTTCAGCAGCGGGGAGTGCGCTATATTACATTGACCCATAATGGGAACAACCAGATCTGCGATGCGGCTGCTGCGGCGTCCAGAGGGGCTGCGAAGTGGGGTGGTCTGAGCGCTTTCGGTCGTGAGGCGGTGGCTCGGATGAATGATCTGGGCATCATGGTGGATGTTTCGCATATTTCTGATGCGTCTTTCTGGGATGTGCTGGCTTGTTCACGCAAGCCGGTGATTGCGTCTCATTCGTGCTGCAGGGCGCTTTCCGGGCATTGTCGTAATCTGTCTGACGAGATGATCCGGGCTTTGGCGGAGGCTGGCGGAGTGATCCAGATCAATTTCTATCCGGTGTTTCTGGATGTGCGTTTCAATGAGGTGCTGGCGTCTTCTGGTGTGGAGGAGCGGGCTGATGCTCTGGAGGGGGAGTTCATTGCTGATCCTGGGGATCCGGTGAAGCGGGGGCGTTGGTATGCGGCAATGGATGAGCTGGCGGCTTTGCCTCGTCCTTCCTACAAGCTGATCGTGGATCATGTGGATCATGCGGTGGCTGTCGGCGGGATCGATCATGTGGGTCTGGGTTCTGATTTCGATGGGATTTCGGTGACGCCTGAGGGAATGGAGTCTTGTGCTGATTTTCCGTTGATTTTCGAGGAGATGAGGCGGCGGGGCTATTCTGAGGCGGATATCGAGAAGGTGGCTGGTGGTAATTTCTTGCGGGTTTTCGGTGAGAATCTGCGGGGTTGATGCTGATTGTCAGTCAATTTTATGATTTAAAGGGGACCTTTTATGGGTCCTTTTTTTGTTGTCTGGCAGTTTGATGACGGCTTGTCTAAGGTCTTGATTTTTGTTCAGGTTCTGGTTTTGTCTGGCTGCCGGGCTGTTATTTGTCGGTCGGTCTGTTGCCTGATCTCGGCCGTGGAGGATCAGTCTGTGGAGAGGAGCGCACAATGCTTTTGGGGAAGTCATCGCATTTATTGACTTCAGG
>JAHHQP010000031.1 GCA_020026355.1 Bacteroidales bacterium
CGACTGACAGGTTCCAGAAATATCGACTGACAGAATGACAGTCCTGAATGAATGAAGCCACAGCTTGACGCTGTGGCTTCATTCATTGACCTTACCGGATCAGAAAAGAGTCGGATGGCTGTCGTCCAGTTCAGAAAGAATCTTCTCCATGATCGCCTGACGGAAAAGCACCGACTTGGTCGCGACATGGAATTTGTCGCAATACAGCTCGATAGCCGCCATTTCACTGTCATTGAAATAGATGACCTGGCGATTCCGACGGCGCAAAGCCTCCTTCTGCTTCTGCAGATATTCCGGGTCAACTGGGGAATGCTTGGTTCTGTGTGCCAAAATACAACTCTTTTGAATATGGAAACAGGGTGACCAAGTCCAACCGACTTTCAGTCACCCTGTTTTTTTGTGTGCGCATGATAGGACTCGAACCTACAAGCCTTGCAGCACTACCGCCTGAAGATAGCGTGTCTACCAATTTCACCACATGCGCTTGAACGTTTTGCAAATATACGAAAATCTCTGGAATTCTAAAGTTTTTTTTGAAAAAATGCTGAAAAAGATGGTTTTTCTCCTGTTTTTTCAAAAATTCACATCAAAATGTTCTGTTTTTTCCCATCCGTTGACAATAAAAGAGATCTCCGTGCAGGCATAGTCGATCTCGACGATGATATCCTCAAGGTCCGGTCTTGACCAGTCATATCCGCTGGCCAGGATATACTCCCCCAAGGCAAATGATTTCACCTGACCATCTTCATCGGACAAACTAAGAACCAGCGAGGCATCCGACTGTCGAGGAATCCGGACCACAGAGCGACCCTCTGTATCCGGATGGAGCTGACAGCGGAATTTTCCTTTCCGGATCTTTCCGTCCAGACCGCAACCGTCTGTTTCTCCGACAATCGAGATTGCCTGACGGAAAGGAACGAAATCCTGAAAACTGACTTCCACCGTACAGTAGTTCTTCCGAGGAACGACAGACATCTCCAGCCTATCCCGACGCGTATCGAGTCCGAAAGAAGAGAGATAGACAGCCGGACATTGGCGGGATTCCGGAATGACCAGTCCACTGCGAAGATCGAAACAATCTTCTGCTCCGACCACTGCATTGATCCGGAAATCGGTCCGGGGGACTTCGAAGGCACAGACCTTCTCCTCCCCGAGATCGACCGACGTTCCGGTAAAGGAACCATCCGCCGTGGCAAAGTAAAGATCGACTACCGTTCCGGACTCCACTCCGCTGAAATCCAAAACCAGATGACAAGGACACGCGCTGCGGTCCTCTTTGACAAAACAAGCAGACGTAAGCAGAGCCAGTAACAGCAGTGCCGGACAGACAGATGATTTCCTTTTCATAAATTCAAATGATTCAAATGGTTTCCGTAATGGTTCCTCCCTGTTCCCAAGGACTGACCTTGATCGAAATGGCAGCATCGGACAGAGAAACCGGAATGTCCGGAGAGTCCGAACCCGGTCGTTTCACATTCATATGGACCTCATACCTGGTATTGGGTTTCAACACCGGGAGACTGACCGGATAGTAGCAGACCTTACCGTCAAAGGTCGCTTTCACGACTAACCTGGTGAAACGGGCTGTTTCCGATCTATCCGTACAGTCCACCGTCGCCGGATTAGGATAAGTATAAAAATGATACTGCCCCGCCAATGAGGCTCCAGCGGCGACACTTCCCTCCGTTACCTTGTCGTACAGGAGTGCAAGCGGAGTCTGGTCCACAGCCTTGAAATTGTAGTATTTCTGCGCTGCCGTTTCTTCGAAACAACCGGCTATGCCGAAAGCATTCAGCAGATAGACTTCCTGGACAACCAGAGGTTTGCTCTTGTATTGAGGAATCGTGATCTGATTGGAAAAACCTGTCAGGATGACCTGAGAAACAAGTCTCTTCACCGGGATTTCCACACTTCCGTCTCCGGTCAGGACCACCGATTCATCCACTCCGGCCATGACCAGCTTACCGGTCTCATTCTCTGTCAGTTCAGAAGTCAGTTTCTGCAAGACCTCCTCCCTCTCGACCGTTTCATAACCAGGAGCATTCACCAGTGCATAGATATGCTTCGCTCCTTTCTTGCACCTGACCGTTACTTTTTCAGGTGTCATGCTTTCATGAGCATAGGCATCCAGGCAAGCTGACTTCACATCGAAGACAAAGACCTGAAGATCCTTGACCTGGCCATCTTCCGGAGCCGCTCCGGCCAATCTGGTCTGCACCAGAGGCAGACCGACCTGAAGAGTCACCCATTCCTCGGTGACCTGTTCATTTCCATTTTCCAGACCGGAAATCATTCCCGGGCCTGGCTTTGCACAGGACATGGCCGTGCAAAAAGCCAGAAAACATAAGATTCTTTTCATTGTCGTTTGATTTTATAGGTTAATGATGATAGTTCAGGGTCCAATCCTGCCCGGAATTCCATAGACGGATCCGACCTTATGCTTCTGTTCAGACAATCTTCTGCCGACCGGTACTGTCCCAAGCGAGCCAGAACCAGCGCCTTCAGATAAAGAATGGAGGCATTTTCCTCCAGACCTTCCAGAATCTCCAGCGCCGAGTGATTGCAGTCCGCCAGCACGCAGGCCAGAGCTGCATTGTAGTCCTTGTAGGACCTCAACCTGGAAACAGCGGTCTTGTAGTTCATTCCACGGATCGCTTCCAGCCCTTCCATATAGACCAGATCAGGTTCTTCCGTATGCACCGTATCCTGCTGCATGTCAGGCCGATGCAGATGAAAATCGAAAGTGACCGTCCGCAAAGAAGGATAGATATTCTCCCGGAGATAGGCATATTCAGGTTCTCGAGACAAATCTTTTTCCAGCAGATCCCGGTCCTCACCTACTCTGGAAAGCAAGCCCAGCAGAAAGTTCCGGCGCGATCTTTCCATCACGGTATCCGCTTCGACCCGACGGCAGAGTCCTGTCCAGTTCTCTGGAACGAATCCAATCCTCACCCGATCTTTCAGGCTATCCGGAAGGAAACGATCTACATAGGCCGAAATCGCCGAAGAACGTTTCTGCGAAAGCCGTGTATTGTAACGGAGACTTCCTTCCGGTGAGCAAGTGGCTGAAATGACCAGGGAATCCAGAACCATCTCTTCCAGTTTCACGATCCGGTCGATGCACTTTCCGATCCGGACCAGTTCCTCTCCATTGTTCCGGTAGGCTGTATCCACCTCCCAGCGCGAACTCCGGAAATCAATGGCCACTTCCATATTGTCGCACACCCTCCGGCTGATGATCTTCGTCTTCTTCCTCTCGACCTTCTCCATCAGAGAAGACAGCGAAGTGATGTAGAACTCCAGAGTATCGGGAGCCGGTACCGTTGAACGAAGATGTCCTGACTCGTACAATTCCCCACGTACATGGAGCAGAATCTTCTTCAGCCCTCTGGAGACTTTCACCGGCTGGGAATAACTATATACCAGCATATCCTTGTCCTGAATGACCGAGTCCAGACGGATCTTTCCTTCCGGAAAAGGATCCGGGACATATTTTCGGAAACGTTCTTCACGCTGTTTCCATCTCCGGCGATGGCGGCTCTGCAGCCGCTTCCGGGTATAATGATCGATGACTTCCTGACGCGTCACTCCCCAACTGTCCTGAACGTCCTCCGGAACATAGGAAGAATCCGTCTTCATCTGATAGATCTGCGGGAAATTCCGCTTCAGGAAAATCTCCAGCATATCCTTCCGGATAAAACGTTCCGGATCCAGGATGATGGAGTTGATGAATTTCCGGTATCGTTCATAACCGCGCAACTGCTGTTCCCGGTACTTGGCTCCGGTGATGAATACCGGCTCCAGTTCCTGCTGCCGATTTCCCAGTTCCAGATAGGGATAGAATTTCAACTGCCACCTGGAATCAACCATGGATTCCGGAATACGGAGATCGAAGGACAGGTTCACCTGCCCGCCGCGTTCCGCCACCGTCTTGAACCTGGCGACGACTTCCGCTGCCTGCAGATAATCCATCGCATACAAGGTTCCGGTACTGTCATCCCGGACCGCATCCATCAGCAAAGGATCATCGGGGCCTTGATGAGCATCGACGATGACTTCCGGCTCCACGTCTTTCCGCTGCGGCTCCGGGATCTGCAAGGAGACCGGGGTCTTCAAGGCCTCTGTCCGGCGTACAGCCGAACAGGAGCCGCAGAGCACCAGAAACAACGGCAGCAACACGCAAGCATAGTGATATGAAACTTTCATTTTCAGAAGATATAGACCAATGATACCTGAACGTTATCCGGCAGCAGAAAGATCCTCTGTCCGGACTTCTCCACCGTTCCACAAGTCGGGCAACTGTAAGCCACGAACCTGGACCACCCTGACCAGAAGCCCAGTCCGAAATCCAGATTGAGACGGGGATGAACCATCAGGGAATATCCAGCTGAGAGTCCGGCTCCGACTCGGTCGCCTTCTTCCGCACCGGAAGACAGGATGCCACCGACATTGTACTCCTGATATTGCAGGCGACCGGCCATCCACCATCCGGACCACAGGTGCCAAGGCCACCAACGGACTCCCACGGCATAAGCTTGCTGACGGTTCTGGAGCTGACGTTCCCTGTCTCCCTCATGGTAAGTGAAAGGATTGATCCGGGCAGCAAGATCCAGACTCCAGTTCCGATGCAACCCATAGGCACCGCTGATGTTCAACGTTCCCAGATCAGCATAATCCAGGACATTGGTCGACAAAGTGAACTGCTGGGCAGACACTCCGGCAGGCATCAAGCCCCACAAGCAGCAAAGGACCAAGACCTTTTTCCATTGATATGACAAGTGTTTCATGATTTCTTCCTCAACGGTAGCGGTTGAACACCTGTTCGATGAGCGAACGTTTCTCCGGTATCTGACCGATCAAAGCATATTTCAAGGTTTCAACGGAATTGACATCTTCCTGCAAGGCCTGAAAAATATCGGCGCGTTCGATACCACGCTCATCCAGATAGCGGAAAATCTGAGGATGGAACCAGAAAGAATTTCCGAAGGAAGGAACTGCCCCTCCATATCTTTCCTGGAACATCACGCTGGACAGATAGTAGCCCCACATTTCTCCGACTCCACATTCTCCAGCACCTTTTCCGATTCCGTCTCCATAACAGTTACCGGATTGAGTGATATAGGACTGGATGATGTATGCGATATACCGGTTCCAATAATCTGCACCTACCTGGGAAAAATGGCTGGCATGGGCCAGTTCATGACAGACGGAGGCATAGATGGAAGCATAGGAATCGGAATTCTTGGTTCCGATCGTGATATCAGGCAGAAAATACCGCACGATCTTCAACAGATAGCCCCAGAATCTGGAAATCTGCGCATCAGTCACGGAGGTCCCGTGGTGGAGCATGGCGGAACTGCTGGCGGCCATGGAAGGAAAGATCCAGAAACGGAGATCAGCCGGAGGAAGATGCAGGTTCATATCCATCTTGTCGCATCGGGTATAGTAGTCATAAGCCGCATTGTTCACTGCGCAACGGCGGAAAAGTTTTTCATCAGACTTGTCCGTCACCGCAAAGCACATCCCTTCCGGACCGGTTTTTCCCAAAGTCGACACAGATGCCGGTGTAAAGATCGCGTTGAAACCGATGGCAAAGCCTTTCTCGTTCTTGAAGACCAGACGGTACCTCAACTTGGAGGCAAACTTCTTCTTCATAGTATAATAACCGTCCCGATCTGTATAAGTCCGATCCATACGGACGAAACTGTTGCAGGTGATACGCACTCCAGCCAGACCGATCGGTTTTCCACCGTCCGCTTCCGGATCCGTCAGCGTGATTCTTCCGGAAGGGATGACCCGTCCTGACTTTCCTTTCGTCACAGGCAGCAGCAGGTCCTCATTGCCGGTCAGCACATAGGCTTCTCTTTCCACGGCCTCCCAATCTATGTCTGACCGAGAACGAGTCAACGGAGCATTTTCGGGCAGATAGCATTCATCAATGATTTCATGATAGACCCCCTCCGGAAAATCGACATCCCTAGGAAGGACAGCATACTGCCAGGTCAGCTCTTCGTCCGCGATCTCAGGGTCATGATACCAGTCTCCATCCACCTTTATTTCATAGTCCAGCGGATGATCGACCAGTTCAATGCCGGTATCCAGCACTTTCTGCAATTCGGCATCTGACTCCGGCAGGAAGCGGACGTAGAGATCCGTGGACACCAGATCCAGCCCACCGGCTTTCGTAGGATACAGGGCAGCCAAGGCCCTGCGTACATTATCGGTCTTGTACGGGTTGTCCAGCCGACGACCCAGTACGATCTGTTCATGAGGTAAGCCCTCATCATCATGGACGACCCGGTGGGAACCTCCCTGCAGCGGATCTCCAGTCTTTTCGCAGGCAGCCAGCATCAGGACCGCCAATGCCCCTCTGAAGAATTTTCTCATAATTCTACCGTTTTATTGAATGACAGCGGCAAAATTAAGAGGAGCTATCCGTGTTCCGAAAAAGAACACGGATAAAAGAAAGGACCGCTTTCACACAAGGGAAGCGGTCCTTCATTCACATAGACACTGCCGATCTCCGGCAATGCAGATTCTTCTAGAAGAAATTCACGGTCTTGTTCTCTACCATAGACATGATGCTGTTCGCGACACGACTGACACCGAACCTGAAATAATCCTTGTCCAGCCACTTGCTGCCAAGCACTGTGGAAACAATGGAATAGTAGCAGAGGGCGTCCTGTGCGGATGAAATGCCACCGGCCGGTTTGAAACCGATCATCTTTCCGGTCTTCTCATGGTACTTTCTGATGCACTCGCACATCACGAACGCCGCCATCGGTGTCGCGTTCACGTCCACCTTTCCGGTTGAAGTCTTGATGAAATCCGCACCGGCCTCCATAGCGAGGAAAGATGCGTTCGCAATATTTTCCGGAGTGACCAGCAGACCGGTTTCCAGGATGACCTTGAGATGTACCGTACGGCCCTGTGCTGCGGCAGACTTGTCAATGGCAGCTCTGACTGCACTGATCTCGTGAGCAGCCTCCTCCGGTCTTCCGTCCAGAAAAGCATTCAAAGCAAGGACGATGTCGATCTCATCCGCTCCGGCCTCCACAGCCATCTCACATTCCTTCACCTTCACTTCAAGAAAGCTCTGTGAAGTCGGAAAGCAGGCTGCTACTGCAGTGATGTGGAAATCTTTCTTACGGTTTTCCTTAACCACTGATGCGAAGTTCGGATAGACACAGATGGATGCAGGAAGAGGATAATCAGGATATTCCTCCTGCAACGCATTGACTTTATCCACCAGCTTGATGATAGATGAAGGAGTATCGTTGTTCTTCAAAGAAGTCAGGTCCATCATGGAGAAGCATGTCTTGAGCACTTCTTCAGAAACCACCTTGTCCAGGTTTGAAGCAATCAGCTCCAATGCATGCTCTATCGCTTCTGCATTCGGAGTGTAACCATATTTACTTAAATAATCCATCATAATGTGTATTAAATGTTCCTGTTTTTAGTATCCATGACGATCGTCACCGGACCGTCATTCACGAGGGCGATCTTCATGTCCGCACCGAAAATTCCTTTTCCGACCGGTTTTCCGAGAAGATCCTCCACCAAAGATACGAATTTATTGTAAAGAGGCACTGAAATTTCAGGCTTTGCCGCACGAATATAGGACGGCCGGTTTCCCTTCGCGGTCTTCGCGTACAAGGTAAACTGGCTGACGAGCATGACTTCGCCTCCGACATCCATGACAGAACGGTTCATCACCCCTTCTTCGTCATCGAATATCCTCATTGCCAACATTTTCCGTGCCAACCATTCCAGATCTTCCAACGTATCTTCCTCTTCAAATGCTACCAGTGCCATCAGACCTGGTCCGATGGCTGATGTATAATTCTCTGCAGCGACTGTGACCGTCGCATTCTCTACTCTCTGTATGACTGTTCTCATCGTTATCTATCCTCTGATCTGAATCTTGAATCCTTCTTCGCGGAGCGGTGCAACCAGCTCTTCCATCCTTTCTACGGTATATTTCACCAGATTCTTCTGTGGAGTTTCCCGGTCCAGGGTATAGACCATCAGTTCCCGTGGTTTCAGTTTGCGGACCAGACCGTACCATCCCTCGAGATTATCCGGATCTGCTGTCGAGAAAGCGGGAGAATCCAGGAACATGGTCTGAAGAATGAAGTTGCCATTGAACTTCAGCAGGCCCTCTACGATCTCCGACAAACGGTAATGTCCGGATGGCTGGTTGATCAGCGCGATGCGGCCGTCTGTCGAAGCATCGATCTTCATGATCGGGTTGTCCACCTTCATCAGCGCCTCACGGACCGCGTAATCATTGACCCGGGTAGCATTGGACAGGACAGATATCTTCGCCTCCGGATAATACCGATCCCTCAGGTCAATGGTGATGTCTATGATTTCCGGGAACTGCGGGTGCAAGGTCGGCTCACCGTTGCCGGAGAAAGTGATGGAATCGATGAGAGTCCCCTCAGCATGCGCTTTCTGCAATTTCCAGGACAAGGCTTGACGGTAGGTCTCCAGATCCGGAAACCTGCCTTCGGAACGACCGTCTCTGTTCCAGCCGCATTCACAATAGATACAGTCGAAATTGCACAGCTTTCCCACAGGGGGCAGCAGATTGATGCCCAACGAAGCCCCGAGCCGACGGCTGTGGATCGGACCGAAAACTATTTCTTCAAAATGAAGCATCCACAAAAAGACTATATGATTCTAACCGATGCACTTTCAGAAGTCAAGGCTCCCTCTTCCGTCAGATGGCCGATCAGGACGATTCCCGGTCTCTTTCCTGGGGTCAATGACCCCAGCTCCGCCTCTTTCGAAAGGAATTCCGCGCCATTGAGCGAAGCCCAGCGCAGCATCTCTTCCAATGGAACTTCAGGGAAATGTTCCTGCAGACATTTCAGTTCCTTCACCATATCCAGCTGATCATTGCTGGAGAGCGAATCCGTACCCAAGGTGATTTTCAGGCCCGCTTCCCGCATGAGCGGAACCGGCGGCAGCGCTTCGTGGATGAAAATGTTCGAAAGCGGACAGATGGCCCACCAGACATTCGGAAGCAGCTTCAAAGCAGCTTCCGCAGCCTCTTTCGTCAGACACACGTTGTGCACCAGCAGGATATGCTGCTGGAAACGTCCGTCAGCATCTTTCAGACCGGCATCCTCCGGAATGGCAGACAGACGGTCCAGGAAATACATCAAGGCCGGTTGTCCGGTCACCGGAGGCATGCTCATCCCTGCACGGCGACGATTCTCCGCCATCCTGCCGGTTCCGCTCATCAGCAGTTCCTCTTCCTCCGGACTTTCCTGGGAATGGTAGGACAGATACCCATCTTTCAGACCGGCTGCGGACGATGCAGTCACCAGCTGCGGACTCATGGTATAGCAGGAATGTGGCGTCGGAGCTGCATCCAGGCCATAAGCATGGGCCTGTGCCTCCAGCGCGGTCACCCCCTCCATCACAGCATCGCAATCCTCCGGTTCAGACCCGAAGACCTCCAGAAAGGAACGGGTATACATCGGAGTCGCTGCCTTGAAAGCGAAAGTATCCGGCCCGTTGCTGATATCAGCCATCGCCGAAACGCCCTGATTCCAGAGTCCGTTCAGCTCCTTGCCGATCGCCTCCAGTTTCTCTTCATGGGAAGAACTGTCCCGAAGTTCATTGATCTGGTCAATGAAACCGGCCATTCCGGTTCCCTTGCGGAATTTTCCCTTCAGATGGGAAAGTTCCAGATGACAATGTGAATTCACGAACCCAGGGACCAGCGCCCCTTTGAAAATATGACCCTCATATTCAGGACCGCAGACACCGGTGGCGATGATTCTGCCGGTCTCGTCATATTCAACGAAGCCATTCTTGAGGACACCCTGTCCATCAAGGGTATAGACATATTCTGCAGCGATACGCTTGACTGCCATGATCTTATCAGTTTTCAGTTTCCTCGGCCGGTTCCTCCTCCTTTGCTGGAACGGAAGGCTGGCCACCGCGGATATAAGGTACAACTATCTTCATACTGTCCGTCTCCTGCTCTTTCTCCACCGGAGAAATGAAGGTCAATGTCCGGTCGTGCGGTTCCGGCAGCGCAAGGCTGTCGTCCATGGACCATTTCGGTGCAGGCAATTTCTCCAGACGAGCTTTCACCGCAGCGATCAGATCAATACGGGCCAATGAGTCCGTCCTGAAGTGTTCCTGCTGTTCGATGAAATTCTCCAGAGCGATCTGCCGGCCATCCAGCAGAGAGATGGATTTCTCGAGAATCTTGGTGAAAACGGCCGGATGATCGACATAGAAAGACACAGATTCGTTGAATTCATCACGATCATAGCCGAATTCTTCGAGAATCGTTCCATAGACGAAGGTAGAATCCGCCTTATCCCTTTCCTCGAAATGCGAGTTCAGCCACTGGTCTCGGACCAGCATCTCCACGATGATCTGTGACATCTCATCGTGCGAGATGACCGATGAATCCTTGCTGCATGCCCCTAAGACAGCCATGCAGCAGGTCAATACTATGCAGGTCAACCTTTTCATCCTCATCGCAGGCTGGCTCCCCACTCGTTTTCAAAAGTAGAAAGCATCTTCGTCATCACTTTCTCGACATCTGCATCGGTAAGGGTCTTCTCCAGATTCTGCAGCACGAAGCTCAATGCGTACTGCTTCTTGCCCTCAGGAATCTTGTCTCCCTTGTAGACATCGAACAAAGTCACCTGCTTGAGCAGCTTCTTGCCGGCTCTGAATGCACTCTTGCGCAGGTCCGCGTAAGAAACATTCTCATCCAGCAGCAGTGCCAGATCACGTCTTACCTCAGGATACTTCGGCAGTTCCTTGTAAGCGATACGATCCCTCTTGACCAGCTGGAAGAGTACCGGCCAGCTGATTTCAGCCGCAAATACCGGCTGCTTGATGCCGAACTGCTTCAACCTTGCAGGTGCGATCGTACCCATGACCGCAAGCTTCTCACCTGTTCCCGGCAGCTTGTAGACCAAGCCCTCAGAGAACAGATCTGCCGGAGCTGCCTCGTACTCCATATTGTAGATATCGGCACCGAAACGTTTGAGAAGAAGTTCCAGATAACCCTTAAGCTGGAAATAGTTACCTTTGCCGACCTCCTGACGCCAGGATTTCTCCGGTGCGCCGGTCATGAAGAGAGCGAAGCAAGAATGCTCTTCGAAAGAATCCACGCTCAGTCCGTCAGCTCCCTCCTTGAGTCTGTAAACGGAGCCATATTCAAAAGTCCTGATGTTCGTGATCTGACGGTTGATGTTTCTGGCGATCACCTCAAGTCCATTGAGCAGAAGGGTCTGTCTCATGACATTAAGGTCTGAACTCAACGGATTCAGAATCCTTACGCAAGCGGACTCCGGGAAAGTGTCCAGATGCACATAATACTCGCTCTTCGTCAGAGAGTTGTTCATGGTCTCCACGAAACCGTTGGCAGCAAGGAAATCCGCGATAGCGGTCCTGACTCTTTCCGGTTCCGGTTTCTGAGGAGCATTGATGGACATCCTCATGGCAGACGGCAACTCGATGTTGTTGTAGCCATAGATTCTGAGCACCTCCTCCACGATGTCACACTCTCTGTAGACATCGACCATATAGGTAGGGACAGCAACTGTGGCACCGCCCTCATGCCTCTCGATGAACTCATAAGCAAGTCCCTCCAGGATCGTCTCGATGACGTCGTGGCCGATTTTCTTGCCGATGAAGTTCTCCATCCGTGCATAGTCAAGTTCCACGGTCTTCCTTGCGATCTTCTCCGGATAGAATTCCTGAACTTTTCCACAGATATGGCCGCCGGCGATTTCCTGAATCAGCAGCGCAGCACGTCTGGAAGCATAGGTAACCATCTCCACGTCAGCACCTCTCTCGAAACGGAAAGAAGCGTCGGTCTTGAGAGTATGTCTCTTGGAAGTCTTACGGACAGATACCGGATTGAACAAAGCACTCTCCAGGAAGATATCAGCAGTGGTTTCGGTCACTCCGGAATCAGCACCGCCGAACACACCAGCCAGACACATCGGTTTCTCGACATCAGCGATGACAAGGTCAGCTGCTGTCAAGGTACGCTCGATACCGTCCAGGGTAACGAACTTCTCGCCTTCAACCGCCTTTCTGACCACGACCTTACCTCCACCGATCTTGGCAAGATCGAAAGCATGGAGCGGATGACCGGTCTCGAAAAGCACGAAGTTCGTGATATCGACAATATTGTTGATCGGCTTCAGCCCCATGGACAGAATCTTCTTCTGAAGCCAGTCCGGTGATGGAGCCACCTTCACCCCCTTGATGGTCACGCCGGTATAGCGAGGAGCTCCTTCCGGAGACTGCACCTCGACCGGGACGGCCTCGCCCTCTGCCTCAGCGAAAGCGGAGACATCCGGAATGTTCAGCCGGCAAGGGATATGGTTGTATTTCAGATAAGCGTACAGATCTCTGGCGACACCGAAATGAGAAGCGGCATCTACACGATTGGCTGTCAGATCGACCTCGATGGCCGTATCCTCTGCAAGGTGGAGATATTCTTTAGCTGGAGTTCCAGGAACAGCGGTCGGATCAAGTACCATGATACCGTCATGGGAGACTCCGATACCGAGTTCGTCTTCTGCGCAGATCATACCGAATGACTCCACACCTCTGATCTTCGATTTCTTGATCTTGAAATCCTCTCCGAGCTGTGTACCCACAGTCGCAAGCAGAACTTTCTGTCCGGCTGCGACATTCGGGGCTCCACAGACGACCTGAAGCAGTTCCGGAGCACCTGTATTCAACTGCGTGATATGGAGATGATCTGAATCCGGATGTGCGACACATTCAACGACTTCAGCCACGATCACACCGGCAAGTCCGCCAGGGATCTCTTCAACGGTCTCCATGGAATCCACTTCCAGTCCGATGGAAGTCAATGCTTCTTCAATAGCCTCTGGAGAGAGGTCACACTCAAGATACTCCTTGAGCCAATTATACGAAATTCTCATATCTGTTAAATTTTACTATTCCAAATCTTCCTTTGAAAAGAGTGAAGCGACATACTCCCTCTTGTCAAACACCTTGAGGTCATCGATACCCTCACCGATTCCGATGTATTTGATCGGCACCTTGAACTGGTCGACGATGCCGACCACTACGCCACCTTTCGCCGTTCCGTCCAGTTTGGTGATGGCCAAAGATGTGATATCTGTCGCCTTGGCGAATTCCCTGGCCTGGTGATAAGCATTCTGGCCGGTAGATCCGTCCAGCACCAGCAGCACCTCATGAGGAGCATCAGGAATGACCTTCCGCATCACGTTGCGGATCTTCGTCAGCTCGTTCATCAGGTCGATACGGTTATGCAGACGACCTGCAGTATCGATGAGCACTACGTCAGCATTCTTGGCAACCGCAGACTTCACGGTATCGAAAGCCACCGAAGCAGGATCCGAACCCATTTCCTGACGGATGAGATCTACACCCGCACGTTCTGCCCAGATCGCCAGCTGATCGACAGCAGCCGCACGGAAAGTATCGGCCGCTCCGAGAACCACCTTCTTTCCCTGTGCCTGGAGCTTGCTGGCAATCTTGCCGATGGTCGTCGTCTTACCGACACCGTTCACACCGACAACCATGATGACATAGGGTTTCTTGGAGAAATCATAAAGCTGGACCGGATCATCTGCCGTCTCACCTTCCTGAACATTGAGCAGCTTCGCGATCTCGTCACGCAGCACTTCGATCAGTTCATCCAGAGAAACATATTTATCACGGCTGATCCTTTCTTCCAGGTTATCGATGATCTTCATCGTGGTATCGACTCCCATATCGGTCGCGATCAGCGCTTCCTCGATAGCGTCCAGCAGTTCATCGTCGACTTTCGCCTTACCGATGATCGCTCTTGACAACCTGTCGAAAAATCCTTTATTGGTTTTCTTTACACCTTTACTGAAAATGCCCATAAAATCTTGATTATAACTTGCAAATATAACTATTTTCATGGGCTAAAAAAATAGCAGAACTGGATTTTTCCAGTTCTGCTATCGTTATCAAGTCTCAACAGAAATTATTTCTTGTTGAAGAAATCTTTAGCTTTGTTAGCCTCGACGAGCTCCTCTTTGAAAGCGTAAGCTCCAGTCTTAGCTGATCTATCCATACGGATACATTTTACCATACTCTTAGCGCCTGCTTTAGCACTGAAGGTTGCGACTGCTTTCTTTGCCATAGTTCAGAATCCTCCGATTATTTAATCTCGCGATGAAGAGTGACCTTCTTAAGGAACGGATTGTATTTCTTACGCTCCAAACGCTCAGTTGTGTTTTTCTTATTCTTAGTTGTGATGTATCTTGAGATACCTGGTACACCGCTCTCTCTCTGCTCAGTGCACTCAAGGATGACCTGCACCCTGTTACCTTTTACTTTCTTTGCCATAGTTCAAAAAAATTAAACAAGGTTAATAAATCCTTTATTCTGAGCGTCTTTGATGCAAGCATCGAGACCATTCTTCCTGATAGTTCTCATACCTTTGCAAGACACCTTCAATGTAACGAACCTCTGCTCAGTCTCTGACCAGAACTTTTTGGTCTTGAGGTTCAAGTCGAAGACGCGTTTCGTGCGTCTCTTGGAATGGGAAACGTTGTTTCCGATCATTCTCTTTCTTCCTGTGATCTGACAAACCTTTGCCATTGTATATAACTTTTATAATTAATTCATAATTAGCGGGGTGCAAATATCGCTCAAAATTTCCAATAATGCAAATCTTACACGAACCTGAACATCCGCTTCCATCTTATATTACGAGGGAAACTCTTGTTCCTGTCTGAGGAGAACCAGATGAATGAAGGCTTTCCGACGACATGGTCTTCCGGTACAAATCCCCAATATCTTGAATCGAGAGAATTGTGCCTGTTGTCTCCCATCATAAAGTAATAATCCTGTGCGAAAGTATATGAATGAGCCTCTGCGCCATCTATGAAGATCTGTCCGTCACGGACATCGAGCTCATGGCCTTCATAGACTGTGATGATGCGTCTGTAGATCGGGAGGTTCTCGAGAGTCAGTTCAACTTCGGCTCCTTTTTCAGGAATCCAGAGCGGACCGTAATTGTCTCTTGTCCAGTTGTAGTCTGTCGAGAACGGGAAAATCTCCATAGCGTTGAACTCCCTTGTAGAAGCGTCCGCTACATCGATATTCTTCTCCACGGAGACCACATTCGGCATCTCCTTCACTTTTGCAAGCATCGCTTCAGTCAGCGGCAGCTGAGGATAGACATTATTGGCTGCACCTCCGGTCTCGGACAGATTGATTCCAAGTTCATCCATCACTTTGCGGCTGATCGGCGTACCGTTCGTCACCACTGTATAGGAATACTGGACTCCTGGCCAGACTGTCTGCTTCTCTGAATCGATATACACGTAACCATCTCTGATTTCGAGCGTATCTCCTGCAACAGCGACACATCTTTTCACATAATGGTCTTTCTTGTCCATCGGACGGACCTTTACCGGCCCGAACCTTCTGACTGCATTCTCACTTCCTTCCATCACGCGGGAGAGGTAGTAATAGTCGGCGGTCGGATTGCTGACAAGGACCGTATCACCGTCCGGGAAATTGAAGACGACCTTGTCGCCTCTCTCGACTTCTCCGAAACCGGCCAATCTCCTGTACTTGCTCTGGATCAGCGTGGAATAAGATTCACGACCCATGAACACATTGTGCGTGAAAGGAATGGTCAGCGGTGTCTGCGGAACTTTAGGACCATAGGCAAGCTTGTTCACAAAGAGGTAATCCCCCGTGTAGAGCGAGCTTTCCATAGATGAGGAAGGAATCGTGAAGGCCTGGAAAAAGAAGATGTTGATGAACGTCACGACAACGACAGCGAAGATGATCGCATCCAGCCATTCGAGCCAGACATTCTTCTTTTCTCCTTCCTTGTACTCCTTTTTCCAGAAAAGCCATTTGACTTTCTTGGTGATCTTGAGATCGAAGATGATACCAAGACCAAGGAGCCACCAGTAATTTCCGAGCCAGATTACCCATAAGAGGTAGAGCAAGCCCCAGAAACCGAAGCCCACCCACTTATTATGGTATAATTCCTTCAGACTCTTCATAAAAAACTATTTTACAGAATTTATGATTGCCTCAAATGCTTGAGGGTTATTCATAGCAAGGTCTGCAAGAACTTTACGGTTGAGACCGATGTTCTGTTTTGCGATACGGCCCATGAACTGAGAGTAAGTCATACCATACTGACGTGCAGCGGCGTTGATTCTCTGGATCCACAGAGCGCGGAATGAACGTTTCTTGTTCTTGCGATCACGATAAGCATAAGTAAGACCTTTCTCGTAGGTGTTCTTTGCTACCGTCCAAACATTTCTTCTTGAAAGAAAATTACCGCGGGTTCTTTTAAGAATTTTCTTGCGGCGTGCCCTTGAGGCAACTGAATTTACCGATCTTGGCATAAATTTAACTGTTTTATGGAGGCAGTGTCCGTCTTTTCCGGAGCTTTTCTACTGCATTCCAAGTTTAACTTAAAAATACTTAGTTACTTCACGTAACTGAATTACATAGCCAACAAAGCTTTGACTCTCTTAGTGTCAACAGCAGTGATAACTGCAACATGAGTCAAATTTCTTTTCTGCTTTTTGGTCTTCTTCGTGAGAATGTGGCTCTTGTAAGCGTGTCTTCTCTTAACTTTTCCCGTTCCGGTAAGCACAAAGCGCTTTTTTGAACCGGAGTTGGTCTTCAATTTTGGCATAGTTAAATTTTTTGACTGTTAATAAATAATGTTTTATCCTGACGGATCTATTTCTTCTTCAACGGCGCGATCATCATGATCATCCTCTTGCCTTCCAGCTTAGGCATCTGCTCTGCCCTTCCGAACTCTTCCAGTTCGACTGCAAAACGGAGGAGAAGCTTCTCTCCCTGGTCAGCATGGATGATGGAACGTCCTCTGAAAAAGACAGATGCCTTGACCTTGGACCCTTCCTGAAGGAAACCCTGAGCATGCTTCAGCTTGAACTGGAAATCGTGCTCATCGGTATTCGGTCCGAAGCGGATCTCCTTGATGACGATCTTAGCGGCGTTACTCTTCATCTCCTTAGCTTTCTTCTTCTGCTGATAGAGATACTTCTGATAGTCGATGATCTTACATACAGGAGGTTCAGCTTTTGCACTAATCTCCACCAGATCAAGTTCAAGCTCATCAGCGAGTTTCAAAGCCGCCGAGAGAGAAAAGACTCCCTGTTCCGGGATGTTGTCCCCGACGAGACGGACCTGAGGGGCCGTGATCTCTTCATTGATTCTTAATCCGTCTTCATCCTTCCGCGGCTTCTGGCCGTGGAGCGAATGTCCGGCGCCTGCAGGTCTTGGACCATGGAATCTAGGCGCAGATGGTTTGAATGGTGCTGCGATAATTAAATCCTCCTAATAAGTTTAAATTAATAATCTATATCTACTCAGGCAAGCTGCTCTGCAACTTCCTTCGTTATCATCTTGATGAAATCGTCAACCGGCATTACACCTTCGTCGACGCCTCCCTGTCTTCTGACGGAAACCTTTCCTTCGGCCATTTCTTTCTCACCTACAATCACCAGGAACGGGATCCTCTTGAGTTCACTCTCACGGATCCTCTTGCCGATGGTCTCATTTCGGTCATCTATAGAGGCGCGAATATCGGAATTATTCATCAAATCACAAACTTTTTTTGCATAATCTGCATATTTTTCGCTGACTGGCAGGATGTTAACCTGATCCGGAGTCAACCAGAGCGGAAGTTTTCCACCGGTATGTTCAAGCAGAACTGCAACGAATCTTTCGAGTGAACCGAACGGAGCACGGTGGATCATGATCGGACGATGTTTCTGTCCGTCGCTGCCGGTATACTCAAGTTCGAAACGCTCCGGAAGGTTGTAGTCCACCTGGATAGTACCCAGCTGCCACTTTCTTCCGATAGCATCCTTCACCATGAAGTCAAGTTTCGGGCCATAGAATGCAGCCTCTCCGAGCTCGACCGTCGTAGGAAGTCCCTTCTCTGCCGCAGAATCGATGATCGCCTGCTCAGCCTTTGCCCAGTTCTCGTCCGTACCGATATATTTCTCCTTGTTGTTCGGGTCCCTGAGAGAGATCTGTGCAGTGAACTCCGTGAAGTTCAATGTCTTGAACACATAGAGAATGATGTCGATCACCTTGCAGAATTCCTCTTTCAACTGATCAGGACGGCAGAACAGATGCGCGTCATCCTGAGTGAAGCTACGTACACGGGTAAGGCCGTGAAGCTCACCGCTCTGCTCATAACGGTAAACCGTACCGAACTCTGCATATCTCAAAGGAAGGTCCTTGTAAGACCTCGGCTTAGACTTGTAGATCTCGCAGTGATGAGGACAGTTCATCGGTTTGAGGAGGTATTCCTCACCCTCCTGAGGAGTATGGATCGGCTGGAAGGAATCCTTGCCGTATTTTGCATAGTGACCGGATGTCACATAAAGATCCTTGTTGCCGATATGCGGAGTGATGACCGGCAGATAACCATAGGATTTCTGTACCTTCTTAAGGAAATTCTCAAGCCTCTCCCTCAGCATGGCACCCTTAGGCAACCACATCGGAAGACCCTGTCCAACCCTGTTGGAGAACATGAAGAGCTCCATCTCCTTGCCCAGCTTGCGATGGTCACGCTTCTTCGCCTCTTCCAGGAGATTCAGATAATCCGTAAGGAGAGAAGCCTTAGGGAAGGTGATACCGTAGATACGGGTCAGCTGATGACGGTTCTGGTCACCTCTCCAGTAAGCACCGGCGATGGAAGTCAGTTTCACAGCCTTGATCATGGAAGTATCCTTCAGATGAGGTCCACGGCAAAGATCAGTGAAGTTACCGTTCTTGTAGAAAGTGATCTTGCCATCCTCGAGTTCGTTGATCAGTTCGATCTTGTATTCATCACCCTTCTCGGTGAAATATTTGAGCGCATCCTCTTTGGACACCTCAGTTCTGATGAACTGCTCCTTCGTACGGGCCAGTTCGATCATTTTCTTTTCAATGGCAGGGAGATCCGCCTCAGTGATCTGGTGCTCACCGAAATCCACATCATAGTAGAAGCCGTTCTCCACAGCCGGTCCGATACCGAACTTCACACCAGGATAAAGAGCTTCGAGCGCCTCTGCCAGCAAGTGGGAGGAAGAGTGCCAGAAAGCATGCTTGCCCTCCTCGTCATCCCATTTGTGGAGCTGGATGGAGCAATCCATGGTGATAGGCTGCTGGATATCGTATAATGTACCTTTTCCCATTACATCCGTATCTGTAGTGACGGTCGCTGACAATACATCTGCCGCTAAACGTGGACTAATACTCTGTGCAATTTCGTAAGCAGTGATCCCGCTATCGTAGGATTTCACGCTTCCATCAGGAAATTTAATGTTGATCATGATTCTTTTGTTTTAAATTCGGCGTAATACAAATACGCGCACATATTATTACAAGCATACAAAGGTACGATATTTTTTCTATCTTTGTGTCATTAATCCCTATGAAATGGAAGAGAAAATAAGCAAAGAGCTGTTTTGGAACAAAGCAGCTGTCGCCGGACTGGCACTTGGAGGCATTTCAGTCGCCTACACCTTTATCGGCGGTATCATCCAGAACCTGTTTTCCGCAGGAATACTCTCCAATCTGCTGGTCTTCATCCTGTGGCTGGCGAAATTCATCGGCTGCATCTGGCTGATGCGTTTCTTCATGCTCCGATACATCTCCCTGGAACCGGCAGCGGCCCGTAAAGATGTCTTCGCCTTCGGAACGCTGTCCGCCTTTCTTTCCGCACTGATCTATTCCGCCTTCCTGCTCATCTCCTTTTCCGTCATTGACACGGAAATGTTCATGGAAATGATGCAGCCGGCCCTCGACATGCTGGGCGAAGACCAGGAGGATCTGGTGAATCAGGTGATCAGCAGACTGCCGACCATCACCTTCTTCTCCTACCTGATCTACTGTACCTTGTACGGAACTATCCTGTCCTCCATCCTTTCCCCTTCACTGATGCCGAACGATCCGTTCCGGAACAGTGGCTTCGGAAACCAGACAGAGAAAGACGACCAGACAGACAACCAGTAAAGCACGATTTTCATGAAAGAATATACCAAAGACCTATCGATCATCATCTCCCTATACAACGAAAGAGAATCCCTCCCAGAATTGATTTCCTGGATTCAGAAAGTCATGAAGGAGCAAGGATACCGGTACGAAATCATCATGGTAGATGACGGAAGTACCGACGGATCCTGGGACATCATCCGGGAGCTGAAGGAAGACGACAGCAATATCAGAGGAATTTCTTTCAGAAGGAACTACGGAAAATCCGCCGCCCTCTATGAAGGCTTCAAGACAGCGGAAGGCAGTGTCATCATCACTATGGACGCCGACCTTCAGGATTCACCTGACGAAATTCCGGAACTCTACCGCATGGTCACCGAAGAAGGCTGGGACATCGTTTCCGGCTGGAAACAGAAGCGCCAGGACAACAAGTTCACCAAGAACCTCCCGTCCAAGCTCTATAACGCTACCGCCCGCAAGATCACGGGCATCAAGCTTCACGACATGAACTGCGGACTGAAAGCCTACCGTAACGAAGTGGTGAAGAACATCGAAGTCTACAGCGAAATGCACCGGTACATCCCTTACCTGGCCAAGAACGCCGGTTTCAGCAAGATCACTGAAAAACCCGTACACCACCAGAAAAGGAAATACGGCAAAAGCAAGTTCGGCCTGGAACGTTTCGTCAACGGCTTCCTGGACCTGCTTTCCCTCTGGTTCCTGAGCACCTTCGGCAAGAAACCGATGCACTTCTTCGGCTTCTCAGGCATTCTGATGTTCCTGGCCGGAGGCATCATTGCCCTCTGGCTCATCATCGACAAGCTCGTCAGTCAGGCACATCATCTGCTTTACCGCCCGGTCACAGACCAGCCGCTTTTCTATCTGGCTCTGATCGCGATCATCCTGGGAGCACAGCTCTTCCTGGCCGGCTTCATCTGCGAGATGATCTCCCGCAGCAGCAACGATCGCAACCACTACAACATCAGAGAAAGGCTATAAGCCTATTTCATCACGACGTGATGCTTCTTCCAGTTGCCGAAGCCTAGGTCTTTCCTGCTGATGGAGAAGACCAGTTCCTTCGCATCTCCGAAATCAAGCCCCATCTCCGCAGAGGAAACCAGACGCAGCAGTTCCACTTCATCTCCCTCCTCGGAAAGCATCCTGAAATCGCCCGTTCCCGGCGCACAGGAGGCGAAATCCATCGCCCATGGAGCCTTGGTACCGGACTCGCCCTCATCGTCAAGAGACTCGTAGCTTTCGAAGGTCTCAGGATTCACCTGTTTCGTATATTTGACCGCAGCCGCCGCTTTCGGCCATTCACCGATTCCACAGGCCGGGGCCTCATATCCCAGATATGGGTCAATGGCAGCGAAAAAATAGAGCATCCCTTCTTCCGGGAGCAGTCCAGGCTCGACATAGGGAGCCAGGTCGCTGCAATCGATCTGACAGATGAAGGTCAATGGATACTCGATTTTTTTTCCTTCAACGGTGAATTCCATCATCGGATAAGGCATATCCGCCGGCATATCCGGATCGCCCCAAAATTTACTCATGCAGAAAAGTCTGGATTCGACTTCTCTCGGTTTAAGTTCAATGGCCATAATCAGTACTTTTTTCAGTTTTCATGTAAAGTTGACAGAGAGGAAGGTTCCACTCGATATCGGTTGAAGGAAGACATCTCCTCGACCGGTTTACGCACCTTCTGACGATGATCCTTTGCAGGATAGCCCACAGAAATGATCAGAGGAATACGTTTTCCCTTGGGAGCACCGATGATACGGGCAATCTTCTTCTCATCGAACCAGCCCATGATACAGGTTCCAAGTTCCAGTTCAGCGGCCTGCAGACAGAAATGTTCCACGGCAATGCCTAAATCCAGCATGCAGTAATCCTTGTTCTTCAGCAGACTGCCGAGTTTAGCCGTGAAGTTCATTTTCTCCAGCACTACGGCAACGAAGACAGGAGCCTGGATCGCCCATCGGTTCATGCCCATTCCAGAAGCGGCTGCGGCGAAATCCTGACGAAGCTCAGGATCATCGACGACCACGAAGTGCCAAGGCTGGGAATTGCAGGCGGAAGGTGCCAGTCGGGCAGCTTCCAGACAGGCATCCAGTTTTTCACGTTCTACCGGATCCGGACGATAGGCCCGATCGCTCTGTCTTTTCTGTACGAGTTCAATGAATTTCATAACCTAAGTAATCTTGATCTCAACAAAGATAATATTTCTTAGTCGATAGGACATCGAACTGAAAACAAAACTTCTTTAC
>JAHHQP010000032.1 GCA_020026355.1 Bacteroidales bacterium
AGAATTTTTTGCGAGTATCGTGGCCAAGATCAAGGAACGCAAATGACGAAGGAGGGAGTTACCTAACGGTAATGACCGACTGAGGATATGCAGCGTGACGAAGAGATTGTACCACGAGACGAAGCAAAAAAAATGAGGACGTCGCTCACGCGAGACCCTCATACTAACCACATAATTAATAACACTAAAACTAATAACCAATGAATTGTAGACTGTCAGAATGACTTGTCTGATCAATTCTTTTGCAAAGGTACTGTTTTTTCTTGGATTTGCAAGTCTTTTTGATAAAATTCCTGATTTTTTGATAATTTTGTGCGCTTTTTTGTTGAATACGGTTTCTCACGATAAATGAAATGATATGCTGAATGTTCTTATAGCCCTCTGGGGCAGCGCTCTTATAGGTTGGTCATTGAGGAAATGGCCACAGAAATGGGTAGGAAAACTTCTGCCGCTGGCCATCTGGCTCATGTTGTTCTTCATCGGTATCGAAGTCGGAAAGAACGAGATCTTGACCAGCCAGCTGGGAAACTTAGGGGCACAGGCCTTCGCTGTCACCCTCATCTGCTCATTGACCTGCGCCCTGGCTTCATGGGCCTTCTATGAATTCGTGTATTGCGCAGGAAATAAAGTGCAGGTGTCTCGGAAAACTTCCGCACCGATGGGAGATGTGAATGCGGACGGTCATAAGCTGAACCCGAAGAAATCCAGACTGAGGATCTTCAGTTCCATGAAAGACAGCATGATCATCGTGCTGTTCTTCATCCTGGGATGGATCACCGGAGCTTTGGGCTGGGGCAACGGAATACCGGAACACGCGACCTTGTTCTGTCTCTATGTCCTGCTCTTCTGCGTGGGATTCGGCTTAGGACAGAACCGCGAACTGAAAAAGAGCCTCAAAGCCTCAAAGAAACGCCTGCTGTTCATGCCGCTGGTGACGATACTGGCGACCTGGCTGGGATCAGCTCTCACGGCCCTGCTGTTTCACGATTACAGCCTGACTGACTGGCTGGCCGTAGGTTCCGGTTTCGGCTACTATTCCCTGTCCAGCATTCTGATCACGGATATGAAAGGCGCTGAATTAGGCACGATTGCCTTGATGTATAATGTGATGCGTGAACTGGCGGCCATCATCATGGCACCGTTCATCGTGAAATGGGCCGGTCCACTGGCGGTCATCAGCATCGGTGGAGCGACAACCGCCGACACGACGCTGCCGGCGGTCTCCCGCTATGCCGGAAAGGAATTCGTCCCGATTTCCATCTTCCATGGAATCCTGGTCGATTTCACCGTTCCGTTCCTTGTTCCTTTCTTCTGTGCGCTGTAGTTTTCCTACATCTCCATCATGCGAGTGATCGGAAGGAGCGCGCGCTGACGCAATGCCTCATCCAGAACAATCTCGCCTGCACCGTTCTCGAGGCAATCCAGAACGCCTTCGAGCCTTACTTTCTTCATTTCGTGGCAGACCAAGGTCTCCCTCAACGGAATGAACTCCTTGTCCGGATTCTGCTTGTGCAGTTCAGTCATGATGCCCAGCTCGGTACCGATGATGAAGCGCTGAGCCGGAGATTTGCGGACGATGTCCAGCATGCCGGCAGTAGATGCGAAATGAATCAACGGATTGGAAATGAATTCCTGCTCGTGGGAACAGAGGGCTTCCGGATGGATCAGGATGTCCGTGCCCGGATATTCGGCAAGGGTCTGACGGACCATTTCTGGCGTGATGACATCATGAACGATGCAGCAGCCCTGCCAAAGGTCCATCTTGCGGCCGGTCACCTCCTGGATATATCCGCCCAAGTTTCTATCCGGTCCGAAAAGAAGAGGACAATCTGCCGGCAAAGCCTTCACGATCCTCAGCGCGTTCGCTGAAGTGACGCAGTAATCCGTCTCTGCCTTAACAGCCGCTGTCGTGTTCACGTAGCTCACGACCAGACCGCCCGGGTGCTCGGCCTTCCATCTGCGGAGACCTTCCGCGGCGCAGCTGTCTGCCAGGGAGCATCCTGCATCGAAAGCGGCGGAATACACTTTCTTGTCCGGGGAAATGATGGCTGCGGTCTCTGCCATGAAATGTACACCGCAGAAAACGATGGCGTCAGCATCGGCCGTCGCTGCCAGTCTGGACAAGCCCAGGGAATCGCCGAGATAGTCCGCTATCCCCTGGATTTCCGGATTCGTATAGAAATGGGAGAGAATGACTGCATTCTTCTCTTTCTTCAATCGGTTGATCTTCTCGATCATTTCTTCTTGAGTCATGTTGACGTTGTTTCAGTTTCAGGTTCTGCTTTCACCGGGAACTACTCCTCGGTGATGTTCATGCTGATGTCCAGCGCAGTCACGGAATGCGTCAAAGCTCCGACGCTGATATAGTCGACGCCGGTAGCGGCCACTTCTTTCAGACGAGCGATGTTCATGTTGCCGGAAGCCTCGGTCTTGGCACGGCCGGCGATCATCTTCACGGCTTCGGCCATCATTTCATTGGACATGTTATCCAGCATGATGATGTCAGCACCACCTTCGAGAGCCTGTTTCACTTCTTCGAGCGTGGTCGTCTCGACCTCCATGCGCACACTCAGCGGAAGATTCTTCTTCACGGCCGCAGTCGCCGCAGGCACACCGCCGGCAATCTTGATATGGTTGTCTTTCAGCATCACCATATCGTAGAGACCGATCCTGTGGTTCATTCCGCCACCGTCTTTCACCGCCATCTTGTCCAGCATCCTCATGCCTGGAGCCGTCTTGCGGGTATCCAGCAGCTGCGTATGCGTTCCTGCGAGCTCTGCCACATATTTAGCGGTCTCGGTCGCGATACCGGACATGCGCTGCAGAATGTTCAGGGACAGACGCTCTCCGTAGAGCAAAGTTCTATAGCTGGCCTGGATGCGCAGGATAATGTCTCCTTTCTTCACGTGGTCGCCGTCTTCAACGAGCGGTTCCCAGACGAAATCTTTCTCGAAGCGCTCATAGACCTTGCGGATGACGGACAGGCCGGAAATGACGCCGTCTGCCTTCATCTTCATGGTAGCGACCGCTTTGGAGTGAGCCGGAATGATGGCATCCGTACTGATATCGCCTGTAGCGATGTCTTCTTCAATGGCGAGATCGATCAGTCTGTCGATCAAGTATTCTTTTTCAATCATATAACTGTTGTTTTTCTATTTTTCAGGTCAATGGGTTCAGTCCCCTTATTTGCGGATCGCGCGGGTCGTCATGCCCTTGCCGATCTGCTGGACAGTGTGCACCTCGAAGGCCGCACTCTCCTCCGGAAAGTCGGAACGTTTCATGCAGCCACGGCTCTCCTTACGATAGAAGGCTCCCTCCATGATCAGACGCGCGACCGTGATGAGATTCAGGCACCGGAAGCAGTTGATCTCGTCCTCAGAAAACTGCGGTAGGGCACGGATGCCGTCCTCCATAGCCCTCAGCTCAGCCAATCCTTTCCGGAGTCCTTCGTCGTCACGGACGATACCGGCATACTGCGTCAGCAGCTCAGCCACTTTCTTACGTACACCCGGGAAGATATCGTCAAGCGCAGCCTCACGGAAATACTGCGGCACATAGCCGGAGCGATAGCCCTCGACCTGACCGACATGAGCTTTCTCAGCACCAAGTTCAGCATCGTACTGACCGACGGCGCTGTTCGCCGCGGAATCCTGGCGGGCGCAGAAGTCAACGATACGCTGGGCGAAGACCATGCACTCGAGCAAAGAGTTGGAAGCCAATCGGTTGGCACCCATGACTCCGGTCGACGCCGCCTCACCGCAGACGAAAAGATTCTCGATATTCGTGCGACCTTCCTCGTCACAGCAGATACCGCCGACGGTATAGTGAGCGGCCGGTGCGATCGGAATCCTGTCACACATGTCAATGCCGTATTCGGCACATTTCGCATAGATGGTCGGAAAACGGGACTTGATGGCCTCCGGATCCAGATGCTTGAGGGAAAGATAGACCCAGCCCTTGCCTTCCTTCTTGATCTCGCGGTCGATCATCTGCGCCACGAAATCACGAGGAGCGAGCTCATTGAGCTCATGCTTGCCGAGCAGGAAACGCTCCCCTGCCTGGTTCAGCAGATAGGCACCCTCCCCACGGACTGCCTCGCTGACGAGGAAGGTATCCGCACCTTCCTTGCAGATGGCTGTCGGATGGAACTGGATGAACTCCATATCCTCCACCTCGCAGCCGGCACGGTAGGCGATGGCGATACCGTCTCCGGTCGTCGAGCGCGGATTCGTGCTGTGCGTATAAGCCGCTGCAGTTCCGCCGGTAGCGATCACCGTATGCGGAGCAAGCAGGATCTCCTCCTTGTTCGTCTCATAATTCCAGCAGCGAACACCTTCGCATTTGCCGTTCCTGGTCAGGAAACCGAGCAGAGCATGGTCAGAGAACATCTCCACATTCGGTTCCTTCTTCACCTGCTCGAGGACGAAGCTCGTGACATAGCGGCCGGTAGCATCTCCGCCGGCATGGAAGATACGTCTCTTGTGGTGACCTCCTTCCAGACCGAGGGTGATATGTCCTTCCTTGTCCATATCGAACTTCATTCCACGTTTTATGATATCACTGATTCTTTCCGGGCCTTCATTGACCAGAATATCCACTGACGGGAAATCACAGAGTCCCCTTCCGGCCACGATCGTATCATCGAAATGAAATACTGGTTTGTCATTCTTGTCATAGACAGCCGCGATACCTCCCTGGGCATTGTAAGAATTGCTGTCTGTAAGGTTGCGTTTGGTAATCAATCCAACCTTACCATAAGCTGATGCCTTGAGCGCACAATAGAGTCCTGCAAGGCCGCTTCCTACGATAATATAGTTATATTTGTGTTCCATTACTACGGAAAAATTTCACAAATTTAACAATTCATACCGATTTACGGCACTATAATCGAGAAAACTGCACTATGGACAAGAAATTGGCGGCTACCTGAAGCTGCGGACGCCGGTCCGGAAAAGAAGAACTGCTGCATCGCAGAGCAGAGCCTGAACGGCTCCAACCTGCACATGCAGCAGTTTTTCATTCACCTGACAGGAATCATTTATAAGCACTCTGTTCAGTGTCGTCCAGCAAGGACTTCCGGACACTGCCGTAAGTGACCATGACCTTGAGATACCTGGTCATTCCGGAATTGTTCGCGGCGATATCGAAGGATACGGTATATTCCGCTTTGCTGACCTTCGTTACCTTGACGTTGGAAATGATATCCGTTGACCGGTTATCTGCCTTCAGTTCATCCGTGTCCGTAGGGTTGGTGATCTTGACTGTCACGTCGTAGTGACCGCCTTTCTTCGGAAGGGTGTTCCAAGGATCCCAGTCTACGAAGGAAATGGATGGCTTCGCAAGGGAATGGATCAGCGTCTTGCTGATGGCCTTGGAAGTGACCGTACCGTCTTCGTTGAGACCGTAGGCGATGATGTAATAGTCCGTATCCTGTCTGGAAAGAGAGAGCTTGTGATCGGTCTTGACACCGCTGATCAGATGGTTCAGGATGCTGTCGTAATTCCAAGGATCGGTCCATTTGGCGATATTCTGCTGGATGAGTTCGGCATCTGTCGTCGCATCGTACTCGGACTTTTCGATGACATCCAGGACATAAGTCGCTGAAGTGTTGGAAGGGGTGCAGTCGAGGATCACTGAGCTGGATCCTACGCTCTTCACATTGAAGGTGAAAGTCATGTCTGCCACGGCAGGAAGTTCCTTGGCGGCCTGACGTACCGTGATGCTGCCCTCCAGCAGTTTGGTTCCACCGACACCATATTCCCAGAAAAGATAATCCTTGCGGACCTCCGTATCCGGATTGGCGGTCAAAGTGAAAGTGATCTTTCCGTCGGCAGCTTTCAGATCCTTGAGATAACCGTACATGGAAGAAAGCGTAAGCTCAGCGCCGGGTACCGGATTCTGAAGTTCATAAGGGATTTCGAAGCGGCCTCCCTCTGCGGCAAGTTCCATCTTGTCGTTCCAATTGATGGTGAGGACCGGCTCCTGTCTCGAGAGCTGACTGAAAGTCAGGACGAGATTCTCAGCCTTGCTATACTTCAAGGTCACGCTACCCTTTCTCGCCGACGATCCGCTCGCTGCATCGTTAGCTGCAACGGAGATGGAAACGATTCCGTCTTTCTCGGAAACGCTGCTGACGCTGATCCAGCTTTCAGAAGCAGTTGCAGAAAGCGTCCTTCCAGCTACCGCATTCTCGATAGCGAAGGGAAGCTTGTACTTGCCGCCATCCGCAGGAATGACGGTGGCATTGTCCCAGGTAGAGGTGATGACCGGACGGAGTCTCGGCTGCTGCTCGACCTGCACGGTGACCTCCTCGGCCCCATTGTAGCTGAGGACGACCTTACCGATCCTTGCAGGAACATCATGATCTTCTCCGAAAGGAGAGACCTTTATCGTCACGGCATCTGTCTTCACCTCATTGACCGCGATCCAAGGCTCGGAAGAGACAGCTTTGAGCTGCTGGCCGGCTACCGCGTTGCTCACGGAATAACGGATGGTGAAAATTCCTCCGTCACAGCTGATCTTTTCAGGAGTTTCAGTTACAGTGATGACTGGTTTTGCAAGCGCTGATACGGCGGCTGAGAAAAGGCCGGTCGTCGCTTTTCCTTCTGCAGAAAGTCCATAGGCAACTACCTCATATTCCTTGTCGAAGCCGATCGTGAACTCTTTTCCTTCCGTCTTTCCTTTGAGAAGCAGGTCGGCGAGGTTTCCTTCTTTCTTGAGGTTCTCGATGTCGGCGGCGATGAATTCAGCCTCGCTGCCGGAAGCGTCCAGAACGCTCTTTTCTACCAGTCCGATCACGTAGGTATCTTCCAGATAGTTCGGGATACAATTTACTTTGACCGTCACGCCCTCTACTTTCAGAGCAAGCTCCAGACTAAGGCCCGGAAGCGTTTCCGGAGCGGTCTGGGTGACCTTCACTTCTACCGGCTGGATGCCTGGATAAGTGACTGTAACGGTAGCGGTACGGGCTTTCTGTTCCTCACGGGCTGCCTCATAGGGAGCCACCGTGAAATTCAGCTTTTCCGCAGTGAATTTAAAATCAGAGATCCACGTTTCTGAAGCAGTGCATTCCGTCCGGCTGACTCCTTCAGCCGTTCCATCGTTCAGTTTCACGTCAAGTGACACCACCTGTCCTTCGGCAGGCACCTCTTTCCCCGGAACTATGTCCAAAGTCGGTACCGGCGAGACTTCTTTTTCACAGCTATATGAAGCCATGAATGCCAGAGAGAGCAATGCAGCTCTTGCGATTCTTTTCATAACTGATGTTTCAAACGTTAAAGGATACGGAAGCGGTCTTCAGCAGCTTCCGTATCCGAATTCATATGTAATTATCTGGTCTGCTTCTCCGGAACGATGCCGGAGAAACGGATACTAGCGATAGGTCACCTGGCAGGCTCCATCCTTTTCAAGCGTGAAGGAAGCATTTCCTTCCAGTGACTTAGGGAGGATCAGCGAGGTCATGTTGTTTCCTTTCACCTTGACGGAAACCAGTTTTCCTGATCCGCTGAGGTCAAGGGTCGGTATGCTGTTGTCATTCAGTTCCACCGTATCCAGTTCTTTCTTGCCCTGAAGATCCAGGCTGGTGAGACCGGAGCGGTTGCAGTACAGTTTCTGAAGCTGGGCATTTCCGGAAAGATCAAGACCGGCGGAAAGGTCAAGCTCATTGCACTCGAGGACATGAAGTCCGGCAAGGCCCTTCAGGCTCAGAGCAGTGATCTTGGAAGTGGAGCACCTGATCACCTCCACATCCGGATTCTTGCTGAAATCGAGGGAAGCGACCTGAGTATTCGATACGTTCAGTGCATTCATCATCGGGCAGCCGGAAAGATCGATGTTCCTGATCCTGTTGCCTGCGATGTTCAGGATACCGAGTTCCTTGTTCTTCGTGACATCCAGTTCCGCAATGTAGTTGTTGCTGCAGTCGAGACTGAGGAGCTTGCTCACGTCTGAAACATCAAGTGCAGAAAGCTTGTTGTCCTGACAGGTCAGGAAAGAGATCTGGCTGCAACCGCTGACATTGAGTTCAGCGAGATTGTTTCTTCCGACAGCTACATACTGGAGCTTGTCCATACCGGAAACATCAAGGGAGGAAAGTTCATTCTTCATGAGGTCGAGAACCTGAAGACTACTGCTGATAGGCTTGAGGTTGACCACCTTCAGACGGTTGGATCTTCCCATGACACTCTGAAGAAGCGGACAATCTTCACATCTGAAAGACTCGACCTTGTTCAGATTGAAATGTACATATTTCAATTTAGGCAGTCCGCTGACATCCAGCTTGGTCAGCTTGTTGTCGCTGATATCCAGGAACTCGAGGTTCTTGAAGTATTCGATTCCCTTGACGGAAGTGATCAGCCCGAGACTTTCGAGCTCGATTTCCCTGATGTCCAGAGCCTCTTCCTCTGAGAGATATCCATCACCGTCGCCATCATAGGTCTCGACCATGATCTTCTCGAACTCAGGATCCTCGAAGAGAATGTTTCCCGCCACGACACCGCTTTTCGCATCCTGTACAACCGGGAGCGTGATGGATTTCACCTGCTTTCCGACAGCATCCAGAGCGATGATGGAAATATGTCCCTCACGCGGCTGGTCCGTAACGTTTTCGTCCACGGTGACATCGAGAGCATCTTCTTCCGAAGCGTTTTTCTCGACGTTGAGCCATGAATAATTGGATTGAGCCTCCCAGCTTGCCGCTGTCGTGGTGATAATCGTGGTGAGCGTACCTGGCTGGAATTTGAAATGGAACTTCTTCAACCTTGACTTGAGGACCACCTCCACCGGCTCCTCCTTCTTGACTTCTTTTTCACAGGAGACAGAAACAGCAAGGCCAAAAGTTACTGCGGCAACCATAGCTGCCGCTTTCAACATATTTTTCAATGACATGATCAGTTCTCGTAAATTTTTACACAACGTACATTAAGTCCATAACCCCAAGCATCATCACTTGCCTGAGAGTTGGTGAGGACACTATTGATATTCAAGCTCTTGGCTCTGCAGGAATAGCGTGCGGTCAGCAGTTCGCTGGTCCATACGCCGATCCAGTTGGATTTACCGGAGTCCACATACCTGAGCGCACCGCACTCGGAAGGATGTGAGACACGTATACCCTGTGCCGGGAACCAGGTTGACTCACCGGAAGTGCTGGTATAGATGAATCCGCTGAAATCACTGTTCCAGCGACCTCTCTGCTTAGGCTCGAGATCGTTCCAGGTACCACCTCTCGGAATCTGGTAGCCTGCAGGACATGGGTCATAGTTGGTCTTGTGGAAAGGAGCCCAGAGTCCTTTTTCAGGATCACTGTTCTTTCTGGCCGGATCATCTGCTGCTAACCAGCCGTTGTCGCCTACCGTTTCATTCGCAGCGAGGAAGAACATCGGATTCTTGGTAGCGAAGTCAACGTTTCCGTTGCTGGCATTTCCGAGTTCGGACTGCCATTTAGCCTGCGGATATTTCGTGTTGCAGAGCGTTGCGGACGCATTGCCGAACGGAGTCTTGCCGGTGATATTGCCCTCTGCGTCGAACTCGATCTCGCTCTTCATTCCGCCGAAGAAAGGATCTTTCCTGCCCCACTGGTAGAAGAAGCCGTAGATTTCCTCACCATCCTCCATTTTTGCGCTGGTCGCGCCGAGGTTACGGTCCATCACGAAATAACCGAGTGAAGGATCCTTGATGCTCCTGTTCTCCATATTGATGGTGTGAGGTTCATCGGTAAGCCAGATGTGCCAGCTCCATACGATCTCACCGGCGTCATTGAATGCAGCGAGAAGAACGTTACCCTCATCAGCTGAAGCTTCGAAGGATACGGTGCCTTCCTTATAGGAGATGCCGCTCACGAGTTTTGAAGCATCACCCTTTACACTGTGAGCCCAGAGCCAGTCGACCTTGCTGATGCCGGCCACGTTGGATCCGTCAACAAGCTTGGTCTCGAAAGAATACTTTCCTGCTGCGGTCACGATATAGCAGTTGGCCCAGCCGAAGGCACTGAGATTACCCAGATCATCTGCTGAAGGCTGCCAGAGCACCGGTTCAAGAGCGGCGTTTGCATTTCTCTCGACCGTCACCGCACCAGTCTCCACGACATTCATCTGATTTCTGTTGTTGGTCATGATCAGTCTGAATCCTTCCTGATAAGCACCGGCAGGAACCACGAAGCTGAAGACTTTTCCGTTAGCTGTAGAAGCGCCGCCCTTGCAGTCAAGGATAATGGAATTCTCGGAACCCGCTCCCATCGTGGTCTGGAAACTGTCGCCTGAGAACTCGACGTCCATCTTACCTGCGATATAGGCCGTCTTCTTCTTGGAAATGAGCTGGATCTTGCTGATGATGTTATTGCCGGAAATCTTGACAGACACGACACCGGCGGCATATTTGAGGTCCATCCTGTCAGAAGCGGTCACACCGACCAGAGGATTGGTCTCGCAAAGCGGAGCGTCTGCGAGCTGCACGTGAGGGATGGATACGAGCGCATAGTTCTTTGCAGATCCATAGAATGCTCTGGCTGGAGAAACAACGGTATATTCTTCTGCCTTCATGACCGGGCCGAAGGTACCTTCCGAAGTTCCCTCACCGCTTTCAAGGAAATACGGCGCACCATTGACGTTGATCGATGCGGAACTTGCCCAGAGGGTCGGCTGACCGAAGGCATCATTTTCTGCAGAACAGATCATGGAGATCGGAGAATCAGATCCCGGGATATATGTAATAGGTGTCAAAGTTGTCTTTTCACCTCTCTTCACCTCGATTTCATATTCGAGACTTTCCACCATGACCTTACCTTCTGCGTCATAGATGACGAAGTTGAAGCCGTTCCTGTACTTTGCAGGAGGAAGCGGGAAGACGATCTCTTTCTGGCCGGAGCTCAGATCGAGACCCTTTCCGAGGTCAATGGATACTGTAGGAACCGCTTCCGCTCCCATCACGAGACGGGGATCTCCAGAAAAATCAAGAGCAGCGGTCGCCGGACCGGAAATCCGGGAATCCGGATCGTTGGAAGTGATGTCGATCTTCCTGATGACTTCAGAGCCATCGATCTTCACCGCCATGAAACCGAGAAGGTTCTTGAAAGCAAGATTCGGTGAAGAAGAACAGGCAACCATCGGTACCATCGGTTCAACATCCGACGATACTGATTTCGGAAGATTGACGGAAAGGACATTGTCTTTCACGGTACCGTCTCCGAAATCATAAGCGGCGGAATAGCTGTCAGCAACTGCGACTGATTCTACGACTGCCGATGAAGTTCCGGCACCTTCGGAAATGTCGTGCTTGACTCCATTCACGAGGATGACGTCTCCCTCGTTCCAGGTTCTTCCGTTTTCAAGAGACAAAGTCATCGCGACAGTGCCGGCATCAACCGGATCAATCGATTCTTTGCCACATGACAAAAAAAGAGGTAGCAGCATAGCTACCACGAAAAGAAATTTTCTGTTCATTGACTGAAACTTTATTTATATTAAAAAACTAGTATTTCTCAAAGTTAATGATTCATTTAAAATGATGTGTCAATAAAATGATAAAATTTTATCCATAAATTCATTATCAGTATAAATGACCAATAAATCTCAAAATAGGAGTAAATCAGACCAATTCAAGAATCAAAAGATACCTATATGATATCTTCATCTCCGGAACGGGGACAGGCAAGACCGTGCCCGCATTCCGGGAAGGGTCAGGAAACGGCAGAGAGATGTCTGCAGGTCAGCATTCTCATGAAAGCAAAGGTGAACAGGAGGTCATGAAGTACAAAGAACGACCTTACAGTACAAATCGGTAAAAAGACACCTATATATAGACCGAAGCACGATTATAAATGCTATCTTCACGTAAAATTAAATTGACCGCAATGAAAGACACAAGAATCCTTCTAGCCTTGCCTGCCGCAGCCTTGGCGGCAGGAGCCTGCAGCGACGGGAAAGCACCGGCGCAGCAGCCGAACATCATCCTCATCGTGGCAGATGATCTGGGACTGGGCGATGTCAGCCTGTACGGCAGCACGACCATCCACACCCCGAACATCGACCGGTTGGGTAACGAAGGCATCCGTTTCGAGAACGGCTTCGCCACTTCCGCAACCTCCACACCGAGCCGCTACGCCATGTTCACGGGACTTTACCCTTGGCGCAACGAAGATGCGAAGATCCTCCCGGGAGACGCTCCCCTGCTGATCCCGACCGACATACCGACCATGCCGAAAATGTTCCAGGCCGCCGGTTACAATACCGCCGCCATCGGAAAATGGCATCTGGGAATGGGTGACGGCAACGTCGACTGGAACAAGCCGATCGTTCCGAGCGCGAACACCGTCGGTTTCGACTTCACCTGCCTGGTCGCGGCGACGAACGACCGTGTGCCGACCGTCTTCGTACAGGACGGACTGGTCGAAGGTCTGGAAGCCGACGACCCGATCCATGTCAGCTACGAGCACAACTTCGAGGGAGAACCGACAGCCTTGACGAATCCGGAAATGCTGAAGATGAAATGGTCCGACGGACACAACTGCTCCATCGTGAACGGCATCCCGAGAATCGGCTACATGAAAGGTGGCGAGAAAGCGAAATGGGTGGATGAAGATATGGCCGACTACTTCCTCGGTAAAGTGAAAGGTTACCTGGATCAGCAGAGCGCGGACAGACCGTTCTTCCTGTATTACGGTCTGCACCAGCCTCATGTTCCGAGAACACCGAATGCCCGTTTCGTCGGCAGCACGACCCTCGGTCCGAGAGGTGATGCCGTCGTGGAGGCAGACTGGTGCGTCGGACAGCTCTGCAGCTACCTGGAAGAGCACGGCATGCTGGAGAACACCCTCATCATCTTCACCAGCGACAACGGTCCGGTACTGGATGACGGTTATGTGGATCACTGCGTCGAGCGTCTGGGCAGACATGACCCGCGCAACGGTACGAGAGGCGGCAAATACAGTCTCTTCGACGGCGGCACGCACATTCCATTGGCCATCTACTGGAAAGGACATATCCAGCCGGCCGTATCCTCAGCGATGGTCTCCCAGCTGGACTTCTATGCCAGCCTCGGCAAGCTCATCGGAGCGGAGGTTCCGGAAGGTCTCGACAGTGAAGAACATCTCGATGCCTTCCTGGGCCAGGACAAGATCGGCCGCGAGGATCTGATCAGCGAGGCACAGGGCCGCCTGGCCTACCGCAGCGGAAGCTGGATGCTCCTGCCGCCGTACACGGGCCGTGAACGCAACAACACCGGCAACGAGCTGGGCAACCTGGGCGAATGGAGCCTGTTCAATCTCGCGGAAGATCCGCACCAGCAGCACAACATCATTGACCTGAATCCTGAAAAGGCGGAAGCCATGAAGGCGGCTTTCAAGGCACAGGTCGGCGAAAAGCTCCCGGACAACTGGGAAGCACCGGCAACCGTAGAATAATATAACCATTGACATAGGAAATGAAGAAGATATTCATATTGGCAGGCTGTCTCTCGGCTCTGGCCGCCTGTGGAATGCAAGAAGACAGGATTCCCATGGATCTCAACGACTGGACCTGGGAATGCAACTCTGAACTGACCAGCGTGATCTGCAGGAACGATACCCTGAACATCATTTCTCCGGACGGCAACACGGTCTGGTACAAAGAGAAACTGAGCGGCGACTACAAGATCAGCTACCGGATCACCGTACTGGATGAAGGCGGCGAATTCGACCGTCTGAGCGACATGAACTGCTTCTGGGGAGCGACCGACCCGATGTATCCGGACAATCTCTTCGAGAGAGCGGAATGGAGAAACGGTGTTTTCAAGAACTACAATACCCTGAACCTCTTCTACTGCGGTTTCGGCGGCAATGAGAACGGCACTACCCGTTTCAGGAAATACCACGGTGAATACTGCGGCATCGACGACAGCAAGATCAAACCGATCCTGAAAGAATACACCGAAGCACCGAACCTCATCGAAAAAGGCCATTGGTACACCGTGGAGATCCTCGTGAAGGATCAGGAGACCAGCTTCACCATCGACGGCAGGACCATCTTCACCGCTCCGATCGAGCCCGGTGAGTGCGACGGTCATTTCGGTCTGCGCTTCTGGATCAATCATGTGCTCTGCACCGGTTTCCAGATAGAGAAACTTTAGGAAAACAACAACATAATAACACCATAACAAAATGAAATTCAGAACATTATCATTCATTTTCGCAGCAATTGCAGTCATCAGCTGCGGAAATCCGAAAGGGAAGAAGGCCGATGGCAACGAGGCTGCCGAATACTTCGTGGAAGTGAAGGACAGCAAAGGCATCGTCGCCCGGAACATCGATTTCGCTGAAAAGCAGCTGACCTACCTTCTCGACGCCTGCGAAGAAGGTGATACCATCCGTATCCCTTCCACTTTCCAGGCGGACACCGTCACTTTCGTTCCGAAGGACGACTGGGTGAGCGGTTTCTTCTCCGGTACCCTCTGGTACATGTACGAGCTGACCGGTGACGAGAAATGGGCTGAGCATGCCCGCAAGCACACGGAGAACCTGAGCGAGCTCCAGTGGCTGACCTGGCACCACGATGTCGGCTTCATGGTCTATGACAGCTACGGCAACGGCCGTCGTCTGAAAAACATCGAGGCTTATGACACCGTTCTCGTGAACACTGCAAAATCCCTCTCTACCCGATTCAGAAAGAACGCCGGCGTCATCCAGTCCTGGAGCACCGAGAGAGGCTGGCAGTCCAAGAGAGGCTGGACCTGCCCGGTCATCATCGACAACATGATGAACCTCGAGCTGCTGTTCAAAGCCAGCGAGATTTCCGGTGATCCTACCTTCAGGAACATCGCGATCAGCCACACTGACAAGACTTACGAGAACCACTACCGCGACGATTTCAGCACCTACCATGTCGTAGACTACGATCTGGAGACCGGAAAGGTCCTCGGCAAATGCACCGCACAAGGCTATGCCGACGATTCAGCATGGGCAAGAGGCCAGGCCTGGTCCATCTACGGCTTCACCGTCGCTTACCGTTTCACCGGTGACGAGAAGTACCTCCAGCGCGCGAAAGACGTGGAGCATTTCATCTTCAACGACGAGAACATGCCGGAAGACCTCGTTCCATACTGGGACTTCGATGCTCCGAACATTCCGGACGAGCCGAAAGACGTTTCTTCCGCCGCCATCATCGCTTCCGCCCTCTACGAGCTCTACTGGTTCACGAAAGACGAGAACTACCGTGCAGAGGCTGACAAGATCATCGAGTCCCTCTCTACCCCTGCCTACCGTGCAGAACTGGGCAAGAACGGAGGCTTCCTCCTCATGCACTCTGTCGGAAGTATCCCTCACGGCAGCCAGATCGACGTTCCGCTCAGCTATGCGGACTACTACTTCCTTGAAGCGCTCATCAGAAAAGCAAGAATCGACAACGGTGAGGCACCGGTCAAATGATGCGTGAAGGATGATTGATGATATTGAATCGATGACTTTTTAGATACATTTATAAATGAATAACTTGAAAAGATACGCTATCCCGGCAATCGGATTGGCAGCGGTCTCCTGCGGTGGACCTGGACAACAGGAAAATCAGGACCAGCAGCATCCTAACGTCATTTATATCCTTCCGGACCAGTTCAGGAACCAAGCCTTGAACTTCTGGAACGAGCCGGAATACCAGCAGCAGGTGAACTGGCAGGCAGATCCTGTACACACCCCGAACCTCGACCGTTTCGCGGACGAGTCCGTCGTGTTCGCCAACGCCTGCTCCAACTTCCCGCTCAGCAGCCCGTACAGAGGCATCTTCCTCTCCGGTATGTATCCGGAGCGCAGCGGCATCGTGCTGAACTGCATGGAAGAGCGTCCAGGCAGCGAACTCAGACAGGATGCGACCTGCATCTCTGACGTGTTCAAGGCTCAGGGATACAGCTGCGGCTACATCGGAAAGCTCCATGCAGACTTCCCGACGAAGAACAATCCGCAGCGCCCGGGAACCTATGTAGACGAACGCCATCCGGTATGGGATGCCTATACTCCGGCTGAACGCCGCCACGGCTTCGACTACTGGTATTCCTACGGTACCTTCGACGAACACAAGAACCCGCATTACTGGGACAAGGACGGCAACCGCTATGATCCGAAAGAATATTCCGTAGATCACGAAACCGACAAGGCCATCGCCTATCTCCGCAACGAGCACGGAGAACGTATGGACGGCCAGCCGTTCTTAATGGTCCTTGCCTACAACCCACCTCACAGCCCGTACAGATCAATGAATGACTGCATGGAGGAGGATTACGCTTACTACAAGGACATGGGGCTGGATGAGCTCTACGTCCGGGAAAATGCGGACACGACCATGAAGAAGGCCCTTGCAGCTCGTTACTATTTCGCGAACGTGACCGGTGTCGACCGTAACTTCGGCCGCCTGATGAAAGAGCTGGAAGACCTGGGGCTGGACGACAACACCATCGTCGTGTTCACCGCTGACCACGGAGAGACGATGTGCAGCCACGGTATCGACGAGCCGAAGAACAACATCTACACCGAGGCCTTCACCGTACCGTTCATGATCCGCTATCCTGGCAAGATCCGTCACAGAGTAGAGAAAACCCTGTTCAGCGCCATCGACATCATGCCGACCATGCTCTCCCTGGCAGGCTTCAGCGCTGAGATACCAGAAAGCTGCGAAGGCCGCGACATCGCACCGATGCTGCTGGAGAACGGAGAGAAATGCGACATTCCCCAGTCTGCCCTCTACATCAAGAACGTGAACGGCAAACGTGACGAAGACGGACTGGTACGCAGTTTCTTCCCTGTCGCCAGAGGTATCCGCACCGCACAGTACTCGATGTCCATCCAGATCGACCCCGACTGCAACATCAAGGACGTGAAACTTTTCAACGATGTGGATGACCCTTACCAGCTGTACAACATCGACTACAGACAGAACCCGGACCTGTTCGACGAGCTCTGCGACCTGCTACGCGCCAAACTGGAAGAAGCCAATGATGTCTGGTTCCGCGAAGGTTACATGGACAGGCTGAAATACTGATCCAGTCACCGGCAGTAATGAAAAAGAAAAGCAGTTGCGTTTTGCAACTGCTTTTCTTCATTCATCCAGAAGGGATTTCCGATAGGCTTTCGGCGACATGCCCGTCATCCTCTTGAAAAACTTGCCGAAGAAGGATTGGTTCGCGAAATTCATCGCGATGCTGACCTCCTGGATCGTGTAGTCCGTCGTGGCCAGCAGTTTCGTCGCCTCAAGGATAATGAACTCCTCGATCCACTCGGAAGCTGTCCTTCCTGTCTCGTTCTTGATCAGGACCGAGAAATATTTCTTGCTCAGATGCAGCTCGTCCGCATAGAACTGCAGATCACGGTGCTCTCGGAAATTGGCCGCCAGCACCCGGAGGAATTTCTTGGAAACCACCCGGTTCATATCGGCCTGCTGGGCGGAGAAACGTTCGATCTCATCCTTGAAAGCGTACATCAGCGACATGCAGAGATATTTGAACACATCGTTCTTGAGTACAGGACGGATAGAAGCGTCGCAGATCTCCTCTACGGAAGTACAATAAGACCTGATCAGGCAGAACTGTTCTTCAGAGAAGGACAGAAGCGGCTTCGAGATATCGTACATCACCAGCGGAAAATTCACAGGGAAGTTCAGGTTCGTGAAAAAAGAAGTGGAATAAAGCATCATCAGCCCCTTGAAATCCTCAGAGGAAGTCCGCTGATCGATGATCTGTCCCGGCAGGACGACGATTATATCGTTCCGATGCAGATGACATACCTGCATGTCCACACCGACCTCGACCTCTCCTTGGAAACAGATCAGGAGCAGGCCCATATCAATAGTGAACGGAACGGAAGATGCCATGGCTGAAAATTTGTCCACACGAATCATGTAGAAAATATCACCTATGGACTTGTAGCGCGAATGGTGATCCATATTCTGGTTCCACAGCACAGTCTTGACATTCTGATTCATCTTCATTTGAATAAGTGTTTTAGCACATTCCTATCTATAAATCAGTACAAATATAGAGAAATATTTGATTTCAAGCATCCTTTTAGAACAATGCCCGGATTTTTCTCATAAAAGGTGCTATTTTTGCAAGTCAGCCCCCGAACCGGAAAAAGAACCGGGAGAACACCATAAGAAATTTTTTAATGACGACACATGAAGAATACACTGCTTACACTGACTCTCCTGCTGCTCCCGCTGCTGGGAAACGCACAGAACATTCTCGGATACTGGTACCTGGCCGATAAGAGCGCCATCGTAGAGGTCTATCAGAAAGAAAAGACCGTGAGTGCCCGAGTCGCCTGGATCGAACATCCGTATGATGCGAACGGTCAGCTGCTGACCGACACCAACAACAAGGACAAAGCCATGAAAGGCCGTCCGCTGCTGGGCATGCCGCTCATCGAGGGAATGACCCAGGAGAAAGGCTGCTGGGACAATGGCACCGTCTACGACCCCGACACCGGACGCAGCTACGACTGCATCATCAAACTGGTGAACGGAAAGCTCCATGTCCGTGGCCATGTCGGTCCCTTCGGAAAGACCCTGATCTGGACCCGCGCCGGCGACAAACTGCCGGAAGCGAAATGACGCCGTGCATTTTTTTACTATCTTTGCGGTGCTGAACGGTGCTGACGCATAATGCGCCGGCTTAAAAGGGAATCCGGTGCGAATCCGGAGCAATACCCGTTGCTGTATTTCCTTCAGTCCCTCCCCTGTTTCCTATAGGTTCAGGTCAATGGGACCGCTCCGCAGAAAGCCACTGTCCGACCTGTTTCCGAGAAGCCCGCAGACTTCCCGGAAGCAGAATGAGGATGGGAAGGCGCGGAGATCGGGATAAGTCAGAAGACCTGCCCTCAGCCGAACAATTGAAATTCCGCGGGAGCACGGCATTCTGATCATGACGAGATTCTTAAAAATTCTACGGGCAGTCACCCTGCCCCTGCTATGGGTATCACTGGCCTCATGCGGCAGTGAGCCTGTTTCATTCCACCATACCTGGTACGCACCGGAACATGCGGCCGGCTTCGAGATCGTCGGGAACGAAGATTCCGGAAGCCGCGTCATCCGCATCACCCAAGCCTGGCAAGGAGCGGACTCCACCGCGATGGAACTTTTCATCGCCCGGGACGGAGAAGATGCGCCGGACGGTTTCCGCGGACAGGTCCTCCGGGACTCCGCGACCCGCATCGTCGCCCTTTCCTCCACCCACATCGCCCTCCTCGACCAGCTCGGCAAAGTCAGCACCGTGAAAGCCGTCTCCGGCATCGACTACATCACATCCCCCTATATCCAGGCCCGTCGCGACAGCATCCCGGACCTCGGTCACGACAGCAGCATTGACCTGGAAAGACTGGTCTCCCTGCGGCCGGACCTCGTCCTGCTCTACGGAATCAGCAGCGCCAATCAGCTGGAAGGTCGACTGAAAGACCTCGGCATCCCCTACCTCTACATCGGCGAATACCTCGAACCGGACCCGTTGGGACGGCTGGAATGGGTGATCGCCTTGGCGGAAGTCACCGGCTGCCGGGAAAAAGGAGAAGCCCTCTTCCGCAGCAAGGTCGCCCGCTACGAGGAACTGGCCGAGAAGCTGCCGGCTGACCTTCCACGCCCGAAAGTGATGCTGAACACCCCTTACGGCGACACCTGGTTCATGCCTTCGGAGAATTCCGCGATGGTCCGTCTGATCACGGCGGCTGGGGGTGACTACCTCTGCAAAGGGAACCGGAGCAACAAGAGCGAGTCCATTGACCTGGAAAGAGCCTATCTGATGGCTGCCGAGGCTGACTTCTGGTTGAATCCAGGTCAATGTGCAAGTCTGAAGGAGGTGGCGGAAGTCTGCCCGAAATTCACCGGCATCCGCTGCTTCCGCGCCGGCAGCATCTGGAACTGCGACAAGCGGACCAATGGACGCGGGGGCAATGATTTCTGGGAATCCGGTGTCTGCTACCCGGAACTCATCCTGGAAGACCTCATGAACATTTTCCATCCCGGCCTCCTGGAAGGCCCGACGGGATTCCATTATTATCGACCTTTAGCATGAAAACGACTGACCCGATACAAGTGAAGAAACGCCGGAATTGGCTCTGGCCCGTGCTGTGCCTGGCCCTGCCCGCCACCTTCATCGGTGACCTGCTCACCGGTTCCAGCGCCCTGCCTCTGCCGGAAGTCTGGAAAGCCCTGACCGGTGGAGACGTGACGCCAGAAACCCGGACCATCGTGCTGGATATCCGGCTCTCGAAGGCCCTGGTAGCCTTTCTGGCCGGTGCCGCCGTCTCTGTCAGCGGCCTGCTCATGCAGACCCTTTTCCGCAATCCCTTAGCCGGACCATACGTGCTCGGCATCAGTTCAGGTGCCTCCTTAGGCGCTGCGCTCTATGTCTTAGGAGCCGGTGGCCTGGCACTCACCGGAACGGCGGGCAACCTCCTCGGCAGTCTCGGGCTGGCCGGAGCCGCCTGGATCGGCTGTGCCCTCCTGCTCGCCCTCATCTCCAGCGTCAGCCACCGGATCAAGGACATCATGATCGTCCTCATCCTCGGCATGATGCTCAGTTCAGGCATCGATGCCCTCGTCCAGCTGCTGCAATATTCCAGTGACGAAGCCGCCCTGAAATCCTATATCATCTGGACCATGGGCTCGCTCAGCACCGTCACCCCGGTTCAGCTGGGCCTGCTCGCCGCCTCGGTCCTGCTCGGTCTGCTGCTGGCCGTACGTGCCATCAAGCCTCTGAACCTGCTCCTTTTAGGTGAATCACAGGCCAGGTCAATGGGCTTGAACCTTGCCGCTTCCCGTCGGCTCGTCTATACCGCGACCATTCTGCTGGCCGGAACCGTCACCGCCTTCTGCGGCCCGCTCGGTTTCATCGGCCTCGCCGTTCCGCACCTGGTCCGCTTTATTTTTCAGGAAGCCGACCACCGCATCCTCGTGCCCGGAACCATATTGACCGGAAGCCTGCTGATGCTCTGCTGTGATCTGATTTCCAAGGCAGCGGCCTTGCCGGTCAATGTGCTGACTTCCCTGCTCGGCATCCCGGTCGTGATAGGAATTGTATTGAAAAACAGAAACTTATGATCCGTTTGAAGAATATCAGCATCGGTTACCGGAATCGCCGGATTCTGGAGCACGTTTCCCTGGAAGTGCCCTCCGGGAAACTGATTGCCTTGCTCGGCTGCAACGGCTCCGGAAAGAGTACCTTGTTGAAAGCCATCGCTTCCGGAGAGACCTTGCTGGAAGGTGAGGTCCTGATCGACGGAAAAAGTCTCCGTGGACGGGATGCCGGAGAACTGGCCCGCCTCATCGCGACGGTCGGTACCGAGAAAGCACGCATTCCGAACCTGCGCTGCCGCGAAATGGTCGCGCTCGGCCGGGCACCTTACACGGACTGGATCGGACGCTTAGGCCCGGAAGACCGGGATGCCGTGGACCAGGCCTTGGCGGCCGTCGACATGAGCGACTTTGCAGAACGTTCTCTGGACAGCATGTCGGACGGAGAAGGACAGAAGATCATGATCGCCAGAGCCTTGGCTCAGCATACGCCGGTCCTGCTCCTGGATGAACCGACAGCCTGGCTGGATATTCCGGGACGCTACAGCACCGGCGCCTTGCTGCACCGCCTGGCCCAGACGGAAGGCAAGACCATCCTCTATTCCACACACGATCTGGAAGTCGCTCGGAAATATGCGGATCTGCTTCTGCTCCTCCATACGGATGAGGAAGGCGTGGGCAGACTCGCCCTGAATACCCCGGCAGCCTTGGAAGCCTCCGGCCTGCTCCAGCAAGTCTTCCACCTCGACAAGTTACCGGAATAAAGGGAAAGTGACATCAAGAAAAAGAAAAATCTCTTTAAGATAAAGAAAAAGATGCAAAGATTCCTGACATATCTGTTTGTGCTGACCGGCCTGCTCGCTTGCAGCGGAGCGGTCGGGGCGACCGGTATGCCGGA
>JAHHQP010000033.1 GCA_020026355.1 Bacteroidales bacterium
CCGGAGCGGACTCCATGTGTCCGGGCGGAGATCTGAACGTCGGATCAGCAAGGTGGAATCCAGAGCGTTCTGCCGACTTTCCAAGGTGTGCAGCACGGCTACGGCCTGATGGAATTTCATCACGCTCATGAGCGGATAGGGTGCCTGGTCCTGGAGGGCGAGGGTCTCTTTCCCGTCAAGACAGACCGCGATGCCGACCTGGGCGTCGAAGTCCCGGATGGCGGCTCGCAGTGCCGTTTCCAAGGGGGCGGTATTCTGGGCGCCGGCTTGCAGACAGAGCAGCAGGAGGGCGGTAAGGTAGGCGATTTTTCTCATCATATGCGTAATTGTGTCCAAAGATATTCAATTCGCACGGAATATGTGCAAGCCTATCTATATAATGTGTAGATTTGTAACCGGCTTACATTATATAGGAAATGAAAATTACAGCAGTATTCTTCAGTGCGACCGGAACCACCAGGCGCATCGTCCGCTCCATCGCGGAGAATCTCGGTGGGGAGGTGAACTATATCGATCTGACGGGCAGGCAATTGGAGGAGGATCTCCAGCTTTCTGCCGATGAACTTCTCGTGATCGGCATGCCGGTCTATGCCGGACGTGTCCCGTCAATGACGGTGGATTCGCTCAAACATATCAAAGGCAGCCATTCTCCGGCCATTCTCGTGGCGGTCTATGGCAACCGCGCTTACGATGATGTCTTTGTGGAACTGCAGGATATTGTGGAACCTTGTGGCTTCTTCGTCTTTGCGGCAGGAGCCTTCATTGCCCAGCATTCGATCTTCCCGAAGACCGCGGCCGGAAGACCGGATACGGCGGATTTCCTCAGGATCGGCCGGTTCTGCGACCGTTGTAAGGATCGGATGTACATGGGTTTCAGTGACGATCTGAAGAGCATCCGCTTGCCTGGAAACCGTCCGTACCGTCAACCGGGCTCCATTCCTCTCCAGGTAAAGGCAGGAAGAAAATGTACGGGCTGCGGTGTCTGTGCCGGCGCCTGTCCGGTCGGAGCCATTTCTTTAGAGAATCTTCGTGTGAGCGATCCGGAACGGTGTATCCATTGCGCCCGTTGCATCGCGGTCTGTCCCGAGCATGCGCGTGGCTTCGCCGGACTGTCCTACCGGATCGTGGCTCATAAGTTCGGCAAGAAGAACAAGATCAGGAAAGAACCTGAATTCTTTTTCTGAAGATCCATGGGTCAATGATGAAGTCTGCCCTGCTTCGGATCGGTCACAGTTCCTGACTGTGTCTATGTCTTTTTCCTGGAAGATTCCGGCCGTCTGCTGTCAGGTTTCCTGCAAGGAAACAGGCTGAGGTCAAGGTGATGCTCATCAGAGCGATGATTCATTTTTTCATATCTGTGGTGTCGGTTTAAAAAAAGCAGCTGCAAGGAAAATTGCAGCTGCTTCAAGAATGATTGGTAGCGGGGGAAGGACTCGAACCTCCGGCCTCCGGGTTATGAGCCCGACGAGCTACCAACTGCTCTACCCCGCGTCGTACTTTTACAATTAACGGACATTTATTCCACAATTCCAAATTATTCGTGGATTTTTTCTTTTTCTCCCATTCTCCGGTATTCGTTTTTCTTTGCTGGAATTCTATAAAATTAGCCTGAAATGGTGAAAATGGCGGTGATTTTTGTCTTGAAATGATTAAAATTGGTCTTATCGGAATGTTTCTCAGCAATCTTAAAGAGATTCTTTTTACCTTTGTAGCTTCTTTGCAGAAAAAGATGTTAAATTAAAAACAGATTTAAAATGAAAAACATTAACCGTTTTTTCGCAAGTGCGGCAGCAGTGCTCGCCCTTGTATCCTGTGAGAAGAAAGGGGCTGAGCCCTTTTTTGTACAAACCGAAACCTTTTCCGGCAATCGTCTGGAGCTGTTTTACAGCGACTGCCTGATGCACGGAAAATCCGTAACCGTCACTCCTGATGCAGAAGATGCTTCCAAAGCTACCTTGACTTTGGCCGGCATGGATTGGAGTGCTGTAGCAAAAGCTGAAGGCCCGGTGAAAACCTCTGGTGTTCTTCCTGGCCAGTTCACTACTGAACTTGACGTTACTATGTCCGTCTTTGCTGATCATGCCGAAATTTCCGGCGAAAGTCAGGTAGAGGGATATTCTGTTACTACTAAAGGATCTTTCGACAGGAATGGACTCAAGATTCATTTCGATGTCATCGCTCCGCAGAATCCGCTTGCCGGAAACTATGGACTCAATGCCGAAAATCCGCTTATCATCAATTGGGATGCGGATCGATTCCCGTTCGGAGATGGTGATTGGGCGATTCAGGATGCGCTCAGAATGGTCATGATGATGGTCAAGATCGAAGGAAAGAGCCCTGCACAGCATCTTGCTGAACTGCTTCATGAGGTCTATTTCCTGAATGATGGCAATGTCCAGATCAAATATAGCCCTGCAGATCAGCGTGACAAGCAGGTCGTGTCCCCGTTGAACCTTGCCTTCTATTCCGGCGTGACCGAGAATTCAGCCAAGCTGTCCCTCAATGTCTTCGGTATTCAGAAGATGATCCAGAGCCAGCAGCCGGGCAATGATCCAGCGACAAAGGCTCCGGCCGAGAACGGTGGAGACAAGCCGACCATCCAGGTTGACCTTGCTGCTGTGATCAATGACGTGAAGGCGGTCCTGAACAATGCGATCACCAACGGTGTCAAGCTCGGTTACCGCATGGACGCGGAGAAGAAAGCTATGGAGCTTTTCCTGGACAAGGATACTCTTCTTCCGTTGCTTGAGGCTGTCTGCCCGATCTTCGAGGATCCAGGTGCGGTCGCTATGATCGTGGAAGTTCTCAAACAGAGCGCTCCTGCAGAGATGCAGCAGATGGTCACTGTTTTCGTCCCACCGATTCTGAATGGCTTGCCGATCACAATCAAGACAACCAGGTCCATCGAAATCGGTATCCGTCTCGTTCCTCAGGTCACTGAAACTGTACGTTAATGAAATATCCTAAAGTGCTAATGGTCATCGCCCTGATTCTGGCAGCGGCGATGGCTGATGCACAATCGATAAAAGGTGTCATCTACGACAAAGAGACAGGTGAACCTTTACCTGGCGTCAATATTCTGTATACCGACCAGAACGGAAAATCTCAAGGTCTTGTTTCGGACTTTGACGGATCCTATTCCATCAAGGTTCCAGCGACAGGTGTCGATTTCCTGTATGCTTCCCTCGGTTACGAGAATCAGGTGCTGCACATGGTCTTCGCTCCCAACGAAGTGAAGATTCAGGACATCTATCTGGAGATGCAGTCCACTTTGCTTGGCGAGGTTGTCGTCAGTGCCAGCCGTTTCGAACAGAAAATCACTGACGTGACCGTATCCATGGATCTGCTGAAGGAGGCCCAGATCACCAGACAGTCTCCCTCAGATCTTTCATCTACCTTGAATACGCTTCCGGGTGTGGATATCAATGACAAGCAACCGTCCATCCGAGGCGGAAACGGCTGGACTTACGGTGTAGGTTCCCGTTGTCTCATGCTCGTAGATGGAATGAATGTCCTTGATCCGGTCAACGGTATGGTCAACTGGAACACGCTTCCGGTGGAGAACATCGCCCAGGTGGAGGTCATGAAGGGTGCATCATCCGTTCTTTACGGTTCTTCTGCCTTGAACGGTATCATCAATGTCCGCAGCAAACGTCCGGAACTTGATCCGAAGACCACGATCAGGACTTATTTCGGCATCTATGACAATCCGGCAAAGAGTTCTTACCGTTGGTCAGATCCTACTTTCTGGAAAGAGGACAAGTACAGTGTCCAGACACTGGCTCGTCAGAGTGTTCTTTCCGGTGTACGTAATCCGATCTATGAGGGTGCGGATCTCTCTCATTCGCGCAGGATCGGCAACTTCGACGTGTCTGTTTCCATGAACATGATGACGGATGAAGGTTATCGGCAGCAAGGATTCAACAAACGTTTCCGTGTCGGTGGCAACATGACCTATCATCATCCGATGAGTCTGGCTACCCGGAACATGAACTACGGTTTCAATGCGGATTATCTGGCAGATCAGGCTGCGGACTTTTTCCTGTGGCGTTCACCTGCTGAGGTCTATCGTCCATCTTCTTTCGCGAACATGGGTAGGGAAGGGAATCATTTCAACCTCAATCCATTCTTCAATTATACTGATGACGAGAATGGTACATCCCATAAGATCAAGGCTCGTTTCTACTATAAGGACGACAGTCTGATCCAGGCTTCCGAGCAGACTGACATCGCGACGATTCTCGGAAACATGGGTACGGACTTCGGTAAGATCAAGGGTACCATAGAGGATATCAAAGGAGGAGATTATTCTTTCTTCGTGCCGATTCTGGTTCCGATCGTCAAGGGCGACCTTGCCGGACTGGTACAGAATACGACCGGTATCCTTCAGGGCTTCTTCCCGACTGCGACTACAGCTGACTACAGCGATCTGATCGCATGGGTGATGTCCCATGGTTTCCCTTCAGGAGAGAACGACATCATTCCATGGCTTTCCGGAGTGATTTCTCCGCGTCAGAATCCGGTCCACATCGATCGTATGTGCAACTACTATCTGGATTACCAGTTCCACAAGAACTGGAAAAACGGAGCCAACCTCACTTCCGGATTGACTTATGAGCATAACAGACAGGTTTCAGAGGTGACCGGTACGCACAATACCGACAACATTTCTCTCTTCCTGCAGTATGACCAGCGTTTCTTCGATCGCCTCAGCGTATCAGCTGGAATGCGTATGGAATACTACCGTGTCGACAATTTCATGAAGGAGGCACAGACGGACATCTTCGGCGTTTCGATTCCGTTCCGTCCGATTTTCCGTGCCGGTCTGAACTATCAGTTGGGAACCTTCAGCTTCCTCAGGGCAAGTTTCGGCCAGGGTTATCGTTACCCGTCATTGACCGAGAAATATGCCCGCAAGGATATCGGTGGCGTCGGTGTCTATCCGAATCCCGAGCTTAAAGCTGAAAGCGGTTTCAATGCCGAGATCGGCTTCAAGCAGGGTTACCGTTTCGGCAACGTTACCGGTTCCGTTGATATCGCCGGTTTCTATACCCAGTATTCCGATATGATCGAGTTCCGTTTCGGCTTCTTCAACAACGATACGTTCGAGTACATCAACAGTATTCCGGATGTCGTTTCGATGATCAGCAGAAACCAGACTCCAGGTCTCGGCGCGCAGTTCTACAACGTGTCCAAAGCCCGGATCTACGGTACTGAAATCTCGACGACAGGTATCTGGAAGTTCAACAACCATTCTTCATTGACCTATAATCTGGGCTATGTATTCATTGAACCGGAAGATGTCGGTTATAAAGAGAAGAATGCGCTGGAGGATACTTATAAGGATCCTCTCCAGATGAAGGAGAAGTCCAACCGTTCGAAGTACCTCAAGTACCGTCAGCGTCATACTGGAAAGGCTGTCCTGGACTTCAACTGGCAGCGTCTCAACATCGGCCTGAACCTGATCGTCAAGAGCAAGACGCTTGCGGTCGACTACATCATGGTGGATGAGCGTGAGAAGGAAAAGCCGGAGATCATGGATTACTTCCGTACTTTCCTGTTCGGAAAATCCGGTGACGTGACCCTCGCTTCCTACTGGAAAGAGCATAATCGTCCGTACTGCACCTTGGACCTCCGTGCCGGTGTGGATATCAGCGAAAAGATTTCCACCCAGTTTACGGTTACTAATCTGCTGAATACGGAATACAGTACACGTCCGATGGCTGTCGCACCGCCTCGTGCATATCTCGTGCAGCTCAATTTCAAGTTTTAGCTAAGATCAGGCTGGAATCTATCCGATTCCATGACCTGTAACGATAATGGAACAGAGGGAGACTCAAAAGTTCAGAAATATGAACTGAGAGTTTCCCTCTTTCATTATGTCGGATGGCGGCTGGAGTGGAGCGTCAGCGGAACGGAACTCTATAGGAGCGACCTCCGCCCTTACTACGCCATATTACATAGAAAACCGGGTCAAAATTACTTTTGACCCGGCCTCTGTTTCTTCTATCTACTTCTGCTTGTATTTCAGGATGTGGTTCTCGATGTAGACCGAGACACTGGACAGAAACACGTAGGCGATGGTCTGCCAGGTCATGGCCTGAATGAGTTCGCCAGCTGCGGAGAGGTTGCCTCCTGCACTGTTGATGTTCACATAGGCCTTGCATCCGAAGGTTGTCGGGAAAAGGTACGAGAACCATTTCCAGAAGGTCGGGAAAGCCGTTTCCGGCCAGGAGGTTCCGGTCAGGAACAGACAGATCGGGGACATGAACAGGAAGAGGAGGAAGACGCTTTCCCTTCTGGTGATCATGGTGCTCCAGGTCATGCTGAAGAACACGCAGTCTGTCACGAAGATGAAGGCCAGCATCATCAAGTCTCCGAAATCGCCCCGCTGTGGAAGTCCGAAGATGGCCGGTACGATAGTCATGATGTAGATGGAGATTCCCATGTACAGCACTTCGTAGGCAGCCCCTCGTCCCAGGACGATACGTCCAAGCCCATGGCCTTGAAAGCGGTCAGGAAGCGAAGCGAAGCTCTTGTTCCGTTCACGCATGGTACCTGCCAGAAGAGCCATTCCGTAGAACATGGTCTGCTGGATGATCAGCATCAGGATCACGCCGATCAGGAAGTAGTTGTAGGAGAAGGCCCGGTTGTACGGATTGTTCTCTTCGTAAGTGATGAACTGGGTCAGTTCCTCCACCTGCCTTTCCGTGAAACCGCCAGCTCTGAACTGGTCTGCCTGAATCTTGTTCATTTCTTCCAGCATCACATGATTGACGGCCATGAGCGCGTTCTTGTAGTACAGGAAACTGCTCATGTCGCAGTAGACGGAGATGGTCGCTGTCTCGTTCCTTATGATCCTGTCCTGGTAATCTTTCGGGAAATAGATGATGCCCTTGACTTTCCTTTTCTGCATCAGGTCCTTGGCTTCCTCCATATTGGCGCAATGGTAGTCGACGGAACATTCTCTTGTCGCGTCGACTTCCCGGATGTACCTCCGGCTCAGCTCGCAGCCGGCATCGTCGACGACAGCGACAGGGGTGTCGTTCAGGATACCGTTCAGATAGATGACGTTGTAGAGCAGCGGATAAGCCAGGCCGGCGACCAGAAAGATCAGCAGCACACCGCTGTCGCTGAAGATCTGTTTCAGCTCGTGTGTCGCGATTCCCCAGAAGTCCTTGAACCAATTTCTTATATAGTGTTTATTTGCCATTATTCTTTAGGAAAATTCTGATTGATATATGCTTTTTTCAAACGTCCGAGTACCGGGATCGGCAGCAGCAGGAAGCAGAGCATGTAGACGATCTCCTGCCACCATCCTGCGAAGCCGCTTCCGAAGATGACCTCCTGAGTATAGAAGAGATAATAGTGACGCAGCGGGAAAGCTGCGGACCATCCCTGGATATACGGCGGCATCGTCTCGAGCGGGAGAGTGAAGCCGGCCAAGGTAAATCCCATCACGCTGTACAGGGCGCCGATGCTCAGTGCAAGTCTGGTGACCGGCAGACAGCCCAGGATGAAGATGGCGATGCCCTCGCTGGCGAGTACGAGCATGATCACGTTGATGACCATGTTCCAGACAGATCCGGCGATCGGGAAGTGCATGAACTGGTACAGCAGCAGTTCCATCAGGATGCCCAGGAAGATGAAAAGCACGGTATAGACGATGAGCTTTCCACCGAGAGCCAGGGTGATGGAATTGCCTGTCGTGTCCATGAGCTGTCTGGAAGTGCCGTATTTCAGTTCCGTACCCATCGAATAGATAAGGACAATGATGACGATCATCTCCAGTATGCCCGGGAGCATGATGTTCGTCAGGTAGTAGCCGTAGTTCGTGTAGGCGTTGCCGATCTGGTGCGTGTCGATGTTGATCGGCTGGATTCGTCCCATGATGGCATCGTCGTTGAAGCCTCTGGCTCTCAGGACTTCACGCTTGACGGCTCCGTTGGCGAGGTTCACCAGTGTGAGGATATCTTTGTAGGCCAATGCACCTCCTACGAAATAGAGTCCGTTCAGGTAGTAGGTGAATTCCGGCTGGCGGTTGGCGAGGATATCGTCGTAGGTGTGCTCCGGGATGACGCAGATGGAAGTCAGCTTGCCTTTCATCATGTCTTCCCGGGCCTCGGCGAAGGTATCATACTTGATGACCTTTCCCAGCTGGGTCGCATCCAGGTTCCTGGCGAATTCCCGGGAGACCCAAGTCTCGTCCTTGTCGACGATTCCAATCGGCAGGTCACTCGGCAGACCCTGATGGAAGAAGGTCAGGAAGAAGATGGCGCAGAAGGCCATCACTCCGATGGATCCCATCAGGTAGAGGGGCCTTCTTCCTATGATCTCGAGCTCTCTGCAGATGACATTCTTCAGTATCTTGAAACTCTTCATGTTATTTTATCGTTTCTTTGACGATGACGGACATTCCTGGACGCAGACCATCTACCGGCTGGTCCGGAACGGCTCTGACCTCGAAGGTCTTCGCGTCATACATGTCGGTCTCCTTGGTAGCTTTCCAGGTGGCGTAGGACTCGCGTACGGCAATGTAGTTGACGGTAGCCGTGCACTCCAGATTGTCCAGTGCAGGAATGTAGACGATGATCTTGTTTCCCTGTTTCAGGCCATGGAGATAGTCCTCTCTGACGTTGAAGGTGAACCACATGTCATTGAGGTCAATGACACTCATGACCGGAGCGCCCTGTCCCACGAGTTCTCCTACATGAGGGAAGATGTTGGAGACGATACCGTCAGCAGGAGAAGTGAGGTAGAGCTCACCGAGATAGGATTCCACTTCCTCAATAGCTCCGTCGGCACGGGCAACCAGGGCCTGTGCGGCCAGCTTGTCTTCCTTGCGTGCTCCGTTGACAGCCATGTCATATTGGCTCTTGGCTGCCTTGCACTGGGCGACGGAAGCATCATATTTCGCTTTCACTTCGTCGTATTTCTGTGCGGCGATGACTTCCTGGTCATAGAGTTTCTGGATCCTGTCGAAGGATTTCTTCATTACTTCTTCCTGAACCTTGGCCTGCTGCCAGAGCTGGTAGGCACCTGCGATCTGCTCTTTGGTGGCACCGTTCTTCGCTTTCAGGCTCTGTGCATCTGCCGCAGCTCTTGCAGCCTGTGCCTGTGCCAGTTTGGCACGGACTTCAGGAGAGTTGATGAAGACGACCGTATCGCCTTTATGGACCATGCTTCCTTCGCGGGTGTAGAGTTCTTCAATTCTTCCTGGAACTTTTCCTGAAATTCTGTATTCCGTCGCTTCGGCCTCTCCCTGTATGACGAGCGGTTTAGGTTTGGAAACGATATAGCCGATGACGGCAATGATGATGATGATCGTGAGCAAGGCCGTGATGCCTATTGCCAGATTGTAGCTTTTTTTCTGTGACATGATATTTTATATTTTTTATGTTCTATTTGTTCTTTTCTTCTGCAGCAGCTTTCTTGGCTGCTTTTCTGGCCGCTTTCTTTTCGGCCTTGAGCTGTGCTTTCGCTTCCTTGGCAGCCTTCTTGTCGGCTTTTACCATGGCGTTCGTCGTTTCTGCATCCAGCTTCATCTGTTTTTTCCTGGCTTTGATCACCTCTTCCGTTTCCATGGAGGTCTCTTCATAGAGCCGAGCTTTATCCTTGCTGAAGGATTCCGGGAGGGTGTTCCTGTAGCAGCCTTCCGCTTTCATGAGGTTGGCGTTGTTCATCTGGAGCTCGATACCGGCATCGATGTATTCCGAATGTGCCTTCAGCCATGCCGTATGTGCCGAGAGGGCTGTGTTCGTCGCGACGACTCCAGCTTCGAAACCGACGGAAGCGGTCCTCAGATTCTCTTCCGCGTTCTCCATGTTGTTTCTGGCCATATCGAGTTTCTCCAGGCTTTCGGCCTGCTGCTTGTGCAGCTGGGTGACCTGAAGATTGATCATTTTCCTGGCATCATTGAGCTTGATGTTGTAAAGGGTCGCTTCGGCTTCGGCCTTGCGCGTCTTGTTCATTTTCTCAAAGGCGTGGAAGATCGGGATGTTCACCATCACGCCGACATTGAAAGTGCCGCCGAGCTTCTTGTCGAAGCCGTTGAAGAAGTTCGGATAGGTCATCAGGTAGTTCGCACCTACGGCAATCTGCGGCATCATTTCCGCGCGGACCATATTGGCCTTCTGTCTGTAGATTTCGGAGGCGAGCTGCAGGCTCTTGATTTCCGGACGGTCCTGATAGATGGTTTCCATATCTTTCTCTTCAGAAAGTATCGGAAGCGGGATTTCTTCCAGTTCTTCGTCCGCCAGCATGATCTCGCTGTCGAGTGGAAGTCCGATCTGCTTGCAGAGCAGCATCTTGGACAGGCTCAGACCGTTCTCGGCCTTGAGCTTCATCATATCGGCCTCATTGACCTTAACCTTGATTTCAAGCTTGTCGGTCTTGGTCATGATACCGGCGGCGATGGATGCATCGACATCTTTTTCCAGCTTATGGAGCAGGTCGGCGTAGGAAGTGGCCAGTCTGTATTTGTTGGCAATGGAGATGATCTGCCAGTAGGCCTGGTCAACGCTCACGAGGATGTCCTGGTATTTCTGGTCGTATTGAGTGCGGCTGAGCTGTTCAGCAAGAGTCGCGATCTTGTTTGCCGCGACGATCTTTCCACCCATGAAGACCGGCTGCTTGATGGATACGACGCCGATGACCATGTTGCTGAGGTCCGGATGGAGGGCGCCGTCGATCTCACTGCCGATGCCGCTGATGATCTGCGCGATGTCCAGCTTGGACAAGGTGCCTGTTATGGTCTGCCACAGCGGACTCTTCATGAATTCCTGCAGAGCGGCCGGGTTCTTCATCAGGGCCTGCATGAACTGGTCCTTGATGGTTCCCATGGTTCCTTGCGCTGCTGCGCCGGCTCCGGTGATCTTATCGGTAAGTTCGTCCTTGACCAGGGAGACGGAGTTCTGGTTATACATATAGGTACCGTTGACGCTGATGTCCGGAAACCAGTTGGCTCTGATGGATTTCTTGTCGTACTCGGCCATTTTCATCTGTACGGCCGCGGAAGTGATGTCATCATTGCTGCTGATGGCCATCTGCCTGCAGTCGTCCAAGGTCAGTACCTGCTTTTCCGGGGCGGTTTCGTCTGTAGTCTGTGCTGTGCAGACATGAACCGGAAGTGTTCCGACCACTATCGTCGCTGCGATGGCGGAACACCATTTTTTTGTAACAATGCTCATTTTATTATAGATAATTTATTATTTGTTCCGAAACTGTTGACGTCCATTTCTCTATACAAAATGGTTGCCTTTCTTTTCGCTGTCAGGAGACGTTTGGTAGAATTTTATTTCCCAAATGAGAAATTCCGACATTTATCGGTCAATGAAGTCAAGGATATCGTCCCAGACCAGCTGCTTTCCTTTTTCGTTGAGGATTTCATGTCTCATGTTTCGATAGAGTTTCGAGGAGACGTTCGCATAGCCGACTTTACTCATGAAGCTGACAGCATCGTTGAACTGTCTTTCCGTGTAGAGGAAAGGGTCTTCCTCGCCGGAGATGAAGAAGATCGGAAGCGTCGGATTCTGGATATTCCATCCGTTCCTGTCGTAGGTGTAGCGCATCAGGGAAAACAGGTTGTTGAATCCGTTGGCGGTAAACTGGAAGTTACAGAGCGGATCCTTGTCGTAGGCATTGACGACTGTCACGTCGGAACAGAGCCAGGCATTGCTGGATGCTTCGTTCCTGAATTTCTTCCGATGGGACTTGAAAGTCATTTCCTGGATCTTGACAGGTCGTGACAGCCCGCCGTACTTCTCGATGGTCTTCCGGGTCATGCGGATGCCGAGACGGGAGGCTTCGTCGTAGCTCGGAGAGCCGCAGACGATGAGCCGGCTGATGGTCTCGTCATAGCGTTTGACATAGCACCTGGCGACCATAGAGCCCATGCCGTGTCCCAGCATGTCGACCTTCAGATCCGGAAAGGTCTGATGGATCCAGTCGTTGACGACCTTGACATCATCGATCATCGCATTGTATCCGCCCTCATGGAAATATCCGAGTTCGCTGGTGGAACGCACGGATTCTCCATGCCCGCGATGGTCATGGATGACACAGATCCAGCCGTTCGCGGACATGTATTCCATGAACGGAATGTAACGTTCCTTGTGTTCGCACATGCCGTGGATCAGCTGAAGGACACCTTTCGGCATGACTCCTTCATCGGGGGTGAGGTAGAGTACGGCCAGCTGCAGGGAGTCTTCCGAGGAGAGGAGAGTGGTCTTTCGGATACGTTCGTTCCTGATTTGCGTTGTCGCTGCGTTCGCTTCGCTTGCTGCGGTCAATGTCAGCAATAGTATTGAAATCGTTGTGATGATCCTTTTCATACTTCCATTATATTGTTTCAACTTGTTTCTTCTTCTGTCGTTCTTGACGGTCTGTCATCGCCTCAAGGTGTGTGCAATGTCGTTTTTCTGTCAAAGTATAGGAGTTTCAAAAAATAGTCTTACCTTTGCAGGCGTGTTTGACAAATAGTCTGACACCATTGTCAGGTCGCAAAGGTAAACACTTTCATCAGAATTGCAATGAATTGCTGTCTTAAATTACTGATATCATGGAAAACAGAGATATAGAACAAGAAATCATCAACGCTGCCAGGGAGACTTTCATCCATTGCGGCTATACGGATGCGAGCATGACGGAGATCGCCGAAAGAGTCGGTATCAACCGTCCCACGCTCCATTATTATTTCCGCACCAAGGAAAAGCTTTTCAACGCGGTCTTCGGCGGAATCATCAAGGAGTCGATCGAGAAGATCAGATATATGCTTCATTCGGACCGTCCTTTTCTGGAACGTCTGGATACCATCATCGATTCCTATTATGAGCATTTCAAGGCCAATCCGGATCTGCCGATGTTTTTCCTGAAGGAGATCCAGCGCAATCCGGCCGGCTTCATCGGGGAGGTCAATCATGCGGAGATCAGGAATCTTCTCATGGAGGTGATGACTCTTTATGAAAGGGAAATCAAGGAGAAGAAGATCAATGATGTTTCTTTTGACCTGGTGCTGCCATCGTTCTATATGCTGCTGATCACACCTTTCATCGGTGAGCGACTGATGGAGAACCCGGTTTTCAACGTCAGCTTCGATGCGGATGATTATCTCCAGCGCTGGAAAGCAAATATGCTGCAATATTTTTCTCTTTTATTAGGTATTGAAAATTGAATGTGAATGATGAACAGGACATCTGAATACCGTTTCACGATTCTCGTCCCGCTCTATAATGAGGTGGGGAATATCGATAGACTGGAGAGGGAACTGGCCGCCTATCTCCGAATCAGTCGTTGTCCGGCGTGCGTGCTTTTCGTGGACGATGGTTCTACGGACGGAAGCAGTTCCAGAATCGCGGAGATCTGCCGGAATCATAAGGCTTTCTTTTATATTAGACTTGAACGCAACTCAGGACTGAGTGCTGCGCTCAAAGCAGGGATCGACCATACGTTCTCAGAATATGTCGGCTATATCGATGCTGATCTGCAGACCAGTCCGGAGGATTTCAACCTGCTGCTGGAGGATATCGCTGACTACAGCATGGTGATCGGCATCCGTGCGGACCGCAAGGATTCTTTCTTCAAGAATCTCCAGTCTCGCATTGCCAATGGTTTCCGTCGCATGATGACCGGTGACGGAGCTAGAGATACCGGCTGTCCGCTGAAGGTTCTCCATACGGATGTGGCCCGGAAGCTTCCGCTTTTCAAGGGGATGCATCGTTTCCTGCCTGCGCTTGTCCTGCTGCAGGACGGCGGCTGTTACAAGCAGGTTCCGGTCCGCCATTTCCCGAGAATGGCCGGAAAATCGAAGTACCATCTGTGGAACAGGCTCTGGGGGCCGTTCGCGGATTGTTTCGCCTTCCGTTGGATGAAGCCGAGGTACATCAATTACAAGGTCGGTTCCGATAATCTGGAATAAGATGCCGGATTGGATCGTATATACCATAGGTTTCCTGGCCCAGGTCTTCTTTTCAGGCCGGACTATCCTCCAGTGGATCAAATCAGAGAAGGCGAAGAGTGTGATCTCTCCCTCTTCCTATTGGATACTCAGTGTGATGGGAGCCTATCTGCTCTGTATCTATGGATGGTTCAGGAATGATTTCGCCATCATTTTCGGCCAGCTGATCTCGTACTACATCTATTTGTGGAACCTGAACAGCAAGGGCGTCTGGAAAAGGCTGACGAAGGGGCTTCGGGTCCTCCTGATCGCCACGCCAGTTATGGCGGTCATCGGCGTCATGGGGAATGCGGAAGACTTTGTCCGTGATTTCTTCTGCAACGAGGAAATCCCGCTCTGGCTCGTCATCTTCGGATCTGCCGGACAGATGATCTTCACCTTGAGATTCGTCTATCAGTGGATCTACTCCTTCCGGAGGCATGAATCGGAACTTCCGGCCGGTTTCTGGATCATCAGTCTGGTCGGTTCCGCTGTCATCATCGCTTACGGTATCTACCGGGCGGATCCGGTTCTTCTTCTGGGGCAGTCCTTCGGTTTCGTCGCTTATGCCCGGAACCTCTGGATCGGCTACCGGAGCAGCAAGAAAAAAGCATGAACAAGATAACCATCGATACGGATGAAAAAGATAAAGAACTACAACATAACATACCTCTTCCTGCTGATCCTGATTCTCTTGACTCCTTTCATGGTCCTGAGGGACGTGACTCCGGCCAATGAACTCCGTTACCTGAGTATCGTGGACGAAGCGTTGAAAGACGGACATCTGTTCGCCTTCTACAATCAGGGAATGATCTATGCGGATAAACCGCCGCTTTATTTCTGGCTGATGATGCTGTGCCGTCTGCTTTTCGGACAGCACTGCGTTTTCGCTCTTTCCTTGCTTTCCCTGATTCCGATGTTCGGAATCCTCCTGGTCATGGACCGGTGGATGCGTGATGAACTCGGCAGCAGCTGGACGGCTACCCGCTCAGCCGCTGCCGCGCTCATGCTGGCGAGCTGCGGCTTGTTCATGGGGCTGTCGGTCTTCCTGCGCATGGACATGCTGATGTGCTTCTTCATCGTCCTGTCCCTGCATGTCTTCTATCGGATGTATACCGGCAAGGGAAATTGCCGGAGACAGGCCTGGGTCCTGTCACTGTATGTCTTCCTGGCTCTGCTGTCCAAAGGCCCCGTCGGATTGCTGGTCCCTCCGCTGACGATCCTGGCCTTCCTGGCGATGGAGCGCAGACTGAAAACCGTCGGGAAATATCTCGGATGGCGGTTCTGGCTGGTACTTCTAGTGCTCAGCGGACTCTGGCTCACGGGAGTATGGCTTGATGGCGGCAAGGAATATCTGGACAATCTGCTTTTCCATCAGACGATGGATCGTGCCGTGAACGCCTTCCATCATAAGGAACCGTTCTGGTATTATCTCGTCTGCATCTGGTACCTGATGATGCCTTATGCCTTGCTGCTGATTCCGGTCTTCATCGCCAGTCTGGTGGACCGCAGCGACAAGGGACCGGCGGAAAGACTCTTCCTCGTGACTGTGACGTTGACGTTGGTCATGCTGTCCTGCTTCAGTTCTAAACTTGGCATCTATCTGACTCCGATCTTTCCGTTCATGGTCTATCTGCTGCCGCTGTATCTGAGTCGGAAACCGTGGAAGACTTGGATGAGCATCCTGCTTGCGGTGCCTGCAGTCGTCCTCTTCCTGGTCGCCACCCTCGGCAGCTGTCTGGATTACCTGACCGGTTTCGCTCCGCTGGCTGCCTTGCTGGAACAGTATCCTTTCCTGACCAGCCTGCCGGTCGCTCTCGGTTACGGGGCCTTGCTGATCGGTATGGTCGTGGTGCTCGAGAAAGTGTTTGTCGGCAAACATGAGGCAGCGGTGCAGGCCATGGCCTTATCCCTTTTTCTGACCGTCTTCTTCTGCTCGTTCAAGATGAAGGAAATCAATCCGTGGATCGGTTACCGGGATATCTGCAGACAGGTGGATGCGGCGGATCCGGAAGGAAAGACGCTTGTCCGGATCCTTTATGTGAACCGTCCGGAAAACATGGATGTCTATCTCGGAAGGGATATCGTCAATTACGGCACGGACCAGGACCGCTTCCTGGAGAGTGCCGGAGAAGAAGGAGGTCTCCTGATCGTCAAGCAGGAGCGGATCGGGGATTCCGGAAAGTTGAGGGATGTGCTTGAAGGGAAGCGGCTGGCGCTTGTCGGTCCTTATGCGCTCTATGACCTGGACGGAATACCGGTTGAAAAGAAAATGATTGAAGAATGAAAGTATTGGTAACCGGAGCCGCAGGTTTCATCGGCTCCAAGATCATGTACATGCTCTCTGAAAGAGGGGAGTCGGTTGTCGGCATCGACAATCTCAATGACTATTATGATGTCCGCATGAAATATGGACGTCTGGCTGTCTGCGGTATCCAGTGTCCTGATACCCAGGCTGAATGGCCCTATGGGGTCGGGATGCGGAGTTCCGTTTTTCCTGAATGCCGGTTCATCAGGATGGATATCGCGGACAGGGATGCGCTGGACGCGTTGTTCCAAGAGGAAGGCTTCGACTATGTCGTGAACCTTGCCGCTCAGGCCGGAGTGCGTTATTCCATCACGCATCCTTACGAGTATCTGAAAAGCAATATGGACGGCTTCCTGAATGTTCTGGAGTCCTGCCGTCACCATCAGATCAAGCACTTGGTATTCGCATCTTCCAGTTCTGTCTACGGCATGAATGACAAGGTTCCCTATTCCGAGGAAGACAAGACGGAGACGCCGGTCAGCCTCTATGCCGCCAGCAAGAAGTCGGATGAACTGATGGCGCACAGCTACGCCAAGCTCTACGGCATTCCCGTGACCGGTCTGCGTTATTTCACGGTCTACGGACCTTGGGGAAGACCGGACATGTCACCGATGCTTTTTGCTCGCGCCATCGCCGACGGGGAGGAGATCAAGGTCTTCAACAATGGAGATATGATCCGCGACTTCACCTATATCGATGACATTGCGGAAGGCACCTTGCGTGTACTCTATTCGTCACCGGTCCTGACGACCGCACCGGATGCGGTTCCGTACCGGGTCTACAATATCGGATGTTCCCATCCGGTCCGTCTGATGGATTTCATCAGGGAACTGGAGGAAGCGATGGGAAAGGAGGCCATCAAGCGCTTTCTGCCCATGCAGCCGGGGGATGTCTATCAGACCAATGCGGATACGACCCGCCTCGAGACGGAAATCGGTTACAGGCCGTCCGTCGGTCTCCACGAGGGAATCGGAAAGTTCATTTCCTGGTTCCGGTCGGCGGAGAATCCATTGAAATGATAACGAAAAAAGTGGGATTATGGATAAAATCATGGAATTGATCGACATCGCATATCTGAAGGCCAATTACCCGACTTCCATCCAGGCCGAACTGCCGGGAGATCTCCTGGTCATTGATTTCGACGGAATGGCGGTGCAAGGTATTCTGGACCAGATCTTTGAACTGGATGTGTATTTCCTCGTTTTCTGCCGGAAAGGCAGCTTCAACCTCGAGGTTAACATGCAGCGGCTGCACATCTCTGAAGATGCACTGCTCGTGAACAAACCGGGTAATATCATCAAGGTCTGCAGTTGCGGCGAAGAGGAGGTCAGCTTCCTGGGACTGGTTCTTTCCAGAAACTATTTCGCCAGCATCAACATCGATTACAACCGTCTCTTCAACGCGAGTATCGGTATTCTGACGAAACCTTGCCAGACCTTGTGCCGGGAAGATATCGTCTGTCTCGGTCAGTTTTTCCGGGCCGGGGCTACTATTCTGACTTCGGATTATGATAACAAGAAGGAAATCCTCGGTGAACTTCTGGGGGCCGCTTCCTATCTCCTGTCTTCGATCTGGGCCACACGAATCCTCGGATCCCAGCCTTCCAACGATTGTTCCAACCGTGAGACCGCCATTTTCAACGATTTTCTGAAACTGGTTACAGAAAATCATCTGGAGCAGCGGAGCGTCGGCTTCTATGCGGACAAACTGTTCATCACGCCGAAATATCTTTCCAAGATCATCAAGAATGTCAGCGGGCTCTCCGCCCCGGACTGGATCAACAAGATGACGGTCATGGAAGCCAAGAGTCTGCTGAAATATTCGGATCTGACCATCACGGAAATCGTCTGGAAACTCAAGTTCTCCAGTCCTTCCGTATTCTATAAATATTTCAAGCGCCAGACCGGCATCACACCGACCGATTACCGGAACATGAACCGGGCTTCTTCCTGAGCCTTCCGTTCTGAAAAGCTTTTCTCAGAACGGGGAAGGGTGGCAGCTGCGGCGGAACCATGAAGGTCAGCTCAGACGAGTTTGCTGATCCATTGCTCCCGGTCTCCAGGAAGCAGGTCGATGACCGGAATCTCGATCATCGTGCAGCAGCCGCTCTGCTGTCTGAAAGTCGCTCTTGCGGCGCAGACCATGACCTGAGCGGTCAGGGCCGGGTTGTTGACCTTCATGTTGAATTCGAACAGCTGGTTCTGGGTCTTGCCGGAAACGCCTTTGCGGACGAGGTTCACCCCATGACCCATGTCGATCAGTTCATTCACGTCGTCGACCTGGACCACATGGGTCTCGTCATGGACGAAATAAGGGTCCTGCTTGATGGCGGCGGCGGTCTTCGCGAAATCCGCTCCCTCTTCCAGCTCGATGTACACCATTCTGCGGTGTACTCCGGTACCGGTCGGGATCGTCATGGACAAGGCGGCCTTCACGCCGTCGATCGCTTTCACGGCAACGGTATGTCCCATGCTCATGCCGGGGCCGAAATTGGTATAGGTGATGCCTTTCGGGGCAATGGCCTGGAGCAGGGCACGGACAATGGAGTCACTGCCCGGATCCCAGCCCGCTGAAATGATGGAGACAGCCTGGTGCTGGCGGGCCAGTTCTCCGAGGTTCTTCCTCAAGTCAGCGATTCCTGTATGGATGTCGAAGCTGTCGACGGTATTGATGCCCATCTTCAGCAGGGGAGCGGCGTATTCTTCCACTTTACGGGTCGGGGTGCAGAGGATGGCGACATCCACCTTTCCCAGTTCCTGAATGTCTTTCACGACTTTCAGGTCCGCGATCTCTTCCGGGCAGTGCTCTGCTCCGCTTCTTCTGACGATACCTGCAATTTCAAAATCAGGGGTGACCCTGAGGGTCTCGACGACATAGCGTCCGATATTTCCATAGCCGACAACGGCTGCGCGTTTCTTTTCCATGAGATTCTATATTATTGATTTTTCCGGTGCAAATCTACCAATTCTTTTTGTTTCTACCTATGCCTGTCTTCGGCTCAAGGTACGGGCGACGGCATCTTTCCATCCCCGGATCTTCTCATCGACCTCTTCCTGGGAGGCTTTCGGCTGGAACTGGCATTCCGTTCCGGTCAGCTGCTTCAGTTCTTCCTGACTTTCCCAGTAGCCGGTCGCCAGTCCTGCGAGAAAGGCGGCACCCAAGGCTGTCGTCTCGGTCGTGGCCGGTCGGGTGACAGGGATGTTCAGGATATCGGACTGGAACTGCATCATCAGGTTGTTCCGGGAGGCTCCTCCGTCGATGCGGAGTTCCTTCAGGGCGATACCGGCATCTTCAGACATGGCGTTCACGATATCCATGGTCTGGAAAGCGATGCCTTCCAGGGCTGCTCTGGCGATGTGGGCGGCGGTCGTGCCTCGGTTGAGCCCGTCGATCAGGCCGCGGGCATAAGGATCCCACCAAGGAGCGCCCAGGCCGGTCAGGGCCGGAACGAAATAGACACCGCCGGTATCCTTGACCTGGGCTGCCAGTTCCTCTACTTCGGAAGAGGAGCGGATGATGCCCAGCCCGTCACGCAGCCATTGAACCACGGAGCCGGCCACGAAGATGCTGCCTTCCAGGGCATAATTGACCTGATCTCCGATTTTCCAGGCGATGGTCGTGAGCAGCTCGTTCCGGGAGCGGATCGGCTGAGAACCGCTGTTCATGAGCATGAAGCAGCCGGTGCCGTAGGTGTTCTTCACCATTCCCGGCTCCGTGCACTGCTGCCCGAAGAGAGCTGCCTGCTGGTCGCCTGCAATGCCGGCGATCGGCACTTTGTGCGCGAAGAGGGTCGTGCGCGTATGACCGTAGATCTCGCTGCTGGATCTGACTTCCGGCATCATTGACCTGGGAATATCGAAAAGCGAAAGCAGTTCCTCGTCCCATTCCAGACGATGGATGTTGAAGAGCATGGTTCGGGAGGCGTTGCTGACATCCGTCACATGCACGTCTCCACCGGTGAGTTTCCAGATGAGCCAGGTGTCCACGGTGCCGAAGAGAAGCTTACCGGCTTCTGCCCGTTCTCTGGCTCCAGGGACATGGTCGAGAATCCAGCGGATCTTGGTGGCGCTGAAATAGGCGTCGATGATCAGACCGGTCTTCTCGCGGATCAGTTCGCTCTTGCCCTCCGCTTTCAGCTGGTCGCACCAGGCGGCGGTACGGCGGTCCTGCCAGACGATGGCGTTGTACACGGGGACTCCGGTCTCCTTATCCCAGACGATGGTGGTCTCGCGCTGGTTCGTGATGCCGATACCGGCCAGAGATAGTCCGTTGATGCCGATCTTGGTGATGGCTTCGGCGATCACGGCGGCCTGGGAGGACCAGATCTCGTCAGGGTCATGTTCTACCCAGCCTGATTGCGGGAAGATCTGCGTGAATTCCTTCTGTGCGGTCGAGCAGATTTCTGCCTTGTGGTTGAAGACGATGGCTCGGGAACTGCTGGTCCCTTGGTCTAAAGCTAAGAGGTAACGCTCCATAGTGGTTTCTGTGTTTGCGGAAGGTTAAAGTTAAGGATTTTTTCCATAACGGAAACCGCACCCTACCGAAATGAAAGGGTTACCAGAGGATGAAAAATCTGGACTTTCCCGCAAGT
>JAHHQP010000034.1 GCA_020026355.1 Bacteroidales bacterium
ATCATGAAACTAGGTATCTGCTGCGACCACGCAGGCGTAGATTACAAGAACAGGCTCATCGAAGTCCTGAAAGCAAGAGGAATCGAAGTCGTGAACTTCGGTACCGACACCACCGAAAGCATGGATTACCCGGATGTCGCTCATCCGCTGGCCAATGCCGTCGAGAACCATGAAGTAGATTGCGGCATCGCCATGTGCGGAACAGGAAACGGAATGGCCATGACGCTCAACCACCACCAGGGGATCCGTGCAGGACTGGCCTGGAGCAAGGAAATCGGAGCCCTCGTGAAACAGCACAACAACGCCAATATCCTGGTGATGCCGGCCCGTTTCATCTCTTTCGAGGACGTGGTAACCATCACCGAGACCTGGCTCGATACAGATTTTGAAGGCGGCAGACACCAGAGAAGAATCGACAAGATCCCTGTATGATCGACCCGCAGAAACAGAAGAGACTGGAAGAGGCAGTCGCAGAGCTCCATCCCCTGGCAGCCGGGCCGGACACCCTCCCCTTTTCCCGGAACATCGATGATTATCCCGACGGTATCGTGCTGCCGATCGACAAGCCTTACCGCTGGACCTCCGCCGATGTCATCCGGAAAGTGAAATATGCCGCGAAAAGACATTTCGGGAAGAAGAATCTCAAGGTCGGTCATGCCGGTACGCTGGATCCCCTGGCGACGGGCATCCTGATCGTCTGCATCGGAAAGGCGACCAGACTGGCGGAAAGTTTCCAGGCTCATGACAAAGAGTACATCGCCAGCATCACTTTCGGCGCGACCACTCCTTCCTATGATCTGGAAAAAGGGATCGACCGTTTCTTTCCGCACGAACACATCACGGAAGAACACATAGCCGCACATCTTGATAAATTCCTGGGAGAACAGGACCAGGTGGCCCCGCTCTTCTCCGCCAAATCCGTCGACGGTGTAAGAGCCTATGAACTGGCCCGGAAACTGTTCAAGGAACATCAGGCCGGCGAAGGTGAGCGCACCTTCGATGAAGCGGCCGCCGAGAGCATCCGTACCTCCCGCATCACGATCAGCGCTCTGGAACTGCTGTCTTTCCGACCGGCCCAGTGCAAGAACGGAGAAGCTGAACGACGTTTTCAGGAACTTCAGGAGAACGGAGCGATCACCGGAGAACAGAGTAGCGGAGCCTCCTCCCGCATCAAGGTCACGGACAATTCAGCGCTCGGACTTCCGGTCGCCGATATCAGGATCGCCTGCAGCAAAGGTACCTACATCAGGGCTTTTGCCCGGGATCTCGGCGAAGAACTGGGCAGCGGTGCCCACTTAAGTTCATTGACCCGGAGCAGGAGCGGTGAATTCAGCCTGGAAAACGCCTTGAGCGTCGATCAGGCCTGCGAACTGCTGGGACTTCATCCGGAAGACTGGACAGAAAGGAATTAGACCGGACGGTACTTGCGGATTTCCCTGGTCATCACGAAATGGACCGGATGCTTTGCCCTGGAACGGCGGACCAGCGCGGCGATACGGACAGCTTCCGCATCCCCTTCTTCCACCAACCGGGCCAGATTGTCCCCGCACAGCCGCTCGAGCAGCAGATGGAATTCTTCCCCATGGTCATGATGACGGAGATGACAGAGTTCATGGATCAGCACATAATCAGAAAGCACCCGCGGAAGACGAACCAGATTCAGGTTCAGATTGATGTTGCCCAATGAAGAGCAGCTTCCCCAGTTCGATGAATTGTGCTTGATGGCGACACGCCGGTAAATGAAGCCGTAGCGATGAGCCAGCACCGCCAGACGGGACGGAAGTTCCTCCCGAGCCTGCAGCCGGAGCCTTTCCACTTCTTCCGGAGCGGCACGCTGCGTGATCTTCGGTGCGGACTGGAACCGCAGGAGCGTTTCCTTGACCCAAGCCTTCTTCAATTTGAAGAAACTCACTCCTGCCAGATAAGGTGCATAGGATGGAAGGACCACTTCCACGCCTTTGACAGGATGCACCCGGATGCTGACCTGACTGGCCCTGGAACTTTTACGCACCGTATAAAGGCCGATTTCCGGATCATCATATATTTTCTGTCCTGCCGCCATAGGAATGAGATTTTCAAGAGAACAGCAAAATTATACAAAAAATCGCACGATTATTTAGCGCAATGTCTTGATTTAATGATAATTTATAGATATCTTTGCGCCCACTTTTGGTCTCATGGTGAGACCGGACATTATTAACATTTTAATCTTTTTGCAATATGGCTGAATATTTGACAGCAGAAAAGAAGCAAGAGATTTTCGCGAAGTACGGAAAGTCTAATACTGACACTGGCTCAGCTGAGTCTCAGATTGCTTTATTCTCCTACCGTATCGCTCACCTTACCGAGCACCTCAAAAAAAACAAGAAGGACTTCTCGACACGTCGTTCTCTGTTGAAGCTCGTAGGTAGAAGGCGTCAAATCCTTGATTACCTCAAGGACACTGACATCGAGAGATACAGAACTATCGTCAAGGAGCTTGGCCTCCGTCGATAATCAACATATCAGGAGACGCTGAAGGGGGAATTCCGGTTTTGGTCCGGAAGCCCCCTTTTTTCGCTGAAATACAAACTTCCAGGCGTGTAAAAGCAACCTGCAGCGCCAGGAAGAAGACAATATATATGACCGAATAGATTTACAGTATTAATCCACTCCCATAGGGGGAGGCAGGTTGGAAACAAACACAATGAACATCATCAACAAGAAGATTGAATTATCCGACGGTAGGGTAATTGAGATTGAAACCGGTAAACTTGCCAAACAGGCAGACGGTTCCGTAGTCGTCAAGATGGGAGGCACCATGCTCCTCGCAGCAGTAACTTGCGCGAAAGACGCAAAAGAGGACGTCGACTTCATGCCGCTCCAGGTAGACTACAAAGAAAAATACGCTTCAGCTGGAAGATTCCCTGGCGGATTCATGAAGCGTGAAGGAAAGGCCTCAGATTATGAAATCCTTATTTCCAGACTGGTCGACAGAGCCCTCAGGCCTCTATTCCCGGAAGATTTCCACGCAGAGGTTTATGTAACCGTTAACCTCATCTCCGCAGAGAAAGACATCCAGCCGGATGCTCTTGCAGGACTTGCTGCATCTGCAGCTCTTGCTGTCAGCGACATTCCGTTCGAAGGTCCTATCTCCGAGGTACGTGTCGCAAGAATCAACGGCGAGTTCAAGATCAACCCTAACTTCAGCGAAATGGCTGATGCCGATATCGACATCATGGTCGCAGCCACCTACGACAACATCATGATGGTCGAAGGTGAGATGAAAGAGGTCAGCGAGAAAGAAATGCTCGATGCCATCAAGTTCGCTCACGAAGAGATCAAGAAACACTGCAAAGTGCAGATGGAACTCTCAGAGGAAGCTGGAAAGACCGTCAAGAGAACCTATTGCCACGAAGAGAACGACGAAGATCTCCGCAAGGCTGTAGAAGAGTTCTGCTATGACAAATGCTACGCTATCGCTAAATCCGGTTCCGGCAAACAGGAAAGAACAGACGCTTTCGATGCTTTGAAAGAGTCCTTCTACGAGACCATTCCGGAGGAAGAGCGTGAAGCCAAGACCATGATGGTCGAGAGATATTATCATGCTGTAGAGAAAGCAGCCATGAGAAACATGATCCTTGATGAGGGTCAGCGTCTGGACGGTCGTCACACGACGGAAGTCCGTCCGATCTGGTGCGAAGTCGGTTATCTTCCTTGCGCCCACGGTTCTGCAATCTTCACCCGTGGCGAGACACAGTCTCTTTCAACTGTGACCCTGGGAACGAAACTTGACATGAAGGAGCACGATGAAGTACTCTGCCAGGGTACGGACCAGTTCGTCCTCCACTACAACTTCCCGCCGTTCTCCACCGGTGAGGCAAAAGCACAGCGTGGTGTAGGCCGTCGTGAGATCGGACATGGTAATCTCGCATGGAGAGCATTGAAACCAATGGTTCCGATGGCTCCGGAGAACCCATACGCTATCCGTGTCGTTTCCGACATTCTCGAATCCAACGGTTCTTCTTCCATGGCTACCGTCTGCGCTGGTTGTCTCGCGCTCATGGATGCCGGTGTCAAGATCAAGAAACCGGTTGCAGGTGTTGCAATGGGACTGATCACCGATAAAGAAAGACCGAACGAAAGATATGCTATCCTTACCGATATCCTCGGCGATGAGGACCACCTCGGCGATATGGACTTCAAGGTAACCGGTACGAAAGACGGTATCACCGCTACCCAGATGGATATCAAGGTAGACGGACTTTCCTACGACGTTCTCGAGAAAGCACTCGAGCAGGCACGCCAGGGCCGTCTCCACATCATGGGCGAGATGATGAAGACCATCGACAAGCCGCGTGAGGACTACAAGCCGTTCGTTCCGAGACTGGTACAGCTCCAGGTTCCAGGTGAGTTCATCGGCGCCATCATCGGTAAAGGCGGTGAGGTCATCCAGAAGATCCAGAAAGAGACCGGTACAACCGTCACCATCACAGAAGACATCTGCAACGGTCAGACGATCGGTGTTGTCGACATCTTCGGTGAGAACAAGGAATCCATGGATGCCGCTATCGAATGGATCAACAACATCACAGCTGTTCCTGAGGTAGGTACCGTATACCACGGTAAAGTCGTATCCATCCTCGAGTTCGGTGCATTCGTGGAGATTCTCCCAGGTAAGGAAGGACTCCTCCACATCTCCGAGATCGACTGGAACAAGACCGAGAAAGTTGAAGACGTCCTCAACATCGGTGACGAAGTGGATGTCAAGCTCCTCGAGATCGATGCCAAGACCGGCAAGATGAGACTTTCCAGAAGAGCTCTCATCGAGAAACCGGAAGGCTATGTCGAGCCGGAGCGCAGACCGCGCAACAACGACCGTGGTCCACGTCGCGACGACCGCAACAGAGGTCCACGTCGCGATGACCGCAAGCCACGTCGTGACAGCGAGCACAAAGAGAACAAGGAACACAAAGATCCTGAAATGTTCTAGTCTATACGACAGATAAACCTGAAGAAGGCTGCCTTGTTGAAGGCAGCCTTCTTTTTTTACCCCCGACAGGATACAGAAAAGCCGGACCAGAAATGCTTCTGATCCGGCTTTACCTATAGAATCGCGTTGATTAGAGACCGAGCTTCTTGAAGAAGTCGTTACCCTTGTCATCCACGAGGATGAAGGCAGGGAAATTCTCCACGCGGATTTTCCAGATTGCTTCCATGCCCAGTTCAGGATACTCGACACACTCGATGCTCTTGATGTTGTTCTGCGCAAGGATAGCGGCAGGACCTCCGATGGAACCGAGGTAGAAGCCACCATGCTTCTTGCAGGCATCGGTCACCTGCTGGCTTCTGTTACCCTTTGCCAGCATGATCATGCTGCCGCCGTGACTCTGGAAGAGATCGACGTAAGGGTCCATACGACCGGCAGTCGTCGGGCCCATTGACCCGCAGGCCATACCTGCAGGAGTCTTGGCAGGACCTGCATAATAGATCGGATGATCCTTGAGGTACTGCGGCATTTCCTCTCCCCTGTCGAGGCGCTCCTTGATCTTCGCATGAGCGATGTCACGGCCGACGATGATGGTTCCGTTCAAGCTGAGACGGGTAGATACCGGATATTTGGTCAGTTCCTGGAGGACTTTCTCCATCGGCTGATCGAGGTCGATCTGCACGCCACCACCTTCGCCTTCGCGACGGAATTCTTCCGGGATCCACTGAGTAGGATTATCGTCCAGCTTCTCGATCCAGATACCGTCCTTGTTGATCTTACATTTGATGTTACGGTCAGCGGAGCAGCTTACACCCAGACCTACCGGGCAGCTGGCACCATGACGCGGAAGACGGACGATACGTACATCATGCGCGAAATATTTACCGCCGAACTGTGCACCGAGACCGATCTTATGAGCCTCTTCCAGCACCTGTTTCTCCAGTTCCACATCACGGAAGGCACGTCCGGTCTCATCACCGGTAGTCGGCAGTTCATCGTAATAGTGGGTGGAAGCCAGCTTCACGGTCAGCAGGTTCTTCTCAGCGGAAGTACCACCGATCACGAAAGCGATATGATATGGAGGGCAGGCTGCCGTTCCGAGAGTCTTCATCTTGGCGACCAGGAAAGGAACGAGCTTTTCCGGGTTGAGCAGTGCCTTGGTCTCCTGATAGAGATAGGTCTTGTTGGCAGAACCACCACCCTTCGTCACGCAAAGGAAACGGTATTCCATTCCCTCGGTAGCTTCGAGGTCGATCTGTGCCGGAAGGTTGCATTTCGTGTTCACTTCCTCATACATGCTCAGCGGAGCATTCTGGGAATAACGGAGGTTCTCTTCCGTATAAGTCTTGTAGACACCCAGGGAAAGGGCTTCCTCATCGCAGAAGCCGGTCCAGACCTGCTGACCTTTCTCGCCATGGATGATGGCGGTACCGGTATCCTGGCAGATCGGAAGTTTTCCTTTGCAGGCCACCTCCGCATTACGCAGGAAGGTCAGGGCTACAAACTTGTCATTTTCACTGGCCTCAGGATCGCTCAGAACCTTCGCTACCTGGGCATTGTGTTCCGGACGGAGCATGAAGGACACGTCCCTGAACGCTGCGTTAGCCATTTCGGTAAGTCCTTCCTTCTCGATCTTGAGGATAGGCTTGCCCTCGAATTCACCAACACTCACATGATCTTTCGTGAGGAGATAGTATTCAGTCTTGTCTTCACCAAGCTGAAACATCGGTGCATATTTGAATTCCATTATCAAAGTAAATTAGTTGTTGTTTTCCATAAGATAGACTTTCATGAACTCGTTCAGGTCGCCGTCCAGGACGCCCTGGGTATCCGAAGTCTCGTAACCGGTCCGGAGATCCTTCACCATCTTGTACGGATGGAGGACGTAGCTTCGGATCTGGGAACCCCACTCGATCTTCTTCTTCTGCCCCTCGAGCTCAGCCTGCTTTTCCTGACGTTTCTTCAGTTCAATGTCATAGAGTCGGGATTTCAGGATACGGAGCGCATTCTCACGGTTGTCTCCCTGGGAACGGGTTTCCGTATTCTCGACGATGATGCCGGTCGGGATATGGCGGACACGCACACCTGTCTCCACCTTGTTCACGTTCTGTCCACCGGCACCGCTGGAACGGAAAGTATCCCATTCGATATCGGCCGGATTGATCTCGATCTCGATCGTGTCGTCCACGAGCGGATAGATGAAGACAGAAGAGAAAGTGGTCTGACGTTTGCCCTGAGCATTGAACGGGGAGATGCGGACCAGACGGTGCACACCGCTTTCCGCCTTGAGGTAACCGAAGGCGAAATCGCCTTCCACCTCGATGGTCGCGGACTTGATGCCGGCATCCTCGCCCTCGAGCAGATCCGTCACCGTCATCTTGTAGCCGTTGCGTTCTCCCCAGCGCATGTACATGCGCATGAGCATGGCAGACCAGTCATTGGCCTCCGTTCCACCGGCTCCGGAATTGATCGTGAGGATGGCTCCGAGGTTGTCTCCTTCCGCCCCCAGCATGTTCCTCAACTCCAGCGCCTCGAGTTCCTTGACCGCAGCGGCATAGGCCTGATCCAGATCCCGGGACTCATCGGTCTCTGCATTCTCGGCACCGAGACGGTCCAGGCTCTCCTTCGCGAAGTCATAGAGGACCTCGAGATCATCCACCGCAGCGGAGACCTTATCATAGCCGGTCACCCAGAATTTGACTCCGGACAATTCCTTCAGGAAGGCTTCCGCCGCCTTGGGATCGTCCCAGAAATCAGCTGCAAGCGTCTTCTCTGTCTTTTTCTGGACCTCTGTCCTTTTCGCATCGATATTGATGCAGCGGCCGAGGGTTTCCACCCGCTGGCGCAATTCCTTGATCTGTTCTGAACCTGTCATCTCGTTTGAAGTTGATTACTTGTCTAAAATCCTACAAAATTAACAAATTCTGCACCCGTTTGAAATTTTTAGACCTTAAAAAAAGGAAAAATGTTAACTTTGCATTACTGGTAACTTGAAAGACATGATCGGAATCTTTGACTCGGGTATAGGCGGACTCTCTGTCCTGAAGGAGGTGCGGAAAACACTCCCCGAAGCAGATCTCGTCTATTATGCCGACAACGCGAACTGCCCTTACGGGCCGAAATCCAGGGAATTCATCCGTTCCCGCGCAGAAACGATCACCGAGGAACTGGTCGGGAAATATGGGGCGGACATCATCGTCATCGCCTGCAATACCGCCACGGCTGCGGCTGTCTCCTTCCTCCGGAAGAAGTACTCGGAACCTGAGACGGAAGAACAGCGTCTCCACATTCTGGAACTGACCGGCGGTCGGCACGACCATATACGGTTCATCGGCATGGAACCGGCCGTGAAACCCGCCTCCCGGCAGACCTGCACCGGCGTGATCGGTGTCCTGGCGACGGCAGGCACCCTGCACGGCCAGAAATACACGGACATCCGGAACATCTATTCCCAGGACGTCCGTATCATGGAACACATCGGAGAGAACTTCGTGGAAATGGTCGAGAAAGGACAGACCAGCGGTCCGGAAGCTGAAGCGGTCGTTTCCCGCAGCCTCCGCCCGATGCTGGAAGCTGGGGCTGACACCATTGTTCTGGGCTGTACCCATTATCCTTTCCTGGCAGAAACGATCCTGAAAGTCGCCCGAGAGCTCGGGCATCCGGTCACCGTCATCAATCCGGCACCGGCCGTAGCCCGCCATCTGATCGACGTGATGGCAGCGGAAGGCATCCCTACCTCAGACCATCCTCAGAAAGCCGGGAAGACCCTTCTCCTTTCTTCAGGAGAAGATACCCAGCTCCGGAAAGCTTACCGGACGCTCCTCTGAGCCTACCGGTAAAGCTTGTATTTCTCAGAAAGACGGCAGAAGTCCGCCACATCCTTACGCCAGAAAGAGGCGATATCCTCCACCTTGTAACGTTTACAGAACGTCGTGCGGATATAGTCCGAACCGCAGACCTTATCGAAAAGTCCTACTCGCGAAGCCACCTCGAAGGCTTTCTTGGTCGGCCAGAGTTCAGCGACCGCCTGCATCACATAGAACTGGGTCAGCGTGATGTCGGCAGCCAGATAATCCGTATAGAAATATTGCACACCTTGAACCATCTTTCCGGCACTGCTTCCTGCAAAAGGTTTGTAATGGATCGCCCGGAACTCCACGCCCGGCAAGCCATAGGAGTCCAACCTTTCTTTAAGTCGGTCAGCATCGACCCAGGTCGCGCCGAAGACCTCGAACGGAAGGGTATAACCGATACCGATGTTCAGGAAATTGTACAGTTCTCCGCAGATGCCGGCCGAAGCGCAGCAGCCCGGAGAAGTCGGATGCGGAATATTGGGAGAAGGAAGTACCCACGGCAGACCGGTTTCCGGATAAAGCATCTCCCTTTTCCAGCCCTCCATCGGAACGACCGTCAGCTGGCAATGCGCCGGGGTCTGCTTGCCGTTCTGTCCGCAGTTCAGCCCTTCTTCATTGATCAGGAGCGCCAGTTCCCCCACGGTCAAGCCATAGAGATAAGGGATCCTGTACTGGCTGACGAAAGAATGGAAGCCCGGCTCCACATAGGAACCTTCCACCTTCAGACCGCCGAGCGGATTCGGACGATCCAGGACCATCACTTCGATTCCGGCCTCCGCACAAGCTTCCATCACCAGCCCCAGGGAACTGATGAAGGTATAGGAACGGATGCCGGTATCCTGGATGTCATAGACCATCACATCGATACCCTTCAGCATCTCCTGCGTCGGTTTCCGGGTCGCGCCGTAGATCGAATGGACAGGAAGTCCGGTCACAGGATCCTTGAAATCCTTCACCTCAGCACCGGCATAAGCATCTCCCCTCACGCCATGCTCCGGTCCGTAGAGTGCCACGAGTTCCACGCCAGGGGCATGATAAAGGATGTCAATGGTAGAATGGAGTTGGCGGTCGACTCCGGTCGGGTTCGTCACCAGTCCGACCCGTTTCCCTTTCAGACCAGCGAAATCCCGACTGACCAGCACTTCAATACCGGGAATGACCTCCTGCGCTGCCCTCGCTTCCATCCTCGTCGCCACCAGAGAATCCGCCTTGACAGCCGCCAAGGAATCGGCCAGACAGAGGGCCAATGAATCCGCCCTGGCCGCGATCAGGGAATCCGTATTAACGACCGGAACGGCAGCCACCTGCTTCTTCTTCCTCCGGGAAGCTGCGGAAGCCTCTACCGGAACGAGCAGAGCCAGCATCAGACAGGCAGCTACCAGATAATTCAGCACCCATCTCATTTCACATGATTCAATTTACCGACAAAGAGAATATGCTTGCCCTCCGTATCCGAAATGACATAATAGAACGGACGGTCCACCTTCATCTCGATGCTGCGCACCGGACGGACAGCGGTCAGACCGACTGAAACCGAGGTGACGGCAGCAGCCTCGCAACCCTCCTTGTCCACATTGATATAGGTTTTCTGGTTCACATCGGACACGACCAGCGGACCGTCACCGATCTTCCCGAGTTCTGCGGCGGAAGTGAAGGCACGTTTCATTCCCAGCTGCTTCAGCTCTTCCTTGAGGGAAGCACTGAACTCAACCTTGAACTCCGGCAAGGAAAGAGCCACCTTCTCCGAAGCGAGGTTGTTGAAAAGTTCACGATATTGTACCTCCCCAAGTTCTTTCCCTTTCTCCGGAAGAACGACATACATGGCATATTCAGCTCCATCGAAGAGGATCTCCACCATCTGCGCTCCATTCTGACAGACATAGCGGGCATAAGCATTGCGGTGCATCATATCCACTTCCTCACAACCTTCCGTACCGTAGAACTTCTGACGCGGACTGACCATGAAGCGAGTGTTCCAAGCTCCCTTGAGATGCAGAGCATTCACCAGCAGCAGGACATCATTGCCAGAGAAGTGATCGACGATCCCCTGAATCTTGCCTTGCGTCTTCTCAGCGCACCAGGCATTCACCACAGCCGGTGAAGCCGGATCCGAAAAATCCAGATTCGCGATTTTCGCCTGATAGCGTTCTTCCAGCAGCTGACGATAAGGGGCCTTCACCAGATAGTTCTCATTGACCCAGGCAGAATTGACCGAAGTCAAAGCGACCGGACCGGAAGCAGGAAGTTCCAACGTGAAGTCTCCCAACATTTTCTGGATTTCCGCGGCAGTCTCTCCCTCCGCACCTTCCCGCAGCAAGTTCAAAGCAGCAGCGGCGCTGTACGGAGACACCAGCACATTCTCACCTTTATCAGCCTTCGCTTCCACAGCTGCGAACAAAGCTGACGGGAAAGAGACCGTCGTCTCCTTTGCTGATCGAGTCGCGGCACCTTGGGTACCGCATGAACTGGCAAACGCTCCGGCAAGAAGGCCGGCTGCCATAAGAATATGAATCCTTTTCATCATTTCATTGATTTTGAAAGTTTTACAATATATAATAAACTACCTCTTCCTGCCGAATGAAGGATCCACCTTCACCAGGAAAGTGACCCCTACCGTCACCAGACAGCAGAGAGCGACCACCGTGAAGAAGCCGATATAGCCGAGCGCTTCCTGAAGATAACCGGCCACCAGACCGGGCAGCATCATGCTCATCGCCATGAAAGCAGTACATAACGAATAATGTGCCGTTTTGAATTCCCCTTCCGAAAAATAGATCAGATACAGCATATAGGCCGTGAAACCGAAGCCGTAACCGAACTGGTCCAGCACGACACAGCCGCCGATAAGCCAGAGATTCTGCGGTTGGAAAATGCTGAGGATAAGAAACGCACAGCTCGGTAAAGCCAAGCTCAGCGCCATCGGCCAGAGCGATTTCTTCAAGCCCCAGGAAGAGGCCGCGACACCGCCGAGGATGCCGCCCAAAGTCAGCGCTGCCACGCCGATCGTGCCGTAGATCAAGCCGAAAGTCGTCGTAGTCATGCCCAGTCCTCCCTCCTCCACGCTATGGAGCATGAAAGGATTCATCATCTTCAGCAGCAGGGCTTCCGGCAGACGGAACAGCAGCATGAAAACCAGAGCCGTCAGCACATGCGGTTTGCGGAAGAAGCTCACGAAGGTCTTCACGAAATCCCGAGCGATGCCACGGGCCGTCAGGTCCGGATGGAGACGTTCATGGTCTTCCGCCGGATGCGGAAGCGCACGGAGATGATAGATCGTGATCAGGGCGAAAAGCACCGCTCCAACGCCCAGAGTCACCTCCCAGGACAAGGGGATATCATGATACCGCTGCTCGACCACACCGGCGATGACTACCAGGATACCTTGACCGAAAATGGAAGAAAGACGGTAGAAAGTGCTGCGGATACCGACGAACAGGGACTGGCGGTTCTCGTCCAGCGCGAGCATATAGAAGCCGTCCGCCGCGATATCATGGGTCGAGGATGCGAAAGCCACGATCCAGAAAAGAATCAAGGTCAATGAGAACAGAGAGATCGGGGTGCCTGCCGGTACGCTCATCCGCGACCAGGCGTCCAGCACGTTTCCCGCATCCTCCGCCATCAGCTGGAAAGCCGGCTCGGAACCACGAGCCGCATCCAGGAGAGCCGGAACGTTTCCCTCCCAGCCGACCGATTCCAGAGCCGCACGCGGTCCCTCCGAAAGTTCCGGACGAGGCAGGCTCAAGGCCATGAAGACGAAAGCCACGGACATGATGATCTGCATCGTCGTGATCCACCACCTCTTGGTCTTGATCAGATCGACGAAAGGACTCCACAGCGGTTTGAGCACCCAAGGCAGATAGATCATGCTCGTATAGAGCGCCATCACGCCGTTGGATACTCCCATCTTGGTCAGCATCGTGCACAAGATCTGGTTCACGATGAAATAAGGGATTCCCTCCGCGAAATACAAAGTCGGGATCCAGAGCCAGGGATTACGAACCTTATTTTCTGCTGCGTTCTTCATCGGCATTCCTCCAGGATGGTTCCAGGATAATAATGCTCCAGAATCTGCCGGTAATCATAGCCTCTGGAAGCCATGACCGCCGCTCCGATCTGACAGAGACCGACCCCATGACCCCAGCCACGGCCATTCAGCAGGACACGATCTCCGTCGAAGACCATATCGAAGGCAGAACTCTTCAGATGGGACTCCGAAAGGATCCTCCGGATCTCCAGTTCCTTTCCGACGACAAGCGTCTTCTTCGAACCGATGAGACGAAGCTTGCAGATACGCCCGGAAGCGCCTCTTTCCAGCACCTCCGCATCTTGCAGGAGACCGATATCGATCCCGGAACGACGAGCGATCAGTGCAGACAGTTCTTCCCTGCCATAACTCACCGACCATTCGTAGAAATCTGCCGTTTCCTGGTCATAATTGTTCAGCACCTGCGAAAGTACCTCCGCATCTTCCGTATGGCAGAAAGGATCGCCGCAAGGATCATGATCCGGTGTATCCGGCAGCGCCTGAAGATAAGGATGATCCTTGTCTTCCCAGCAGGTGCTGTATTTTTCCATCGTGCCTCCGCAGCATTTCGAGAAGCGGGCGTCACATAACTTGCCATCATAGGTCAGCACCTGACCCCAGGTCGAATCGATGGCCTTGCTGACCGCTGCCCCGACCACACGGGTCAGACCCTGGTAGCGCTGACAATGATCATCGGCACAGACATCGAATTTCCGGTGATCCTCATGGTCATACCAACGGACATATTCGACCTCGCTGCCTTCCTGCGGCCGATCCTGCAAAGTCTGGTCCAAGTAAGTGACCAGGGCCGGAACATTGTCCACTCCTTCCGGAAAATCCGCCTTCTGCGCAGCATACCGGCGTGAAAGCTGAGCCATGACCCAGGAACGGGAAATGACCGCATGGGCCTTCAGGAACTCTATGGAAGAAGTAGATTTCATCTCCGAAGAAATGACCGACAGGAGATAATCCTCCACCCCGATGATATTGATCGCGGTCAGCTTGTCCCCGTCCGTGATGATCTTCAGCGCACCGGCAAATTTCTGATTCTCCTTCCTTTCCCAATGGAAACCTGATCCGATCGTCACGCCGTGCAGTTCGAAGCTCGGCTGAGCGAACATGGTCGAAAGTGTCTTTGCCCCGAAATACAGTTCATCGTACAAAGCCCCGTCATAGCTGATCTTTCCTTCACTGATCGCCGCCTTGCGCACGCCGGCACCATCATCATACACCTCGAACTCGATTTCCTTGGCAGACATGATCCCGACATTCAGCAAAGGCTGAGTACGCACCAGACGGTTGCAGATCTTCGCCTCCGTCTCTTCCGTGATGGAGACCTCCGCCACCATCTCCGCCAGCTGCTCCCGGGTGATGGAGCGGAACTCCTGCTCCACCGGCATGATGAAATAGCCGCACATGTCCGCACAGCCCGGACTCATGGTCAGATGATCCGGCCCATCGGACCAGTAATGATGAGAACGGTGCGTCGTCCTCATGACGACAATCGCCCGGAATTCTCCGCAGGAAAACCAGGTATAAGCATTGATTCGAGGTTCCGTCTCTCCTTCCAGCACATCAGCGCAATCCAGCAGTCGGTAGAAAAGCTTCGCCAGCGATTTCGCCGTTTCCGCATGGAGAACGAAGACGCCCCTCGTGAATTTCCGGTAAAGATAAAGTTCCGCCTCACGGACAGCCGTCAGGTACTGCAGTTCCTGTCCACACTCGTTCAGCAGCCCGTCCACGTCATTCTCCAAAGGCATCATTCCTCTCGGCGCCGCCTGAAAATGGTGATGATCCGGTGCAGAGGCACCGGAATGAGGACCATTGTAGAAAAAGATATGGGACGGATACTTCCGCGACAGGTCCAGCATATCCACGAAACGTCCGAGGATGCTCTGCTCACAGTGCCGGGACATCGCGATCACCAGATGATCCGGAAAGATCGGGTAAGGATTCACCAGAATGTGATACCTCTTCCCTTTACGCCCGTCGAACTTGAGAAAATGCTGCTGCGGCGGACGGTTTTCCGTACAGAGGAAGCACCTCCGGGCAGCCAGGGATTCCTTGTCCAGCTTGGCTGCGGAAGAAATCATCCGAGCCGGATTGAACTGAAGCTTCACCTCCAGTCCTCCGATCTCCATCTCCCGGAGCTCGACATTCTTCAAGGCTCTGAAATTGCCGCAAGCCAAAGGCCAGCAGGAAAGCTGGTCTCCTACAAACTTCTTGAACTTATTTTCCGTCATTTCCCTTCTTTTTTCTGTTCATGTCGATACGCGCCTCCAGTTCCCAGGTCCTGATCCGGTCCTTGTAGAAGTTGTTGGCATTCAGTTTCTCCACGCTGAGCGCCGCATCGGAGTTTCCTTCCCACCTCCGGCAGGAATAAAGCACGTCATAGATTCTTCCGATCCGATATTCCCGGCTGATCCGCAGTCCTACCGCATAATCTTCGCCGTAGCTGACATTCGGGAAGCCGATTTCCCGGACCAATGGAGTCCAGAAGGCGCGAGGGGCCCCCAGCCCGTTGATCCGGAGCGCATTGTTCCGTCCGTTCTCCTCCGTCCATTCTCTATGGTCAATGATGCCGGGCGGCAGGAGGTTTCCGTCGAAATCGGTCATCTGGTAAGTGCCGATGACCATCGCGCAATGCTGTTCGTGGAAAGCCGTGACAATCCGGCTGAGCGTATCCGGTCCGCTGTATCGGTCGTCGCTGTCCAGCTGGACGGCATATTCACCGCAAAGTTCATGATGAACGGCCAGATTCCAGCAGCCGCCGATACCGAGGTCATCCGTTTCCGGAATGACATGCACCAGCCGCTCATCCGCCGCGGCCAGCTCGGTCAGCAGCGCCGTCGTTCCATCCGTGGAATGATTATCCACGACAATGACATTGAACGGAAAATCCGTCTCCTGAGCAAGAGCACTGGAAACGGCATCACGGATGGTCCGTACCCGGTTGAACACCGGAATCACGACAGAGGCCGTCACCGGGAAAGCCGTTGCCTCCGCTGCCTGGAAAGGCTCTTTGAATTCCGGAGCGAGATAGGCTCCGATTCGCCGGAGATGCTCCGTGCAAGCCTCCTCCATCTCGATCTGTGCCGCACGGTTCCGCGGATCCACATAATCGAACTGCTTCACGCCGGAAGTCCGACAGTCTGTCTCGACCGCTGTATAGAGATATTCATTGACATGAACGACCTTCTTCATCCGCAACCGCAGATCATAGAGGGCGGCATGTTCATAGTCCCGGTCCATGGCTTTCACCGCACGACGGAAACTGGAAGTCTTCCAGACCGTCACCGGACCGAAATCGAAATCATTCCTGAGTGCACCTTCCTGGCAGTCGATCAGCGGATGGGCCCGACGGATCTCCCCCTCCCGTCCATACCAGTCCGAATAGACCAGATCGGCGGAAGTATCTTCCGCGATGGTCAGCAGACGGTCCAGAGCACCGGTCCCCATTTCCAGCGGGGCCTGGCCGGTAAAGAGCAGAATATAGCCGGAGCGGGCAGCCTGAGCGATGCTTTCGAGCGTCGCTGTTGCAGTCAACGGAACATCGGAAAAGATGTTCACTCCGGTAAAACAAGTACTGCGGCAAAATGAATTCACCGTCAGGGTAAGGTCATCTCCAGCGGACATGGGGATGAAGCATTCCATGGTTCTTGACATAACACTCAAGGTTATCAGTTTTACAGCAGAGCCAGCAGACTCTGCTTGATCTTACGATATTCACTCTCGAAATTCGGAGTGAAGACCTTCTTGCCCAGCTGGGCGTCGATTTCTTCCCAGGTCCACCAGCGTCCCTCATCGACTTCATCCAGATCAGGATGGAGTTCGAAAGAACCGATAGCCGTGAAGACCGATACGAATTCCTTCTCGATCTCCGACTCGAAGACATAGGAACAGACATGGATCGGATTGTACTCCGTAAACCTGAGTTCCTCTGACGATTCCCGATAAAGAGCTTCCATGATCGTCTCTCCGAAATCGACATGACCGCCGACCGCCGTATCCCATTTTCCAGGCTGAATATCTTTCTTCATCGAACGTTTCTGCAGATACATGTGCCCGTAACGGTCGATGATGTGCAGGTGAATGACAGGATGAAGCGGTTTCGCACCGCTGTGGCAATAGGCACGGGTCGCCTTGCCCACGACGATGCCGGTCGGTTCGATGACCGGAAAATATTCTTCATCATCAGACAATGCCTGTCCTGCGGTTTCCATCGTGGGAGCCGGCAAGACAGGCAATTCATCATATAGGTACAGCAATTCTACCATGACCTGAGTATGTTATGCCAGTGCGAAAAGAACGAGCAGCTGGGCAACCAATACCCTCATGAACATTGAAAGCGGATAGACGGTAGCATAGTTCACTGAAGTATAGTCGGTACCATACTGTCCCTGTGCGAAAGCCAGGACCGGAGGATTCGTGCAGCCTCCGCTGAGCAGACCGGTGATCTGGTAGAAATTCAGATGGAAGAACAATCTGCCGACAACAGCGATCGTCAGTGTAGGGATGATGGTGATGAGCGCACCGTAGAGGATCCACCAGTAACCTCCATTCATGATGGAAGTCCAGAAATCCTTTCCGGCACCGAGACCGACGGCAGCAAGGAAGATGGTGATGCCGACCTCACGCAACATCATGTTCGCACTCAAGGTCGTATAAGTCGTGATCTTGTATTTCGGGCCGAAGTAGCCGAGCAGGATCGCAATGATGAGCGGACCGCCGGCAAGACCGATCTTGATCGGCTGCGGGATGCCCGGAATAGCGATCGGAATGGAACCGAAGATGATACCGGCCGCGATACCGAAGAAGATCGGAATCAGGTTCGGATGTCTCAGGCTGGCTGCAGAGTTACCGACCAGTTTAGCCACCTTATTGATGGCCGGTTCCTGACCGACGACAACGAGCACGTCACCCATCTGAAGCTGAAGACCCGGATTGGCCACGAGTTCCATACCGGCACGGTCTACACGGGTGATGCTGACTCCATAATTGGAACGAATGTTCAGGTCACGGAGACGCTTGCCGGTCAGTTTGGATTTGGAAACGTTCAGTTTCTTGGTCACAAGTGTCGTATCCAGTTCATCCCAGACCTCTTTCGGCATATCGATACGGTTACCGAAAAGCATGGTCACGACGTCCACGGAAGATTTGGAAGTCACGACCAGAAGACGGTCGCCTTCCTCCAGCACATCTGTCGCGAGCGGAGAGTGAACCTTTCCGTCATGACTGATGCGAGAAACGACATAACGATGAGCGATATCATGATCGATATCCTTCAAAGCCTTGCCATAGATAGCCGGATTCTTCACCTCGCAGGCGATACGTACGGCACTGTCGATTTCACCGGCATCCATTTCCAGCTCATCCTTCTCTTTCTTGAGGTCGATTCTGAAGATCGCCTTGACCAGCATCAGCACCAGGATCACACCGACCACGCCGATCGGATAAGCGACTGCATATCCGGAAGAAAGCATGGACGGATTGCCCGTGATGGCAGGATTGGAAGCCATGACATCCGTCATCGTCTGCTGTGCGGCACCCAGGCCTGGAGTATTGGTGACGGCACCGGACATGACACCGACCATCGTCGTCAGGTCCTCACCGCTGATCGCGGAGATCGCCCAGGTAGTCAGGACTGCCAGAAGCACCATGGCCACTGCCAGCAGGTTCAGCTTCATTCCTCCTTTCTTGAAGGACTGGAAAAATCCAGGGCCGACCTGAAGACCGATAGAAAAGACAAAAAGGATCAGACCGAATTCCTTCATGAAGTGGATCATGTACGGATTGATGGACTTGCCGAAAACATTCACCAGCAAATGGCTGAACAGGATGCCCACGAACAAGATCCATGTCGCACCGAGCGAGACGCCCTTGAACTTGAGTTTGCCCAGACAAAGTCCGATAGCGATAGTGGCGGCAAGCAGCATGATGGAATAGCCCACCCCACTGGTAAAAAACAAACTTTCTTCCATAATCGATGATTACTATAATTTTAAAAAATACATTTCACGGTAAATGAAGAGGTTCCACCGGCCGGATCCTCAGGACCGTCATCGACGCGTCCCTCGATGCAGACCACCGGACGTCCATCCTCCTCGGTGCGGTAACGGAAAATGCTGACCAGGTCGCCGCACTTCGTCTCATGGTTGAAGTTGATGTAGAAATCCTTCAGTTCATGCTCCAGCATGAAATCATTGCCGATCGCGTCGATCGCCCAGAAAGCATACATCGCATTGTTCGTATGCCCGTTGAAATCCACATCCGAATAGACGACCTCGTGCGTCCTCACGAATTCAGGGACCACTCCGGCCGGCATCCGGACCTTGTCGCACGGTTCCTCGACCGCATTGACCTTGACCGCCATATCTTCACGCGCCATCGATGAATCACGCACCAGCTTGCGCGTATCCAGATTCAAGGTCAGCCAGGAAGTCGTCGCTTCCGCCAAGGCTGTCCCATCCTCCGCCTTCAAGGTGAAATCCCGCAGGAAGAACAGCCGCTCGAGGCCTTTATGCCAGGTCTCGAAAATGACCTTGTCTTTCCAATGCGGATATTGATGGAAACGGACATGCATCCTGGAAAGGATCCAGGCCACCCTTTGCTGGATGAGGGTCTCATAGCCGAAGCCCATGAGCTCCGCATGCTCATTCGCCAGTTCCTGGGCATAGTTCATGAAAGCGAAAAGTTTCATGCGCCCGAAAGCATCCGTGTCATAGCACGGAATCGTGATTTTTCTGATAAATCTATTTTCCATAATTCAGCACCTCAAGTTCTTCTTCGGAATAAAGCAACCAATCGATGACTTCGGGTGCGAACAGGTCCAGCAGGAAGAAAGCACCCGCAAGTACGGCCAGCGCCAGGACCAAACCTCCGAAAATCCATCCGATGGTCCTGCCGGCTGAATGACGCTTATCCACGGGTTTCTCTTCCACCGGTTCAATTTCCAATGACTCGTTTCCGCAAGCCGGAAGCGAAACGTCCTTGACGGAAACGACTTCAACCGGTGCTTCCGGTTCCTCGACCGGAGCGTCATAGCTGCTCTCCTGAGTTTCCGGAACGGTTTCTTCCACCGCTTCAACAAGGGTCGGCTCAGGTTCAACGGCAGTCTCGGCTTCAGCAGATTCCGCAGCAGGTTCGACCACTGATTCTGCCACAAGCTCAGTAACGGAAGGCTCGACTTCAGCAAGCTCCGCAACAGGTGCCATGACCGGTCCAGCGACCGCAGGCTCGACGACAAGTTCCTCAACAGGTTCGGTTACGACAAGCTCTGCATCAACCGGTCCAGCGACAGGTCCAGCGACAGGTCCAGCGACAGACTTGTCAGTCGGCTCCGCAGCCGGCGTCAGCCCGGACATCATGTCCTTCAGCTGACCGAGCGCAGAAGTCATCCGTGCCTCCTGTTCCTGATGAGATTTCAAAGAAATCGTCTCTAACGCGAAACTGGCCGGATAAATATCCAGTTCCTCGTCAGCAATGAAGAAGATATTGTTCTCCTTGGTAGCTCTCATTCTCCCCAGACCGGGAAAAACAACGGTCTTGCGGGTGAACAGCACAGACTTGAGTTCTTTCAGGAAATCTCTCAGGATACGGTCCGCCATCTCCACCTGCACCTTGTTGGACCCGGCATACAGGTCCGCCAGAAGATGCCCTTCATCGGGATGGCTTCTGAAATAAAGCTTACGGTAAGGAGGATTCAGGGTATATCCCCTATCAGAAAAAGAGGCCGGCACGACTTCCGCGACGAAGCAGCCCAGACCGGGCAGCACCACTTTTTCATTGTCAAGAATCAGTTCCTTGACCATTTTTGACAGCAGATCGATATCCATAGTTTTTCTTCTTACCGGAGCTTATCCGTTGACTTAAACATAATAATCTGCAAAGTTACAAAAAAATAAAGAAAAG
>JAHHQP010000035.1 GCA_020026355.1 Bacteroidales bacterium
GTGGACAAGCCTCATCAGTCTCAGCCGAATGAAGGTGGGGAAGCGCAGCAGCAGCCTGAACTGCCTGATAATCCTGAACTGCCTGATAATCCTGAATTGCCGGCCTATGCCGAAGTTCCCGTCATCGTGGAAATGAACGAGGATTACCGGCTCATCACCCATCATGCGTCCACCTACAGGACCAGGCAGAAGGTCCGCAACTATACCGCCTGCTACGATGTCCGCAGGCACAATCCCATCTGGGTTGCCTATCCGCTTCATGACTGCTATACGGAAGGAGGTTTCACCCGCCCGGAGAAAGACCCGTGGAGACCGGATCCGTCCCTGAAGGAGTCCGAGCAGTCCATCATCTATGCGACGGACTGGAAAGACTGGCCATGGAAGCACAGCAAGGGAAAACCGAAGGACCAGTACAATTACTGGAGTCCGGTGACTGAAAGCTATGCAAGGTACCAGGGCTATATCAAGGGCCATCTGCTTCGCAGCGCCGATCGTGGTGCCGGAAGAAAAGACCGGCTGCTGGATCTGAATGTCCAGACCTTCTACCCGACCAACATCGCTCCGGAAAGATATTACGAGGTACGTGCGAATATCGATGATGATGAGGATCTCGAGACGCTCAACCATTGGACGATCGTTGAAGGAATAGCGCCGGATCAATGGAAATGTGAGGATACGCTCTACATCGTCACCGGCTGTTTTTATGGCGATGAAGCTCATAAGGTTGTGGATGCCAGCTCTTACGGAAAGAAGACTGGTAAAAGCAAGGAATGCATCGTGCCGACCGCCCGCTACAAGGTCTTCCTGAGGACAAAGGCTGGAAACACCGGTAAGAAGGTCAATGAATGCAAGCCGGACGAGCTGATGACCATCGCTTTCTGGTTCCCGCAGTGTTTCGATTACAGCAATGAAGTGCTTTCGCTGCCGGCTCTACGTTCCCAGATCCTGACTGTCGCGGAGCTGGAGAAGAAGATCGGCAGTAAGTTCGACTTCTTCCCGGGCATTCCGGAGGCTGCCAAGAAGACCTGCAAGGTAGAGGATTGGCCGGATCTCGCCCGGATCGTCGATATGCCGCTTGACGAGCATTACCGGGGCGGCTATATCTATTTCTGATCTTCTTTCCGGAAGGTCGTTTGAAAAAACGAGGAACGGATGTCCATGAGGGCATCCGTTCCTTGTCTTATATCCATTGACCTGAGGCTAACCGAGGAAGGCGAGGAGGATTCCGGCAGCAACGGCTGAACCGATCACTCCGGCCACATTCGGTGCCATGGCATGCATCAGCAGATGGTTGCTCTTGTCGAATTCACGACCGACGACTTCGGAAACACGGGCGGAATCCGGTACGGCGGACACACCGGCATTGCCGATGAGCGGGTTGATCTTCCGGCCTTCCTTGAGGAAGAGGTTCATGAACTTGACGAAAAGCACACCGCAGAAGGTGGCGATGATGAAGGAGACCAGACCCAGCGCGAAAATCTTGATGGACGCGGAGGTCAGGAAGACATTTGCCTGGGTCGAGCAGCCGACGGTGAGTCCGATCAGAATGGTCACGACATCGATCATCGGGCCGCGGGCCGTTTCTGCGAGACGGCGGGTCACACCGCTTTCTTTCAGCAGGTTACCGAAGAAAAGCATACCCAGCAGCGGAAGTCCTGAAGGCACGATGAAAGCGGTCAGGAGCAGACCCACGATCGGGAAGATGATCTTTTCTTTCTGGCTGACCGGTCTTGGTGGAGCCATGCGGATGGTACGTTCTTTCCGGGTCGTCAGCAGCAGCATGATCGGTCGCTGGATGACCGGAACGAGGGCCATGTAGGAGTAGGCGGAAACGGCGATCGCACCCATCAGGTGAGGAGCCAGTCTGGAAGACAGGAAAATGGCGGTCGGACCGTCCGCACCTCCGATGATGCCGATGGCACCGGCTTCCACCGGAGTGAAGCCCATGTGCAGGGCAATGATGTAGGCCCCGAAGATACCGATCTGGGCGGCCGCTCCGATGAGCATGAGCTTCGGTTGCGAGATCAGGGAGGAGAAATCCGTCATCGCGCCGATTCCCAGGAAGATCAGCGGGGGATACCAGCCTTTCAGCACACCCTGATAGAGAATGTTCAGTACGGAACCTTCTTCATAGATACCGATCTGCATGCCGGCAGGAAGGGGAATGTTTCCGATGATGATGCCGAATCCGATCGGAATCAGCAGCAGCGGCTCCCACTCCTTCTTGATGGCCATATAGATGAACGTGATGCCGATCAGGATCATGATGATGTGACCGAGCGTCATGTTCGCGAAGGCGGTATAACTGAAGAACTGTTCCAGACTTTCGATGATAGTGTCCATGGATAATCTCCTGTATTAAGCGATGGTGATGATCGGAGCGCCTTCCAGCACGGAATCTCCCTTATGGACATGGATGGTCTTCACGGTTCCTGCATATTCGGCTTCGATGGCGTTCTCCATCTTCATGGCTTCGAGCACTGCCACCTGCTGTCCGGCTTTCACCGTATCTCCTTCCTTGACGCATACCTCGATGATGACGCCTGGAAGCGGGGAACTGATGGCCTTCCCACCGGCTGGAGCAGCAGATGCAGCCGGTGCTGCGGGTGCCGGCTGAACAGCGGGTGCGGTCTGTACAGGAGCTGGAGCAGGCTGTACCTGGGCTTCCTGGACTATCGGAGCTGCCGGAACTGCCGGGCTCTTCTCCATTTCAACTTCATAGCTGATGCCGTTGACGGTCACATTGGCTTTACCGTCCTGGATGGAATCAATGGTCACGGCATATTCATTGCCATTGATCTTATATCTGTATTCTTTCATCTCTTTATAGTGATTATGTAACTTTCCTGATCATGAGGATATTCGTCGAGCTCCTGTTCGAGCGCCATGGCGATCGCGGCCTGCACCTCCCCTGAGGTTTCTTCTTTCAAGGCCAATGAGATCGCTGCGGCGATTTCCTCTTCTTTCGCCGCTTTTCCTGCTTTCTTCCGTCCCAGCCTCCAGCAGATCCTGCTGCAGTCAGTGTTGACGATCTTGCCGATCAGAGAATAGCTGAGGTATAGGATGAACAAGGCCAGGAAAACGACGGTGACGGAAGTGATGGTCATGATGATCCCGTGCGGATCCTTGAGCATCATTTCGGCATTCACATCCTTGCCGGCCAGATTCATGGCTTCGGCCAGCTTGTCGACGACTCCGTTCATCGGAAGACCTGTAATCAATGGTTCAAACATCGTTTTCTCCTGTTTCAATGGTTATAAAGGCAGATTGTCATGTTTGCGGACCGGATTCTCCTGTTTCTTGTCCGCCAGCTGCTCGAGGGCACGGATGACTCTGAAACGGGTGTTGCGAGGCTCGATGACATCGTCGATGTAACCGTAGCTGGCTGCACTGTACGGATTGCAGAAGAGGTCGTTGTATTCTTTTTTCTTTTCTTCGGCGATCCTGGCGCGTTCTTCCGGATCGGCAATGGTCTTGAGTTCCTTCGAATAGAGAATCTCGACCGCACCTTCCGCACCCATCACCGCGATGTTGGCGGATGGCCAGGCATAGTTGATGTCTCCACGCAACTGCTTGCAGCTCATGACAATGTGTGAACCTCCGTAGGATTTCCTGAGGGTGACGGTCACTTTCGGGACGGTCGCTTCTCCATAAGCGTAGAGGAGTTTCGCACCGTGTACGATGATGCCACCGTATTCCTGCTGCGTACCGCAGAGGAATCCCGGCACGTCGACGAGGGTCACGAGGGGAATGTTGAAGGCGTCGCAGAATCGGACGAAACGCGCTGCCTTGCGGGAGGCGTTGATGTCAAGCACGCCGGCCAGAATTTTCGGCTGGTTGGCGACGATGCCGACGGAACGTCCGTTCATGTGCGCGAAACCGATGATGATGTTCTTCGCCCAGCTTCTGTGGACCTCGAGGAACGCTCCGTCATCGACGATGCTGCCGATGACCTGATACATATCGTATGGTTTGTTCGGATGGTCAGGAATGATCTCGTTGAGGAAGTCATCAGTCCGGCCCGGGCTGTCCTGTGTCGGCTTGAACGGAGCTTTCTCGCGGTTGTTCTGAGGAATGAAGCTCAGAAGTTCCTTGATGATCCGGATGCCTTCTTCTTCGTTCTCGGCGGCGAAATGAGCGACGCCGCTCTTGGTGGAATGGACGCTTGCACCTCCCAGTTCTTCCTGCGTGACCACCTCACCGGTAACGGTCTTGACGACTCCAGGACCGGTCAGGAACATGTAGGAAGTGTCCTTGATCATGATGTTGAAGTCGGTCAGGGCAGGAGAGTAGACTGCTCCGCCGGCACATGGACCGAAGATTCCTGAAATCTGTGGAATCACACCAGAGGACATGATGTTCCGCTGGAAGATTTCACCGAAACCGGCCAGGGCGCAGATGCCTTCCTGGATACGGGCTCCGCCGGAATCGTTCAGGCCGATGCAGGGTGCACCGTTCTTCACGGCCATGTCCATGACTTTGCAGATCTTCTGTGCCATGGTTTCAGAAAGGGAACCTCCTGAAACGGTGAAATCCTGAGCGAAGACGTAGACGATGCGTCCGTCGATCGTACCTTGTCCGGTCACGACGCCGTCTCCGTCGAAATGCTGTTTGTCCATACCGAAGTTCGTGCAGCGATGCCGGACGAACATGTCATATTCTTCGAAGCTGCCTTCATCGAGCAGCATGGCGATGCGCTCACGGGCGGTATGCTTCCCTTTGCTGTGCTGTGCGTCGATTCTTTTCTGTCCTCCTCCCATCTTCGCCACTGCGCGACGCTCGACCAGCTCTTTGATTTTTTCTTGTTGAATGTTCATAATTTCAGATTATGATGTACTTTGCAAAGGTAATATTATTTTGCAGAATGCCGTGCTTTTTCCTTCTCGCTCTCTGCCGATCTCTTCCTATATGAAAAACGGAAGGCCGGACCCACAAGTGTGGATCCGGCCTTTTCATGTCCTGTCAAAGGAGGATTACTCTTCATCATCTGCAGATGGAGCGAGGGTAGAGTAGACGTTCTGTACGTCATCATCCTCTTCGATCTTGTCCAGAAGTTTCTGGACAGATTCCCTGTCTTCTCCTTCAAGTTCCTTCAGCTCCACGTTCGGAATTCTGGTGAACTCTGCTGAAATCAGTTCGTAACCGTTGTCTTCGATGTATTTCTGAATCTGGTTGAAAGCGGTGAACTCGCCGTAGATCACGATCTCCATCTCTTCGTTCTCGTTCTCCTCCTCGAAGATCTCGTCCAGTCCGTAATCGATCAGTTCAAGCTCGAGCTCCTCGATGTCGACCGGCTTGTCGCTCTTGATACGGAACATGCAACGGCGGTCGAACATATAGTCGACACTGCCTGAAGTTCCGAGTGAACCGCCGTGCTTGGTGAAGTAGGAGCGGACATTGGCAACCGTACGGTTGTTGTTGTCAGTAGCGGCTTCCACGAGGATGGCGATACCGTGAGGACCGTATCCTTCGAATACCACCTCCTTGTAATCGCTCTGGTCCTTGTCACTTGCTCTCTTGATCGCGCGCTCGACGTTGTCCTTAGGCATGTTCTCGCTACGAGCGGTCTGCAGCAAAGCTCTCAGTCTTGGGTTACCTGTAACATCAGGACCGCCCTGCTTTACAGCGATAGTGATTTCTTTTCCGATTTTTGTGAACGTACGGGCCATGTGACCCCAACGTTTGAATTTTCTTTCTTTTCTGAATTCAAATGCTCTTCCCATTTCTGATGACTTTTATAGTGCTGTTATTATTTCGCAAGCAGCGTCTCCACTCTTCCGATGTATCTGTCGATTTCTGATCCTGCGATGGACTGCGGGTATTCAGCCTTGACGCGCTGGTAGTATGTCAGAGCCTGCTCGTATTTCTGGAGCTTCTCAGCCGCATGTCCAGCGGAAAGAAGGTAGTCGCCGTTGAATGCGGAATCAGACAGCTTGACAGCTTTCTCGTAGCATCCGATGGCTTTCTCGTAGTCTCCCAGACCGCAGTAAGCATCGCCTTTCGCTGCGGCTACCCTTGATTCGAGAAGCGGTTCCTTTCCATCATATTTGTTCAGATACTCGATAGCGGTGTCATATTCCTTGAGGTTGAGGGCACCGAAACCTGCATAGGCATAGACTGCTTTTCCTGCTTTCTTGCCGTATTCGTCGATGAGGTCAGCGAAGCCGATGGTCTCACCGTTTCCTTCGAGAGCTTCCTTATACTGCTGGTTAAGGAAGGCGGTCTCCGGACGGGTCTTGCTGTCAAGCGCCTCCTGTTTCTTAGGAGCGTACACGAAGAAATAATAAGCGACAGCGGCTGCTGCGACAACTACGATTGCAATGGCGATGTTCAAGAGAAGTTTCTTGTTCTGGTTGAAGAAAAGCTGTGTCTTGGACACGGATTCCAACAATGGCTCTTCAGCCTCATTCTTTTTTGACTTGTTCATATCTGTATGTTTTTTATTTTTTTTCTGAAAATTCCGTATGGTGCGGATAGTCGGCAAATTTATAAAAAAATGTATAAAGTAGCAATTATTTGCCGTGAAAATGGTATCTTTGCCTTAAAGAATAACTGAATCAGCAATGCCGGTACTGGAAAAAATAGTCGTCTCAGACTTCAGGAACATCGAGCTCCAGGAATTGGAATTTTCACCGAACATCAACTGCATTTCCGGAAACAACGGAGAGGGGAAAACCAATCTGCTGGATGCGATCTATTATCTTTCAATGACGAAGAGTGCCTTCGCGGCCTCAGACCGTTACAATTTCCGTTACGGAACGGAGAGCTTCTCCATTTCCGGGAAATATCTCATGGAGAATGGTATGAGTTCGCGTTTTTCCCTGCAGATCACCTCGAAAGGAGAAAAGAAGGTCAAAAGGGATGACAAGCTTTATCAGAAGGTTTCCCAGCATATCGGTACCTTGCCGGTCGTTCTGGTCTCTCCTTCCGACACTTCGCTGGTCAGCGATTCCGGAGAGGAACGTCGCCGCTTCGCGAACGCCGTCCTTTCCCAGATGGACAAGGAATACCTCAGCGCTCTCCAGCAGTACAACCGTCTTCTTCTCCAGCGCAACAAGTTGCTGAAGGAGATGCGGACGGACAGGGATCTTCTGGAAGTGATCGATGCCCGGATGGCCCATCATGCCGTTCCGGTTCATGAGGCGCGCAGACGTTTCGCGGAAATGATGGCTCCGGTCGTCGCCGAATATTATGCCGCCTTGTCCGGAGGAGCTGAAGACGTGGGCGTGACCTATGAGTCGCAGCTGGACTCCGGAAGCCTCGAGGAAATCTTCAAGGCCAATTACGAGAAGGACCGTGTTCTTAAATATACGACCGCCGGTCTCCAGCGGGATGATTTCATCTTCACGATGGGGGAACGTCCGTTGCGTCGGTGCGGCTCTCAGGGACAGCAGAAATCATTTCTCGTATCCTTGAAGTTCGCACAGTATGAGATCATGAAGAGCAACTATGGTTTTCCGCCGATCCTGTTGCTGGACGACGTGTTCGACAAGCTGGACATGGGAAGAATCTCCAACTTGCTGAAGATGGTGACCGGACATGAGTTCGGGCAGATCTTCATCACGGACAGCAATAAGGTGAGGATGGCCGGTATCGTGGACAATCTGACTTCCGATCGGGTCTATTTCGATACGGTGGGAGGGGTTTTCACCCATGTCGGATGAGGCGGACATTACTGGAAAGAAGACTATGCAGCAGAAGAAAGATAATCTGAGAATGCCGCGCAAGACGGCCATGAGCATGGAGGAACTCGTCAGTGAGTATATCCGCCAGATGAAGCTTACCCCGAGGATGAATCGGGAACGGGTCTTCGCCGCCTGGGATGAAGCGTCCGGCGCCGGACGCTATACTGTCTCGAAATATTTCAACAACGGAACGTTATACTGTACCATCGGTTCATCCATGGTCCGGAATCAGCTGTATTTCCAGAAGGATGTGATCCTGAAGGCCATGAATGAGATTCTGGAGCGCGATTCCCTTTTCGACGGCAGTCAGAAACATGCTTATGTGGAATATTTAGTATTGAAGTGAAAGATATGAAAATCGTAGCAGACAAGAATATTCCTTTTCTGGAAGGCGTTTTCGAGCCGTATGGTTTCGAAGTGGTCTATCTCGAGGGAAAGGAGATTTCCAGGACGGACGTCATGGACGCGGATGCCTTGATCATCAGGACCAGGACCCGTTGTGATGCGGAACTGCTGGAAGGGACGAAGGTCAAGGTCATCGCGACGGCGACGATCGGAACGGATCACATTGATTTCGATTATTGCAATTCTCATCAGATAGAAATCTGCAATGCTCGTGGCTGCAATGCCGGAGGCGTCCTGCAGTATGTGTTTTCCGCACTTTATGGGGCGGCCTCCAGGAAGGGGCTCCGCCTGGATGACTGTACCATGGGCATCATCGGGGTCGGCAATGTCGGTCGGCGGGTGGAGCATCTGGCGGAATACCTGGGCTTCAAGGTACTCAAGTGTGATCCGCCGAGAGCGGCTGCGGAACATCGGGACGATTTCTGCAGTCTGGAAGAATTGCTTGCCGGATCGGATGTCGTGACCATGCATACTCCGTTGAATGAGTCGACACGCGGGATGGCGAACGAGGCTTTCTTTGAAAGGGTGAAGCCTGGAGCCATCTTCATCAATGCTTCCCGGGGGGAGGTCGTGGTCGATGAGGCTTTGAAGCGTGCTGTTCCGAAACTGGGGGCCGTCATCATTGACACCTGGAACAATGAACCTCATGTCGACAAGGAACTGATGGATATGGTGGACATCGCGACTCCGCACATTGCCGGTTATTCCCTGCAAGGAAAACAGAACGGTACAGCTCTTGCAGTAAGAGCCGTAGCGAAATACTTCCATATCCCGGAACTGTACGATTTCGAGCCGGAAATTGAGGTCGAGGACCGGGAACCGGTGAAATTGGATCTGAAAGGTAAAAATCAGGGGGAGATAACAGCGATATTTCAATATAATTATCCTATATTTACGGATGACTTCATGTTCCGCCTCCATCCTGACAATTTCGAGAAGATGCGTTCAGAATACAATTACCGCAGGGAGGTCGTGATCTGAAAATGTTGAACCGCTAAAATATGACCGAATATGTTTACTAGAGAAGACATCCAGCAGATCGAGTCCAGAGGCTCTTCCGTAGAGACCGTAGAGACTCAGGTCGAGCGTTTCCGTCAAGGTTTCCCTTGGCTGAAGATACTTGCACCGGCTACTCCCGCACGGGGTATCCTGGTCCTTTCTGACGAAGAGCAGGAAGCTGCAGTGAAATATTATGAATCCGCTTCCATCCATGGGAAGTGCAAGTTCGTTCCGGCTTCCGGTGCCGCATCCCGTATGTTCAAGGATCTTTTCGCCGGTCTGGAAACCTTGAAATCCGGCAAGACCTTGGCGGAAGATAGTCCTGCAGCCCGTTTCGTCGCTCAGATCTGCAAGTTCCCGTTCTATGATCCGCAGCTGTTCGGAACAGGTGAAGGCCCGGCTTATCAGCAGGCGGTACTGTACAAGACCTTGACTGATGAGGGCCTGTCTTACGGTTCCAGACCGAAAGGTGTGCTCAAATTTCACAGATACGAAAATGGGGAGATCAGGACAGCTTTCGCAGAACATCTGGTCGAAGCCCAGAACTACATGAAGAATGAGGACGGTTCCGCCAATCTCGTCGTGACCATCTCTCCGGAGCACAGGACGCTTTTCGAAGAGGCTTATGCGGCTGTCAAGGCGGATTATGAAGCTCGTTACGGTGTGAGATACAACGTAACTTTCACGTATCAGGACAAGTCTACGGATACCGTGGCTGTGGATCTGGAGAACAGGCCTTTCCGTACGGAAGAGGATACTCTGCTTTTCCGTCCTGCCGGTCATGGTGCCCTGATTCATAATCTCAACGCGATCGAGGATGAAGTGGTGTCCATCAAGAATATCGATAACGTTTCCAACGAACGTCTTCTTCCGATCACCGCGAAATGCAAGAAAGTGCTTCTGGGAAAGGCTCTGGAACTCCGTGACACGATCCATGGCTATCTGAGGGAGCTGGATGCTGTCTGCAGCGTCATCCCTGGTTCCCGCGCTTCCAGCATGATCTGCCCAGGTTATGATCCGGTATATGAAGACATCAACGTCACTGACCGGGCATTGGAGCTCTGTGATGATATCGAGGCGTTCCTCAGGGAGAAACTCTGCATCAATCTTCCGGAACCGAAGTCCGCAAAGGACAGAGTCAGGATGTTGCGTGCGAAACTGAACCGTCCTATCCGTGTCTGTGGTATGGTGAAGAACCAGGGAGAACCTGGCGGTGGCCCTTTCATCGTCGCTGAAAAGGATGGATCGACCTCTCTCCAGATTCTTGAAAGCGTACAGATCAATAAGCACGATGAGCAGGCTCGTACCGCTCTGGCATTGGCGACTCATTTCAATCCGGTCGATCTCGTCTGCTGTCTCCATGACTATACCGGCAGGAAATTCGACCTGCTCCAGTATGTGGATGAGGATGCCGGCTTCATCAGTTCCAAGAGCTATCAGGGCCGTGAATTGAAGGCGCTTGAACTTCCAGGACTCTGGAACGGAGCCATGAGCAACTGGAACACGCTTTTCGTGGAAGTTCCGCTTGAAACCTTCAATCCGGTCAAGGTCGTGCTCGACCTGCTCCGTCCGGCACATCAGTAGGATTCAAGCCAATGAGATAAATGAAAGAAGAGGGCATCGGTCCTCTTCTTTTTTTCCTTTGCCGCAAACCCGTGCATCTGCCTAGCAGACGAAGATCAGGTTGCCGGCCTCATCGCTTTTCAAAGCATAGAGGTGGGCGTCGTCACCGGAACCGGCTTTCAGCTTCTTCCTAAGTTCATCGGAGCTGATCGGCAGGTTGCGGGCTGTGATCTCGCAGTGCGGGAAACGTGCACTCAAATCCTTGAAACTCCGCTTGTTGAAACCGAGCACTTCTCGGATCGGCTTGAGCTTGCCGAGCCCTTCCAGCTGTTTCTGTCTTTCCGGTGAAATACTGGAGGAAACCAGGTAATAATGGGTGGATTTTCCGAGTTTGTACAGACCGAAGGCATCGCTGACCTGGTTGAACAGACCGGCTTTCATCAGGGCTTTGCCCGGCTCGAAAAGATGCCAACCTTCCGTAGGACCTTCCGACATGCTTTCCAGCAGCGATGCCGGTGCGATTTCCGCAACCGCTGTCTGTTCCGCCGTGACCGGACAACGGTAGATGCTGCCGGATTCGTAGAGGATCAGATCGTAGCTTCCTTTCCATTCTCTGTCTATCCAGATGAGCAGTTCCTTGCATTCTCCGCCAGATGAAACGACATGGACTTCCCGGCATCGATTTCCCAGCTGTTCCGTTATTTTAGAGATGTCCGCCATCGGTGACAGTTTCAGCAGCAGGTGGCCGGTGCATTCCCAAAGTTCGTCCAGCAGTCCCAGCACATCCGGAGTGCAGTCTTCCAGCAGGAAAACCTTGCGGCCGCCTTCTCCTCTACGGGCCGGATCCATGAAGATGATGTCCGGGTGGAAATCTTTCAGCAGATCGGCAGGACTGAGGTAGGGCAGACCTGCCCGGGCGGCCACTTCCGCCGGGGCGACAGCCAGGTTGCTGACCTTGACGTTCCGCGCTTCCAGCACTTCGAAATTATGACGGGCTGCCCGAGCCAGGATCGGCTGCATCTCGTTGTAGAGCACGGCTTCCGCCTGACGGGAGAAATACCAGCTGTCCACACCGAGTCCACCGGTGAGGTCAGCGATCCTCCAGCCGTCTTTACCCGCTTCTTTTCCGATGATGGAGACGTCTGCGATATGTGCGGCAACTTTCGCTTTATAGGCAGCTGTCTCATCACTGCTGCATTGCTCGGCAGACAGGGGGAGTGGACAGATGAGGGCCGGATCTTCTGCCCATCTTGCTACTTTCCCTTTCAGTTTCCGGCGGCTGATGATGCAGTCTACGGCAGCGGAAACATCAATCTCTGGCCATCTGCTCCTGTTCAGCAGCAGTTTCGTGATCTCATCTTCGGCATGCTCGGTGACAAATGTGACAAACTCATTCATGAAACAGTTGAATAATGTTCTTTACGCTTGCAAAATTAGGGTTTTTCCTATATTATTTGCTATTTTTGTAGATTATGCGGAGCAAAACCGTGACGAATGACCGATATAATTGAAAATAAGATTAATACTTCAGAATATGGAAAAAGATTTCAGACAGGTCGTCCAAAGTTGGTTGGACGGCAATTTCGATGAAGAGACTAAACAGCAGATCCGTGACCTCCAGGCCAATGATCCGGTAGGTCTTGAAGATGCATTCTACCGTAATCTCGAGTTCGGTACAGGTGGACTCCGCGGCATCATGGGAGTCGGAACGAACCGTATGAACAAGTATACGGTCGGCATGGCTACCCAGGGTCTTGCCAATTACTTGAAGAAGAGTTGCGAAGGCGAACTGAAAGTCTGCATTTCTTTCGATAGCCGCAACAACAGCCATGAGTTCGCGAAGATCACGGCCAATGTGCTTTCAGCGAACGGAATCCATGTCTATATCTTCGATTGTCTCCACCCGATCGCTCTGATGAGTTATTCTGTCAGGGACAAGAAGGCCAATGCCGGCATCATGATCACGGCTTCCCATAATCCGAAAGAGTACAACGGCTACAAGGTATTCTGGAATGACGGAGCTCAAGTCATTCCACCTCACGACAAGAACATTGTCGCGGAGGTCGCCAAGATCACTGACCCGTCCATGGTGAAGTTCGAGCCGGGTGAAGGTGCAGGCAAGATCGAGATCATGAGTCATGAAATGGATGAGAAATACCTTGATTCCATGATGACCTTGACGCTTTCTCCGGAAGCACGTGAACGTCACAGTGACCTCAAGATCGTCTATACGCCTATTCATGGATCCGGTGTCCGCATCGTTCCAGAGATTCTCGGCAGACTCGGATTCAAGAATATCTACCATGTTCCGGAGCAGGATATCGTCGATGGAAACTTCCCGACCGTGATGTCCCCGAATCCGGAGGAACCATCCGCCCTGGCCATGGCCATCAAGGTCGCTGACGAAAAGAAGGCGGATCTCGTGATGGCAACGGATCCGGATGCTGACCGTATCGGTATCGCTGTCCGCGACAATGAGGGCAAGATGGTGCTGCTCAACGGTAACCAGACCGGTTCTATCCTCATGTACTATATCCTGACCCGTTGGAAAGAGTCGGGCAAGCTTTCAGACAAGAACTATTGCGTGAAGACCATCGTGACTACAGAACTGATGAGTGCCATCTGCGCGAAATTCGGCGTGAAGATCTACGATGTGCTGACCGGTTTCAAATACATCGCTGACATCGTCAGAAAGAATGAGGGCAAGGGCCAGTTCATCTGCGGCGGTGAGGAAAGCTACGGCTTCAATGTCGGAGAGTTCGTCCGCGACAAGGATGCTCCTATCTCCTGCGCGATGGTGGCCGAGTGCGCTGCCTGGGCCGCAGATCATGGCAAGACACTCTACCAGCTTCTCCAGGACATCTACGCTGAGTTCGGTTACTACCGTGAGACCTTGACCTCTCTTGTCCGCAAGGGGAAGGCCGGTGTTGAGGAAATCGCGAAGATCATGTCCGATATGCGTGCCAATGCTCCTAAGGAACTCGCTGGTTCACCAGTGGTCAAGGTCATCGACTACCTCAAACCGGAGGAAACTGGTCTTCCTTCTTCCAACGTCCTTCAGTATTTCAATGAGGCCGGAGACAAGGTGACTGTCCGTCCTTCCGGTACGGAGCCGAAGATCAAGTTCTACTTCGGTGCTCATGGCGCTGACGCAGATGCGAAATGCGCTGCACTGAAAGAGCAGTTCATAAAATAGCATTGTCATTGTCGTCAGACAGCAGCATAGAATTCTATGCTGCTGTCTGACGAAGTTCAGGATAATCCGTGATGTTGAAGCGTGAATCAGTCCGTGAACTGAAATTCGGCTTAATCAGAAAGACTGAAATCTAGAACAGTCCGTAGAGCTGGGCGTCGATCTTGTCGGTGATGAGCGCGAAGTCTTCCGGGCGGTTTTCGAAATCGAGATCATCCGCTTCGATGGTCAGGACTTTTCCAGGATAATTCGCGATCCAGTCATCATAGCGCTGATTGAGGTTCGTCAGATATTCGATGCTGATTCCTTTTTCGTATTCTCGTCCGCGTTTCTCGATCTGTGAAACCAGGTGCGGAATGGAAGATTTCAGATAGATCAGCAGGTCTGGAGCTTTCACCAGGGACATCATGAGGTTGAAGAGGTCCATGTAGGTCTGGAAATCGCGGTCGGACAGATTCCCCATCGCTTTGTTGTTCGCGACGAAGATGTACACGCCTTCGAACAAGGTTCGGTCCTGCACGATCACTTCATCGGACTGGGCGATCTCCAGAACATCCTTGAAACGTTGGGTCAGGAAATAGACTTCCAGGTTGAAAGACCATCTCTGGATGTCTTTGTAATAATCTTCCAGGTAAGGGTTATAGGTGACGGATTCGTATTTCGGAATCCATCCGTAGTGTTCGGAAAGTTTGCGGGTAAGTGTCGTTTTGCCGCAGCCGATGTTGCCAGCGATTCCTATGTGCATGGTATATCCTTGTTTTTAGTCATTGAAAAAGGTCGGCACCATCAGATGCCGACCTGCTAAATTACCCAAATTTTTCGGGGCTGCCAAAATTTTCAGCCTTGACGGTAGAATTTCTGTCAGAACAGGTAGCCGATGTTTATGTAGAAGGCACCGTTACCGTCCTGCTTCCTGAAGTTCTGGGCGTATTCGAAGGCCACGATGAAGTTCTTGTTCATGATGAAGCGGAGACCTGCACCGGCTGCACCATGGAAACCGTCATGTTTGAAATCCTGTTTCACGAAATGATTGTAGAGACGCAGGGACTCATCAATGTAAGCCTGGGGCTTGCCCTCATCGGTCAGCTTGGTCTGGATGTAGTCGGCTGACTTCATGTCGTAGCCTTTTCCCAGCAAGGTACCGCCGTCACAGAAGGCGGTGATGGAGAAAGCGATGTTCTGGTTCCAGAGTTTGAAGTCCACGAAACGGTAGCGGAACTCCAGATTGCCGAAGATTTCGTGCGGACCGACCACGCGGTTCATCATCAGACCTCTCACGGAACGGTAGCCGCCGACTCCGTCAAAGTCGCTGTTCTTGCCGACATTCGTGTAGAACGGCATGATGTACCAAGGCGCGTTGCGGTTCAGCATACCCTGGTAGGTCAGACGGTAGGCGAAGATGATCTTGTCTTTCCAGAGCGGCACGTACTGTCTGAAAGTCGCGTTCACCTTGTAGTAAGGATGGGTCGTGCCCAGAAATTTCGGAGCTGCGATGAAATGGACGTCTGCCCAGATACCTTTGGAAGGAGCGCTCTCCACATCACGGCTGTCATAGGCAAGTCCTGCACGGAGTGCAGAAGAAAAACCGCCATGTGCAGTCTTCTGGTCAATGATGCCCCATTCCTGATAGAGGTCGTACAGGTTCAGGCTGTAGTCTCTCTGTAGAGCATCGTCTGCGCTGGAGAAGATCTTGTAGCCGGTAGGGTTGAAACGGTCGATGTCGATCCAATGGAAATGGTAGCCTGCTTCCCAGAAGAAGTGAGGGAGAATCTGGCCGGTGAAATCCACTTTCGCGCGAACCATCATACGGCTGTGGCGGTAGAATCCTTTAGAAAGATCCTGTTTCTTGTTGAATGTCTTCAGCATCTTGTTTCCGGCCTTGTCATCGAAGAATTCGAAGGAAGTGAATTCATCATTCACGATACGTTCACCCTCGCCCAGACCTGCGGTCGGCTTCGGCATGTAGTAGTTGGACTGGAAACCGTTGAAGCCATAGAAATCCAGCGCGTCGTCTTTCTTGCAAGAGACGCTGGCGGACATACGGGTATTCTTGAAGATTTCCTTGTTGTCATACTCGATTTCGTAGTTCTGGGTACCGATACGACCTTCCTTCACATAAGCTGAGGCTTCGAAGTACCAGGAAGATTTCGGGTTCGGGTAAGTGCTGCCGTCACCGAAATTGTAGAGATTCAGGATGCCGCCGAACTGGAAACCGCGGTCATTGTCGAAAGCGACGACCGGGAGCGGACCGAAATTGTAGCCGGTCTTGATGATCTCCCCGTTTTCGTTGTACTTGACGGGTTTCTTCTTCTTGGGTTCCTTTTCTTTGTTTTTCCTGTCAGAGGAAGCATGGAGTCCGGAAGTCGTCGTCGAGATGCCGGCTCCTGCATTCAGGACGGGTTCGTCGAATCCGTCGTGCATTCCGTTTGTGGCAGCTGTCGCGGATAGGCAAGCCATCAGCGAAGCGATGCCGGTCAGTAGAATGTTCATATTGTTCGGGTTTTAGAATTTGGTTCAGTAATACTGGAATATCATCAGCTGAGCGCCACTTTCTGGAAACGGTAGCCCATTTTCTTGAGCATCAGGGCGGCGCCGATCTTGAACTGCACCTCTACGGTTCGGGCGAAGATATGGAAGGCCTTTGCGGTCTGGTGTTCGATCTGCTCGTGGCGGATGAAGTTCTCGGCCGTCTGAGCGCAGACCATCATGATATTCGTCAGCTGCTTGGCTTCGGTAGAGTCCGGAGCGTAGCCCAGGATGTCCTGCAGGATATGGTCGTCCATATTGTCGAAACCTCTGCTGCCGTGGAAGGAGGTATAGCTGTCTCCGTGGTGACGGCCCCAGTCCGTATCCCACCATTTAGCGACGGCCATGCCGAGATAACCTGCCGCTCCGATCGCGAACTCCGGATAGTCGTTCACCTCCGGAAGGGCTTCCGCGATGTATTCAGGGGCGAATTCTTTCCATTTCGCATTGATGTCGTCCGAAGCGAGGAGACTGCCGTCCAGCATGCCGAAGCCGGTGCAGATCTTCAAGGTTTCCTGGAGCAGCGCCTGCTCGTACTGGTCAAAATATTCTTTTTCTTCCATGTGTCTTCAGTTTAGTTGAATAGGTGCGGACTCTCGTCCGTAGGGGTGCAAAGATATGCGAAAAAAATTTAATGTCAAGTCCGGCGTCTTTATTCCAGAGCTTTCATGAACGCTTCGAATGCTTCTGCATAGTGGCCGGGGAAGATGAGATGATGGTTTCCGATCGGGTCGTTGAGAAAGTATTTTCCGGCTTCCGGTGCTTTCAGTATCACTTGTGTCCGGCAGAGATCTTTTTCGTGAAGGTTCTCCAGCAGTTCTGCATTCATGAACCAGCTTCTGTTCAGTTCACCGGAAACTTTGGCCAATGTGACCGGTCCTGCCGGCAGTTCTCCTTCGATCGCTACGCCGATGCCGGATTCGAAATGAGTGTCATAGCGGAAACTTTCCACCATGTTCAGTGGAACCGTGCAATGGGCGAAGGTCAGCTGGCCGGAGTCCGGATCGATCCGCGACGGGTTGGCCTGGAAACCGGAGACGCCGGTCAGCGCGTTGCCGATCATCATGGTCAGCAAGGCCGGGATATCACCCTCGCAGCAGGCTGGAATGCCCCTGGCATTGTGCATGGCCAAAGCAAGGCAGCCGGTATTCCGCACGGCGCTCAGCAGGTCGAAGCAGCGGAGGGTGTAACCGGAAAGCTGGTACTCCTGAATCATCCTGTCCAGAGCCAGATAGAGGCGGAAAGCCCCTTCGCGATACTGCCGGAGCTTTTCCGGAGCCTTGCTGTCGAAGTGTCGGGCAATCTCTTCCGGAAAGTCCGTGAGGCCCACCTGCTCGTAGATTTCGATCACTTCCGTAATCGGAAGGTCAATGATGTCGATTCCTAATTTATCTTTCACGTCGGCTTTGTTCACGGTGCTGGAGATCAGCCAGTCCGAAGGCTTGCCGATCACGCCGATCCGCTTGCCCTCCAGCTTGAGCCGGGCTTCGTGGATGAGGGTCTGGGTCTTCACCTTGGCGGCGATGTACTCCGTGCTGCCGTGGATGATTTCTCCGGTCCTGCCTTTCTTGCGCAGGTAGGAGAGGATTTCCATGGAAGCGGCGAGCGAGTTGCTCTTGCCGGAGGTCAGCAGAATGAGGTGACCTTTGAGTTGGGGAAGGACTTCCTTGAAAAGTCCTTCCGTTCCGCCGGTGCGGATGAAGATCATGTTGAGCTGTTTTTCGTCCCAATGACTGAAGTCTTCTCCGATAAGGTGGAAATGACAGCCGGAGGCGGCTTCGATGCTGTCCAGAAAAGACTTGGAATTCCTGCTGATCACCTCTGCGCTGTGGATCGGCGAGGTCAAGGTATATAAGGTGATGTCCATGGCCGTTTTGTTTTTGATGTGAACGATTCAGTCCGCAATATCGGAAAAAGCCCCTGATTTTCAAAGATTCTGCGGAATTGTTTGATTAATGAACGAATGTTCATATATTTGCTTCCATGAAAGGAAGACCGAAAAGAATACGTAGAATCTCCGGGATGCCGGCCGTGGCCGGTTTCATGCCTTACGGGCATCAGGAGTCACAGGCCGGGACGATATTCCTCCTGTTCGAGGAATATGAGTCCTTGAAACTGCTGGATTACGAGAAGCAGACCCAGGAGCAGGCGGCACAGGCCATGGGTGTCTCTCGGCCGACATTGACCCGAATCTACATGAGCGCGCGGGAGAAGATCGCGACGGCTTTCGTGGAAGGCCGGCAGATCGCAGTGGAAGGCGGAAAGGTGGAGCTGGACGGACATTGGTTTGTCTGCGGAGCCTGCGGGGCGGTCTTTTCTCATCCGGATCCGGAGGTGGTTCCCGAGACTTGCGCCCTCTGCGGCAGCCGGCTGATCAGCCGTTATATCCTCGGCCCGAAGGAATGAATCCATTGACCTGGGGAAATGAAGCCGACGGTTTGAATGAACGAGCCCATTGACCTGAAAGAAACCATTGACCTGAATGATATTAATGAATTGCATATGAAAGTTGCGGTAACAAGCATTGGAGAGACGGCAGATGCTCTCCTGGACCGGCGTTTCGGAAGATGCGCGTGGTTCGCGATCTATGACACGGAAACGGGAAAGCTCGAATTCGTGGAGAACAAAGCCAAGGACGCGGCGGCTGGAGCAGGCCCTGCGGCGGTTGCGCTCGTGGCGGAGCTAGGGGTGCAGAAGATCGTTTCCGGCGAGTTCGGATTCAAGATCAAAGGCATGCTCGATGAACTCAAGATCCAGATGGTCATGCTCAAGGAGGACAAGACCATCGCAGACATCATTTCCCTCCTCGGAAAATAAACTTTAAAGATAGACAGCTATGAAACAAGTAATTGTAATCCCGGTGACGGACAAGGTCCTGAGCCAGCATTTCGGCCATTGTGAGGAATTCTATTTCGCGACCGTTTCTGACGGCAAGATTCTCGACGAGCACATGCAGACACCTCCGGAGCACGAGCCGGGGCTCTATCCGAAATGGGTGAAGGAACAGGGTGGTACCCTCGTCATCGCCGGCGGCATGGGCCAGAAGGCACGCGATCTTTTCGCTGCACAGCAGATCGAGGCGATCGTCGGTGCCCCTTCCATCGAACCGCGTCAGGTGGCTGAGCAGTATCTGGACGGCACGCTCGTGACCGTTGCCAATACCTGCAACCATAAGTAGGTCAATTCATTCCGGGCTTGATGTTGAAGATTGCCATAGCCAGCGGAAAGGGCGGAACGGGCAAGACCTTCCTCTCCACCAATCTCTTCCACCTGCTGCAGCGGGCGGGGGAGCGGGTGGTGCTGGTGGATTGTGATGCCGAGGTGCCGGATGATGCGCTTTTCCTGAAGATGGAGGCCGCAGAGGAGCGGAGTACCGCGATCCTGTGTCCGGAGATTGATCCGGAGGCCTGCCTCTATTGCGGAAAATGTGCAGACTGGTGCTCCTATCATGCGATCACCTGCCTTCCGTCACTTCGCTATATCCGTCTGCTGCCGGACCTCTGCCACGGTTGCGGAGCCTGTGTCGAGGCTTGTGCTTCCGGGGCGGTCCGTCCTGCCGAGCGGGAAATCGGCAAGGTCACGGCCTATCGTCGGTCCGGACAGGAGCAACCGGTCTTCTTCGAGGCGCGGATGCAGGAAGGGGTGCATAGCCCGGTACCGGTCATCCGCGATGCCATCGCCTGGGGACGGTCGAGCGGAGCGGAAGTGATGCTCTTCGATGCGCCTCCCGGCTGTGCCTGTCCTTTCGTGAATACGGTCATCGGGGCAGACAAAGTGGTGCTCGTGACGGAACCGACTCCCTTCGGCTTGAGCGATCTCCGGCATACGGTCCAGGTCCTCCGGGAACTGGGGAAGGATTTCGGCGTCGTGCTGAACCGGGCGGATCTCGGGGATGGGCAGATG
>JAHHQP010000036.1 GCA_020026355.1 Bacteroidales bacterium
GGAGTTGCTGTCGTTGATGCCGTTCTTGTCCGCATCCTGGATGGCAGGAAGTTCGGCCCAGACATATTCGCAGGTCGTCTCGCCCGGTACTGGAGGTACGACCTCGCCGCCGTTGTCGCCGTTTCCTCCATCACCGTTTCCGTTGTCCGTTTCACCGGCTTTGTGGGAAATGTAATAGGCCGGACCACCCATGGCCGGGAAGTTGTCGGTCATCTTCCTGATGCCGACGATGGTGATGACATCCCCTTCCTTGATACCCAAGGTGTTGAAGTTCATCGGGTTGCTTCTCATCTGGAAGCCTTTGTTGTAATCGTCCTTGCTGACACCGGAAACATAGAGCGTTCCGGTCTCATCTTCCAGATAGAAGACTCCGGCCTGTGCATCTTCCATCTTGATGATCTTGCCGTCGATCTTGTACCATGGATCTGCGGCTACTGGTTTGGCCAGGAATTCCTTGACCGTCACATTCGTGACGTCTTCAATCTTGCCGTAGTTGTTATCGAGCTCTTCACTGCAGGAGCAGAGCGCCATGACCGCGGTAAGGATCAGTATCGTAATTCTCTTCATTGTTGTAATATAATAAATGCAATTCTGCAAAATTAAGGATTTGCGCATTCAATGTCAACATTAAAATCCGGACAGCGGGATGAAAATTGTCGGAAGTAATAACAATAGTCCCAAAATGACTAAAACCAGAATGAATTTCCAGATCCATTTCACCCAGACGGTATAAGGAATCTTCGCTACGGAGAGTACAGCCAGGAGGACTCCTGAACAAGGAGTGATCATGTTCGTGAAGCCGTCACCGAACTGGAAGGCCAGGACCGTCGCCTGTCGGGAGATGCCGATGAGATCCGAGAAAGCGGACATGACCGGCATGGTGATCGCAGCCTTGGCTGTCGCGGAAGGCAGGAAGAAGTTGATGCCGGTCTGGATGCCGTACATGGAAGCAAGGGCTGCCGTCTTGCCGCTGCCGCCCAGTCCGGAGGCCATGGAATGCAGGATCGTGTCCATGATTCGTCCGTCCTTGAGGATGATGACGATCCCGGCCGCGAAACCGATGACCAGCGCTGCCGAGAAGATGTCTTTAGCCCCGTCAAGGAATTCCTTGACCAACCGGTCGGTCCTGTATCCGGCAGCCAGCCCGGAGGCAATGGCGAGGGCCAGGAAAAGCGAAGCGATTTCGGTGATGTACCAGCCGTAGCCCATGACACCGAGGATGAGAAAGAGAATGCTGCACAGCAACATGTCCAGGATGAACATCTTGTCAGAGTTGTTCAGGCTGAAAAGAGCAGTTATCAGATAAATGCCGGTTACGGTCCACGGCAACCAAGGACAGTCAGTTTTCACTGCACCGATATTGACGGTGCAGCCGGTCGCGTAGAAGGCGCAGAACAGCAGGGCCGCTACTGCGGTCGCCGCGAAGACTAGCCAGCTCGAAAGTCCGGCTTTCCGAGGCTTGTCCTGTTCCTCCGTAGTGTCCTCGTCCTGGAGCTGTTCCCTCCAATGACGGTCGAGTTCATGGACCGGTGATTTCATCGGGTCTCGTTTGACCTTTCCGGCATAGAAGAGTACGAAGACGATGCTTATGGCCATCAGGATGAACCAGCAGAAGGTCCGATATCCCATGCCGCTGAACAGGGGAACTCCCGACATTTCCTGAGCGACGCCTACGGTGAACGGGTTCAGCATGGCTCCGGCGAAACCGACGTGTGCGGCGACGTAGCACATGCAGACCCCGGTGATCGAATCATAGCCCAAAGAGATGGCCAGCGGAATGATGAGGGCCGTGAAGGCGATGGTTTCCTCGCTCATCCCGAAGATGGCACCGAAGAGTCCGAAGAGCAGCATGATCAGGATGATGATGAGGTTGCCGACACCGAGCTTGCGGAAGAAGCCGTGCCGTTCCAATCTTCGAGTCCTGACGATGAAGCTGCGGATACCGCTTTCTACGGCTCTTGTGCTGTTGATGACCCAGAATGTACCGCCGATGATGAGCACGAAGGCAATGATGCCTGCCTGCTGCTGGATTCCTTTGAAGATTGCCGAGAATATCTGCCAGGTCTGGGGCTCGGCCGGCACCTCTCTGTACTGCTGTATGGTGCTGTCCGGTCCGGATCCGTACAGGTCAATGACTTCTCCTGCAGGAAGTTCAGTTTCCTGTGCCGGCAATGTGACATATTCTCCGCCGGGCACGAACCAGGTCGCGGCTGCGCAGAGGAGGATCACCGTGAAGATGATCACATAAGTATTCGGGACTTTCAGTTTCATGTCGCTAAGATACGAAAAAAGGATGGACCTCCATAAGGAAGTCCATCCGATATCTAAGGGTTGACAAAGTCAATTCCTCATTTGCCGGCCTTGATGGCAGCCTGCGCCGCTGCAAGACGTGCGATAGGTACACGGAACGGTGAACATGAAACATAGTTCAGTCCGATCTTGTAGCAGAATTCTACAGATGCAGGGTCTCCGCCGTGCTCACCGCAGATACCGCATTTGAGGTTCTCTCTGGTGTGGCGACCGTTCTGTACCGCATAATCGACGAGTTTGCCGACAGCCTTGGTATCCAAAGTCTTGAACGGGTCATTGTCCAGGATCTTGTTGCCGAGGTAGTCACCCATGAAGGTTCCGACATCATCACGTGAGAATCCGAAGGTCATCTGGGTCAGGTCATTGGTACCGAAGGAGAAGAACTCAGCGGTCCTGGCCATTCTGTCAGCGGTAAGAGCTGCACGTGGGATCTCGATCATCGTACCGAACTTGTAGTCGATCTCGAAGGAGAATCTGGACTCGACTTCAGCTTTCACTTTCTCGCAGATGGCTTTCTGGAAGCGGAGCTCACGCTCGGAGATGGTGACAGGGACCATGATTTCCGGCATCGGGTTGAAACCTTCTTTCTTCAGTTCTGCGGCAGCAGTGAAGATCGCTCTGAACTGAGTCTCGGAAATCATAGGGTAGGTGATGTGGAGACGTACGCCACGGTGTCCCATCATAGGATTGACCTCGTGGAGAGACTCTCCTCTCTTCTCGATTTCACCTTCTGAGATACCGAGCTCGGTTGCGAGTTCCTCTCTCTTGTCTTTTGCCTGCGGAACGAACTCATGGAGAGGCGGGTCGAGGAGACGGAAAGTAACCGGCTTGCCGTCCATGACTTTCATGGTACCTTTCACAGCAGCCTTGATGAACGGCTCCAGCTCTGCGAGAGCATCTTTACGTTCTTCATCAGTCTTGGAAAGGATCATCTTGCGGAGCTTTGCAAGCGGAGTCTCTGAGTTTCTGCCGTAGAACATATGCTCGATACGGAAGAGACCGATACCTTCTGCACCGAAGCTCAAAGCACGCTCTGCGTCTTCCGGTGTATCTGCGTTGGTCCTGATGCCGAGAGTACGGAACTTGTCGACGATGTTCATGAAGGTGATGAAACGAGGGTTGTCTGATGCGTCCATGGTCTCGATGGCTGTTGCATATACGAAGCCTTTCGCACCGTTGAGGGAAAGAACCTCACCCTCATGGTATTCCTTGTCGGAACCTTTGAACCTGAAGGTCTTGTTCTCGAGGTTGATCTGCATGGCCTCGCAACCTACGATGCAGCATTTTCCCCATCCACGTGCTACGAGAGCGGCGTGTGAAGTCATGCCGCCTTTCTGAGTCAGGATACCTGCGCAAGCTCTCATTCCTTCCACGTCTTCCGGAGAAGTCTCCTCACGGACGAGGATGGTGCTCTTGCCTGCGGCGGCGGCAGCCATGGCTGCCTCTGATGAGAATACGATCGTACCAACGGCACCACCTGGTGAAGCAGGAAGACCCTGGGCAACAACTTTCGCTTTCTTCTCGGAAGCCGGGTCAAGGATCGGGTGGAGAATCTCGTCAAGCTGTGACGGAGAAACTCTCATGACGGCGGTCTTCTCGTCGATCATGCCTTCCTCGAGCATATCCATTGCCATGTTCAAGGCTGCGATACCTGTTCTCTTTCCGATACGGCACTGGAGCATCCAGAGTTTGCCGTCCTGGATCGTGAACTCGATATCCTGCATGTCATTGAAGTGCTCCTCAAGGTGGAGACGGATGTCGTCCAGTTCCTTGTAGACTTCCGGCATGGCAGTCTCAAGAGATTCGAGGTTCTGGTTGTGCGGGTTCTTGGTAGCCTCGTTCAACGGGTTCGGAGTACGGATACCTGCTACGACATCCTCTCCCTGAGCGTTGATCAGCCACTCGCCGTAGAACTTGTTGTCACCATTGGCCGGGTTTCTGGAGAATGCCACACCTGTTGCGGAAGTGGATCCCATGTTTCCGAAGACCATGGACTGCACGTTCACTGCAGTACCCCACTCGTCAGGAATGCCTTCGATTCTTCTGTAAGCGATGGCTCTCTTACCGTTCCAGGATTTGAATACGCCACCGATAGATCCCCAGAGCTGTGCTTCTGCGGTGTCAGGGAAATCTACGCCGAGCACTTCTTTTACTCTTGCCTTGAATCTGACGCAGAGATCTTTCAGTTCATCTGCCGTGATTTCTGTATCTGATTTGTAGCCTTTGGCTTTCTTGAGGTCTTCCATCATGCGGTCGAGCTGCTGGCGGATTGCCTGGCCGTCTTCCGGCTCGATGCCCTCAGCTTTCTCCATGACGACGTCAGAGTACATCATGATGAGACGACGGTAAGCATCGTATACGAAACGAGGGTTGCCTGTCCTTTCGATCATGCCCGGAATCGTATCGGAGCAAAGTCCGATGTTGAGGATGGTATCCATCATACCCGGCATGGAGCTTCTCGCACCTGAGCGGCAGCTGACGAGGAGAGGGTTCTTCTTGTCGCCGAATTTCATTCCCATGATGGCTTCGGTCGCTTTCAATGCTTCAGCGACGTCGTGTTTCAGCTCATCGGTGTAACCACCGCCAAGTTCATAGTACTCAGTACAGCACTCTGTAGTGATGGTGAAACCTGCAGGTACAGGAATGTTCAATCTGCACATTTCTGCAAGGTTCGCTCCTTTACCACCGAGGAGCTCTCGCATGGTGCCGTCGCCTTCAGCTTCTTTGCCGCCGAAGCGATACACTCTTTTTTTATTGTCTTCCATGTTTAATAAAAATTTTTAATAGGATAAATTTCTGTGTTCAAGCTAAAATTGCAAGACAGGAGTTCCATAAAGGAAGTCCAGTTGCGAAATTAGCAAAATTTTCCGTATCCCGGAAATCTTTTTCGCCCGCAGAAGTTCTGCAAGTGTTTCTTTATAATAGTTTTGCCGCAATCTCCGAGAGTTCGCTGCGTTCGCCTTTACGGAGGTTGATGTGCTGGAAAATCTTCTGTCCGGCCATCTTGTCGCCGAGGTGGCTCAAGCCGTTGGACCAGATGTCAAGATAAGGCTGGTCGATCTGGAATATATCTCCTGTGAACACCATCTTCGTGCCGTCTCCCGCCCTGGTGATGATGGTCTTGATCTCGTGAGGGGTCAGGTTCTGTGCCTCGTCGATGATGAAGAACACTTTGCCGAGGCTCCGCCCTCTGATATAGGCCAATGGGGATATGAGGAGCTTTTCTTCCTTCAGCATGCCCTCGATGCGCTCAGCCTGCTTGCTGCCCGGCTTGAAACAGTTGCGGATCACGTTGAGGTTGTCCATGAGCGGCTGCACGAACGGTCCCATCTTCTCTTTCTCGTTGCCCGGCAGGAAGCCGATGTCCTGGTTGCTAAGGATGATGGCCGGCCGAGTCATGATGATCTGGTCATAATCATTGGCCTGTTCCAAGGCAGAGGCAAGCGCCAGCAAGGTCTTTCCGGTACCGGCACCTCCGGTCAATGATACCAGCCTGATGTCTGGGTTGAGGCAGGCATCCATGGCGAATTTCTGCTCGTCGTTGCGCGGAGCGATGCCATAGGCATATCTTTTCTTGATGAAATGGATCTTTTCCGTGCCTTCATCATAGCGGGCGCAGATCCGGTGCTCTCCGTCTCCACCTTTCCAGCAGATCTTGTACAGCTGGTTCGGGGTAGGTCGGGTCTTGCCGAGTTCTTCGTAAGGAACGCTGCCTTTTCCGCAGGTCAGTTCGCTGATCGCGGCTGGAGAGACGTTTTCCAAGGTGAGAATCTCGCGCTGGGAGGTCTCGATCTTCTTCTCTTCGATCTTGTCCGTAAGGTAGTCCTGAGCTTCCATGCCCACGGCTTTGGCCTTCATCCTCAGGTTCACGTCCTTGGTGACCAGTGCCGTGAACTTGTCGGGATTGTGGTCTCTGACCCAGATGGCGGTCGCCAGAATCCTGTGATCCTGGATATCGTCGGCGAAGCAGTCTCTCAACTTTTCGGGGAACGGGTGATTGAGTTCGACCTTGATGTCGCCCAGCCCTTCTCCGATCGGCACGCCTTCTTTGCCGAATGCTTTGTTTTCGGTGAGACGGTCGAGTTCTCTCATGAACCCTCTGGCATTGTAGCTCAAGGCATCATGTCCTTTCTTGAATTTGTCAAGTTCTTCGATGACGGCAACCGGAATGATCAGGTCGTTTTCCTGGAAATGCCTGATGGCGCGGTAGTCATGCAGGATGATGTTCGTGTCCAGTACGAAAATCTTCGGTTTCTTGCAGCCTTTCGAACTGTTCGGAACGTTGGCATATGTTTTCATGTTCGAATGTGTTGGTTATCAGTTTTTCTCGCTGCTGTCAATCTTCTCCCTCGGAAGCCTGGTCCAGCAGGGACCGGAGGATGTCCGCAACTTCGTTGTTCGCGGCGATCCTTAGCTCGTGGCTCTGGAGGTCCGGATGTCCGAGCGGGTAGTAGGCGACATCCTGGAGCAGCAGCTGTGCATCCACATAGTCATAGTCGATGTCGCGGATCTGGATCAGGACGCCAGGAACTTCCGCGAACATCAGTTGCGTGTTGGAGGCATCCGGATAGGAGGTCCGGAGTCCACCGAGTCCAATTTCCATACCATGCTGACCGCAAAGTCGTTTCAATGCGCAGGCGAGGCCGCCGTCGCTGATTTCTGTGCCCGCGATGATGATCCGGTCTTCGACCAGTTCCCTCACGACTTCATAGCAGTCGATGGTGTAGTCCGGGTCCTGGATATCTGGCGCGGGTTCTCCGGCGTGGTTGCAGGCCTGTGACAGCAGGGAACCGCCCAGTTTCATGGCACAGGTGTCGAAAGGTATGTAGATGATCCAGCTGTCGGGATCTTCCACCATCGCTTCCGGACAGAGCCTTTCACCATCGGTCCAGGAATGTCTGCTCTTGTACGGAGATTCTTTCAGGGAGAATTCTTCATTCTCTGCTTCGGAGAGCTGGTCCGGGGCGGCTGAAATCTCCAGACGGCAGGATTCTTCTTCCGGAAGGTAATTGAAGTCATGGAGGTGGATGCCCAGGTCGAAGACGTATTCGTTGGCGGCATAGACGCTCTTGTAGAAGGCGGCCATGTTTCCGATCCTGTCGTCGTTCCAGTGCCAGCAGGCATCCAGCAGGATGTTTCCGGACTTGAAATGTCCGTCCAGCCATAGCGTTCCGGTCAGTGCCGAAGCGATATTCATCCGGGTGCAGGAGTCTGAAACATGCAAAGGAACGGTCCGTGGCTCAGCGGCCGCGGCGGTCACCTTTTCCAGATAGAGACAGAAATCATCGTCGGACCAGAGATGTGATGAAAGGGGCGGATCCACCTGTTCGTCCAGAATCTTGCCGGCCGGCTGTCCGATGTGACGCAGGTCGACCGCTTCGTTGGAACATTCAATCAGCAGTTCGTAAGGTGTCGCTTCCGCTTCTACTCCGTCAATGACATATCTGGAGGTCAATGCTTTGTCGTATTCTTTCATCAGAAATTTATTTAACATCGGTAAATTTACGTATTTTTGCACCGATTTCAAATGATTTGTCCTATGAATCGTACATTCACCGAGGAGCAGTGGCAGGAACTGCTCAAGAATCTTTTCAACCGTTTCCCTTCATTTCAGCAGAACGGTTCTTCTGCTTACAAACCGGGTCTGGACCGTGTTCTTTTCTTCGATCAGATGAACGGTCATCCGCACCGTCGTTTCAAATCGGTCCATATTGCAGGGACCAACGGCAAGGGATCGGTGTCGAATATGCTGGCTTCCGTTCTTTCTGCCTGCGGTTACAAGGTCGGTCTCTATACTTCTCCCCATATCCTGGACTTCCGGGAGCGGATGCGCATACGTGAAGGTGAGGTGATCAGCTGCATCAGCAGAGAGGAAGTCCGAGATTTCATCGAGAAGTGGCAGGAGACGTTCGAGCATCTGGACTTGTCTTTCTTCGAGATCACGACCATGATGGCCTTTTCCTGGTTTGCGGAGCAGAAGGTGGATGTTGCAGTCATCGAAACGGGACTGGGAGGTCGTCTGGACGCGACGAACATCATCACGCCGGAGCTTTCCGTCATCACGAACATCGGACTGGATCATTGTGACCTGCTGGGCAGTTCGCTTGGGGAAATCGCCTTCGAGAAGGCCGGCATCATCAAACCTCTGGTTCCGGTAGTAGTCGGAGAGAGCCATCTGGAAACGGATGAAGTCTTTGAACGTAAGACTTTGTATACCAACCTGTCTGAAGCTGAATTCATGGGAGATCGGAAAGGGATCATGGATCTGCTGGTCTTTGCGGATAAGGTTCAGCCGGGTTTGTGGGATCAAGCTCCGGAAATTCTACAGGAGATGGATCTTCAGGGAATCTATCAGCAGAAGAATCTCCGTACGGCGCTGGCTGCCGTGGATGTCCTGTGTAGCCGCGGACTGGTGCCGGCGACGCTTGATGGACAGTGCTTGAAGGAGGCTCTGGTGCATACGGCGGCGCGGATGGATTTCCATGGACGTTGGGAAAAGCTCTCCGATCTGCCTTACGTCCTCTGTGACATCGGGCACAATGCCCATGGCATGAAATACAATTTCGCTCAGTTGCAGTCTATGCTTGACTCCGGGGAGTACTCTTCCTTGATTCTGGTCTATGGTTCGGTCAATGATAAGGATGTCAAGGCCGTCTTGAAACTGATGCCTGCCGCTGCCTGCCATATCTTCACTCAGGCGGATAATCATCGCGCGTTGCCGGCTGAGGAACTGGAGAAGACTTATGTTGAGGTCGTTGGAGGAGCGGAGCAGGCTGGCGACTGCCGCCGCTGCACGAAAGTGTCGGATGCTGTCGCGCTGGCACTGGAAGTGGCAGGACAGGAAAGTGCCGGAAAACGTCCTCTGATCTATATAGGAGGCAGTACTTATATCGTTTCTGAGGCTGTTCCGCTCTTCAAGAAATGAAAAAATTGATTTTTTTTGAAAAAAACTCAAAAAAAATTTGGAGAGAAAGAAATTTTCCCTACCTTTGCAATCCCAAACAACAAAAGGGAACAGTTCTTAAAGAATTCGGGAGCATAGCTCAGTTGGTTCAGAGCGTCTGCCTTACAAGCAGAGGGTCGGGGGTTCGACTCCCTCTGCTCCCACTACAAAAGAAAAGCAGTCTGATTCTTCAGGCTGCTTTTCTTCGGTTCAGAACAGTCGTACGGTCTTACTTGTTCAGGATCAGACGCGTGAACTGTTGTCTTTCGTCCTGGGATGCGACGGCATTCTGCCAGTTCTGGATTTCAGCGAAAAGCTTTTTCGCTTTTTCTGCTTTGCCTGCATTCGCGATCTCTGTCGCTTGCGCGAATTTGTCCGCCATCTTTTCCGGGGTGCTCTTGCAGGATGAAACAGCGACGATGGCAAGCAGTACGCTTGCAAATGTGATGATACGTTTCATTCGGTTTCTGGTTTAGTACGTTCGGTTCAGTCATGCAGTCCTGAAGGCTGCATGCGTAAAGATATGCAAAAATCTTTTAAAGGACAAATCATTCCGGCCGGTATGAAGAGAAAGAAGCGCTGCTCCCGGAAAGGGAACAGCGCTTTTGTTGAGATACCAAGATTCGAACTTGGACAGACAGAACCAAAATCTGTAGTGCTACCGTTACACCATATCTCAATACCGTGTGCAAATATATCACTATTTTTTCTTACCTGCAAGAGAATGGGCTAAAGCAGGCCGTAAATCATGTTCCAGACCAGAAAACGGGAGAATTTACCGACCAGCAGCATCAGTATCGTCCATCCTTGCTTGGTCTTGTAGAAACCCAAGGCCAGGGCGATTATGTCTCCTATGACCGGAACCCAGCAGATCAGTGCGGCCCAGATGCCGTACTTATCGATCGTCAGCTTCTGTTTTTCCAATGTTTCTGGCTTGACCTTGAACCATTTCTCGATCCATTCCCATTTTCCGATCCAGCCGACCCAGTAGGTCAGCACACTTCCGATCCAGCTTCCCAACGTACCCATGAACAGGCAGCCGACTGGATTCTGCGTGGCATGCAGCACGGCGAAATAGATGGCATCGGAACTGAACGGAATGATCGTCGCCGCCAGGAAACATCCGAGGAAAAGGCCCCATAGACCCAAAGTTGTCAACATGCCCATGTCAGTTTCGTTTCTTCTTGAAGAAATCAGCCACCAGGCTGCTGCAGGAGTCTTCCATGACTCCGGAAGTGATCTTGGTCTTCGGGTGCATCAGTGAGGGAGTGAAGCGGGAATAGCCCCGTTTCGGGTCACCGGCTCCATAGATGATTTCTCCGATCTGTGACCAGGCCAGGGCACCGGCGCACATCGGACAAGGTTCGACGGTCACATAGAGCGTGCAGTCGTTGAGATATTTCCCGCCGAGAGCTTCCGTCGCGGCGGTGATCGCGATCATTTCCGCATGAGCCGTCGGGTCGCCGAGTCGTTCGGTCATGTTGTGTCCCTTGCCGATGATACGGCCTTTGCAGACGACGACAGCCCCGATAGGGACCTCGTCTTCCGCTTCTGCTGCACGCGCCTCTTTCAAGGCTTCCTGCATGTATCTTTCGTGGTTCTCCTGCATCATCTAATTCTTGAAACTATGTACAGGTGCCGGAATCCTTCCTTCTCGGTTCACGAAATCGCTGCAGCTGAAGGTGCTGACTTTCATGACCGGAGCATGGCCCAGCAGTCCGCCGAACTCCACTGAATCTCCGACACTTTTCCCTACGACCGGAATGATCCTGACAGCGGTGGTCTTCTGGTTGATCATGCCGATCGCCGCTTCATCGGCGATGATGCCGGCAATCGTCGTTGCCGGTGTGTCTCCCGGAATCGCGATCATATCCAGTCCTACGGAGCAGACACAGGTCATCGCTTCCAGCTTCTCGATACATAGCGCTCCACATTCCACGGCCTCGATCATTCCCTGATCTTCGCTGACCGGAATGAAGGCACCGCTCAGTCCGCCGACATAGGAAGAAGCCATGATGCCACCTTTCTTCACCTGATCGTTCAGCATGGCTAACGCTGCGGTTGTTCCAGGAGCTCCTGCCTTTTCCACGCCTATTTCTTCCAGGATGTCCGCCACGCTGTCTCCGATGGCCGGAGTAGGGGCCAGGGACAGGTCAATGATGCCGAATGGAATGTTCAGGCGCCTTGAGGCTTCCTGAGCGACCAGCTGTCCGACTCTCGTGATCTTGAAGGCGGTTTTCTTGATGGTTTCGCAGAGAACCTCGAAATTCTGACCTCTGACTTTCTCAAGTGCATACTTGACGACTCCCGGTCCGCTGACGCCTACGTTGATCACGGCATCGGCTTCAGTCACTCCATGGAAGGCTCCAGCCATGAACGGGTTGTCATCCGGAGCGTTGCACAGGACGACCAGTTTCGCGCAGCCCAGTGAATCCTGAGTCGCCGTGAGCGCCGCAGTCTTCTTGACGGTTTCTCCCATCAATCGGACGGCATCCATGTTGATGCCGGTCTTCGTCGAGCCGACATTGACTGAAGAACAGATTCTTTCCGTGGTGGACAGGGCTTCCGGAATGGATTCGATCAGGAGCTTGTCGCTGGCAGTCATGCCTTTAGATACGATGGCGGAATAGCCGCCGAGGAAGTTGACCCCGATTTCAGCGGCCACTTTGTCCAAAGTGCGCGCGATCTCCGCGTAATCATGCGGAGTCTTGCAGCAGGTTGCTCCGACGAGGGAAACAGGGGTGACGGAGACCCTCTTGTTGACGATAGGAACTCCGAATTCAGCTGCGATGTCCTCTGCGGTACGGGCCAGATTGCCGGCGTACTTGAGGATCTTTGTCCTGATCTTTTCACAAGTCCGCTGCAGGTCGCTGTCCGCACAGTCCAGCAGACTGATGCCGATCGTGATGGTCCGGACATCCAGATTCTTGTGTTCGATCATGTTGTTGGTCTCCAGGACCTCATGTATGTTGATCATGATTTCTTGTGCTTGAAAGGGTTAGATACGGTGCATCTTGTCGAAGATGTCTTCTTTCTGACATTTGATCTGGACGCCGGTATCTTCTCCGAGCGTATCGATCTCATGGGCGAAAGTGGTGAAGTCAATCTTCATTCTGGAAGTGTCGACGATCATCATCATGTTGAAGAATCCTTGCACGATTGTCTGTGAGATGTCCAGGATGTTGACATCGTTGCCGGCAAGATAGGTGCAGACTTTGGCGATGATGCCGATGGTGTCTTTGCCGACGACAGTAATGATTGTTCTGTTCATGTACTTGATTTTTTATTAAGTTGTAAATGTACATAAAAAAGGAAAAACGGACAACCTGCCGGTCATCCGTTTCCTTCATCTTCTCCCCTGAATAATGAAAGACATCAGGGTAGGACTGCTAGTATCTGTCTTCAGATGATACAGTCAATTTCTTACGTCCGTGGCGACGACGTGCAGCGAGTACACGACGGCCGTTAGGAGTAGACATGCGCTCGCGGAATCCATGTTTGTTGCGGCGCTTGCGCTCTGATGGTTGGAATGTTCTTTTCATTATCTTTTGTTTTTAATATTCTATAAGGGAGTGCAAAGGTAAGCTTTTTAAGATTAATTGCAAAATTTTTCAATGTAAATGACAAGTTTTTCTGAAAAATAGTCGTCGTGCAGCCAACTGTCTATCGGCCAGGTATGCACGGAACCCTTCGGCAGCTGGAAACGAGCCATGGTCCTGGAGATTTCTTCCGTGATGTCTCCGCCTTTCAGGTAGAGGATCCCCCGGTTGTATTTCCCTTTCACCCAAGGCATGAAATTGTCCAGGGCGGTCACGGCGCGAGACACGACGAAGTCGAATTTCTGCGGCAGGGATTCGGCTCTGGCATTGACTGTGGTCACATTGGCCAGGCCCAGAGCAGCGGAGACTTCCCGGGCGACGATGATCTTTTTCCCGACGGAATCACAGAGGGTGAATCTTACGTCCGGGAAGAAGACGGCCAGCGGGATGCCGGGAAATCCGCCTCCGGTCCCCAGGTCAAGGATGGAGTACTCGGCCCCATTGACCTGAAGTTCTTTATAGATTTCCGGTTGCCGAGCTTTCAGATAAGCGGCGATTCCGAGGGAGTGCAGGACATGGTGACGGTAGAGTTCGTCGATATCCTTGCGGGAAATGACGTTGATCTTGGCGTTCCATTCCCGGTACAAGCCTTCCATAGCCTCGAAGGAGGCGAACTGAGCTTCGGTAAGTTCTGGAAAGGTGTTTTCCAGCATCGTCTTAAATTCTTTGAATTCCATTTCTATAAGAGGTTAGATCTCGTCGGAGATGTCCATCATTTTCAACAGCTGGGCTTTGGCCCGTCTGATCTTTGTCTTGACTGTATTCAGGGGCAGGTCCATCGCATCGGCGATTTCCTTGTAGCCGAAATTTTCGATGAGATTCATTTTCGCGACCTGCTTGTAGTCGTCCTTCAGTTTCTCGATGTTCGTCAGCCACTTGTCGTATTCCTGCTGCTTGATGATGTCCTCTTCCGGATTGTGCATCGGAGCGGGAATCGTGCTCAGTTCGCTGAAGTCATCGTTGAGTGAGGTTGTCGGCATGTTGCTCTTTTCCCGGTCATGCTTGCTCAGGTGGTCGAAGGCGGTGTTCCGGGCGATGCGGTAGAGCCACGTAGAGAACTTGAAGGCCGGGTTGTAGCTGGCGATCTGGCTGAAAGCTTTCTGGAAGCTTTCGAGACAGATGTCTTCCACATCTTCTTTCTGTGAAACATACTTGGAGATATGGTTCTTCACACCGCTGCTGTAGCGGGTGTACAGGACAATGAAGGCCGCCTGGTTCTGTGCGACGGCTTCCTTCACCAGGTCGGTGTCCGGCATGTCAATGAGCTTCGAGCCAGTTCTTTCCATAATTGCATTCTACGGTTAATGGAATCGACAGCTGCAGTACGTTCTCCATTTCCCCGGTAACCAGGGTCTGGAGCGCAGCCGCTTCGTCCGGTGTGGTATCAAATACGAGTTCATCATGAATCTGAAGAATCATCCTGCTCCTCATTCCTTTCTCCCTCATCTTCCGGTCGATCCGGGCCATCGCGATCTTGATGATGTCCGCAGACGTGCCTTGAATCGGGGCGTTGACGGCATTCCTTTCCGCTAAGGCGCGGACGGTCGCGTTCCTGGCCGTGATGTCCGGAAGGTAGCGTCGACGTCCGAACAGGGTCTCGACATAGCCGTTCTCACGGGTCGAGGCGATGGTCTTCTCGATGAAGGTCGAGATGGACGGAAAATTCTCGAAGTAATCGTCGATGATCTTCTTCGCTTCCTGACGGGTAATCTTCAGGCGCTGGGACAGACCGAAGGCAGAGATTCCGTACATGATGCCGAAATTCGCAGTCTTGGCAATCCGGCGCTGGTCTGGTGTCACGTCTTCCAGATTCATCTTGAAAATCTTGGCCGCCGTCATCGCATGGACATCGAGTCCGTGCTTGAAGGCTTCTATGAGATGGGCGTCCTGGCAGAGATGGGCCATGATTCTCAGCTCGATCTGCGAATAGTCGGCGGACAGGATGAGTCCGTCCGAAGTGGAAGGGATGAAAGCCTTGCGGATTTCCTTACCTCTTTCCGTGCGGATCGGGATGTTCTGCAGGTTCGGGTGGGAAGAACTCAGTCTTCCGGTAGCGGTCTGCGCCTGGTTGAAAGTCGTATGGATCTTGCCGCTGACCGGTGAAATGTAGGAAGGCAGAGGCTCGATGTAGGTGGACAGGAGTTTCCGGACGCCGCGGTATTCCAGGATATCGCCTACGATCGGATTCCGATCCATGAGTCGGGTCAATGTCTCTTCATCGGTCGGATAGCTCTTGGCGCCCTTCTTCATCTTCACGGTCGGATCCAGCTGAAGTTTTTCGAAAAGGACGGTGCCGATCTGTTTCGGAGACATGATGTTCATGTCCGGTTCACCGGCCGCTTCACGGATCCTGTCCTGAAGATCAGCCAGTTCGGTACTCAGCTCGCCGGAAAAATGTTGCAGCTGCTGCAGGTCCAGCTTCACGCCGGCGCTTTCCATGCGAGCCAGGACGCTGATCAGCGGTTCCTCGATCTCGTCATAGAGGTGGAGCAGACCCTTCTGCTCCAGTTCCTGATGGACGGCAGTTCCTAAGCTGACCAGCGCAGCCGCTTCTCTGAGCGCTCGGTCATCCGTGGTCTCCGCTTCCTCTGCCGCATCGTTTGCGAAATCATCGAAGAGCGAGGCCTGTACCGGCTCCGGCGCCTCAGTCTCCGCATCAAGGTCGATGTCCAGATAGGCCCGGGCCAGAATGTCGGTCCGATGGCTCTTTTCCGGATTGATGAGGTAGTGCATGAGCTCAATGTCCAGCAGATGTCCTTCCAGACTGACTCCTGCATGTATGAGAAGGTTGTAGCTTTTCTTGAGGTCTGTTCCGTATTTGTCAATGGCAGCGTCTTCCAGCAGGGGATAGAAGTCTTCAAGGCTGCCCTTTGAGGCGTAGGCCTTTCCGTTTTCCTCCACACCGATGAGGACAGCGTGGATCGGAGCGAAGATGCCTTCTTCCGCGGTCTGCAGGAGCAGAGCACATTTCTTCCGTTCCGTCGCTTTCCGGCAGATGACAGCCGGTTCCAGCAACTCATAGCTGAACTGCTTTTCCTGGGTCGGGGCTGTCTGCGTCTTCAGTTCCGGCAGATGCTTTTTCAGGGAGCCGAATTCGAATTCAGCAAGGATGGCTGCGATCTTTTCCGGCTGGTCGAAACCGATGCGGGTCTGCTCCAGATCCAGGTCAATGTCAATGTCGGTCTTGATGGTCACGAGTTCGTGGCTCAGCCCGATGTGCGGTTCCGCTTCCTTGAAATTTTCCTGCTGCTTGGCACTCAGCTCGTCCAGGTGCCGGTAGATGTTCTCCACCGTGCCGTATTTGGCGAGCAGCTTGCTGGCTCCGACCTTTCCGACACCGTGGACACCCGGTACGTTGTCTGCCGTATCTCCGCAGAGGGTGAGCATCTCGATGACCTGATGCGGTTCGTTGATGCCCAGCTTCTCGCAGAGATTGCTCGGGTCAATGATCTCGTCATCGCCACCGGATTTGCCGGGCTTGAACTGGAAGATATGCTCGGAAATGAGCTGACCGTAATCTTTGTCGGGGGTGACCATGTAGACGGTGTAACCTTCCTGCTCGCCTCGTTTGGCTGCAGAACCGATCACGTCGTCCGCCTCGAAGCCCTTGATCATCAAGGTAGGGATGCCGAAGGCCTCGCAGATCCTCATGAGCGGATCCAAGGCATCGATCACCAGTTGGGGAGTCGCGTCGCGGTTGGCCTTGTATTCAGGGAAAATCTGGTTTCTGAAAGTGCCTCCCGGTGGATCGAAAGCGACCGCCAGATGGGTCGGCTGCTGTTTCTCGATCAGTTCGAGGAGGTACTTCGTGAATCCGAAAAGAATGGAAGTATCTACTCCTTTCGAGTTGATCATCGGGCGTCTGAAAAAGGCATAGTACATCTTGAAGATCAAGGCATGGCCGTCTATCAGATAGAGTGTCTTGTCCATATGGAAAAATGAGTCTTTCTAATCAATTGTTAAAAGGTCAAATATAGGAAAGATTTTCAAGAAGTGAAACATCTGCCGGGAGAAGTTTCAGAAAATCAGCGCGTCTGGCGCCGGTGGAAAGACATGACGGGCAGGATGGAGATGACCAGTCCGGAAACGGATACTCCTACCGCGGTCAGCAGCACGTCTGTCCAGGAAATGATGACAGGGTAGGCATCGATCAGGAAATTTCCCGGCATTCCGATGAAACCGAAGGTCTGCTGGGCCCATGCGAAACCTGTGCCGACGATCAGACCGGCGGCCATGCCGAACAGGCAGATGAACCAACCTTCCAGAATGAAGATTCCTCGGACGGTCTTGTTCCTTGCCCCGAAACTTTCCAGGGTCTTCATGTCTTCCCGTTTCTCGATGAGGAGCATGGAAAGACTGCCGAAGATATTGAACAGGGTAATGAGGACGACGAAGAAGAGGATCAGGAAAATGGCTCCTTTCTCGTAGCGCATCATCTTGTACAGAGATTCGTTCTGCTGGAAGCGGTCCTTGACCAGATAGGTTTCTCCGATTTTCCGGGTGAGCGCTTTCTGGAAGGCACTGATCTGTGCCGGAGTCGTACCAGGGACGAAGCGGATCTCAAGAGCGGAAACTTCCTTGTCGTAATCCAGAAGTTCCCTCATTTTCCCGATTGGCAGGATGAGGAGCTTGCTGTCCACTTCATTGTTGATGGTGAAGAGGGAAGAAGGCCAGACATTGATGCTTTCGAGAGCGGCGGCCGGATTGCTCATGGAGACACGGCGCGTCCTGGACGGGAACCAGATCTCGATCGGAGTACGGAAATGTGGACGGATTCCCAGTTCGGAAGCAAGGCCGAGACCGACGCTGGCCTTCGGGATATCTCCGAAACGGAGTTCGAATTTACCTTCGTAGAGATGATTTCTCAAGGTTGAAGTCTCCTCATAGGTCCGGTCCACGCCTCTGGCGGTAGCGGTCCGCTGTTTTCCGTCATAGCTGATGAAGACTTGCTCTTCCAGGATATCGCAGACCGTTTCCACATCCGGCGCATCCTCGATCCATCCGAAGGTGTCTTCGTCCGGGACAAAGACTTTTCCTTCCGCAGGAGTGATGCAGAGATCCGGCTCGATCGTGCCCATCATGTCCTTGATGAGGGAATCGAAGCCGTTGTAGACTGAAAGGATGATGATGAGGGCCGCGGTGCCGATGGCAATGCCGATGGCACTTATCGTCGAGATGATGTTGATCACTTGATGTGATTTCTTGGCGACAAGATACCTTCTGGCAATGAACACCTCCGGCCTCATGGAGTCTTGTTATTTCTTGAGAAGCTCTTCGATATGCTCGACATAATCCAATGAACTGTCGAGGTAGAAGATGATTTCAGGGATGATCCTCAGCTGCTTGCTCATCTTGTTGCCGAGCTCGCCTCTGAAGGCCTTGACATTGGTCTGGAGTGTTTCCATCACGGCATCGGCCTTGTCGGACGGGAAGATGCTGACATAGATCTTCGCGACGGAAAGGTCCGGACTGATGGTGACACCGCTGACGGAGACCAAGGCACCGCCGAAGGCTGCCATGCCTTTGCTGCGGATGATCTCAGCCATATCTTTCTGTATTTCTTTAGAGACTTTGAGTTGTCTGGTACTGGTTCCTTCCATTTTTTCTGATTTTCTGCAAAGATACATTATTCCGGTGAAAAACGGAGAATGTGAAATACTTTCATTAAATTTGTCGAGTTGAAAATCACACATTAACATAATATGAAAAGAATTGTTTTGACAGCAGCTGCCGCCGTGCTTGCTCTCGGCATGTCAGCGCAAGAACTATCGAAAGAGGATGTACGTGAGATCCAGGCTTCCTTCGTGAAGGATGCGCCGACGACTGCACTCCAGAATGTCCTGACCAACCATGCCAACCTTCGTGAGCTGGCATTGAACCACGATCTTCAGGGCAAGATCGACCATTATTTCAAGTACAGAGTTGACGTGAAAGGAATCACGGATCAGCACAATTCCGGCCGTTGCTGGATGTTCACTTCCATGAACGTTCTCCGTCCTTCCGTCATGAAGCAGTTCGGAATCAATGAATTCGATTTCTCCCATTGCTACAGTTATTTCTGGGATATCTTCGAGAAGAGTAATCTTTTCCTCGAGAATGCCATCAGGACCGCTGGTAAGGATATGCTTGACCGCGAGGTTTCCTTCTATTTCAAGAGCCCGATCAGTGATGGTGGCGTATGGAACCTGTTCTACAACGTCGCCGAGAAATATGGTGTCGTTCCTCAGTCCGTCATGCCGGAGACCGCCCATTCCAATAGTACCGCTGCCATGAGTTCCATCCTGGAGGAGCGTCTCCGTGCCGGTGGCATGCAGCTCCGTGACCTGGTCAATGGAAAAGCGAAGGCCAAAGAGGTGAAGGCCGCCAAGATGTCCATCATGAAGGATGTGTATCGTGTACTGGCACTCTGCCTCGGCAACCCACCTGCAGAGTTCACCTGGAGATATAAGACCGATGAGGGTGAAATCAAGGAGCTGAACACCACTCCGCTCGATTTCTATCATTCCATCAGACCGGAGCAGTATGATCCGGAGACCTACATCATGATCATGAACGATCCTGTCCGCGAGTATTATAAGGTCTATGAGATCCAGAACTACCGCAATACGCAGGAGGGTGTGAACTGGGTATATCTCAATCTTCCGAATGACGTGATCAAGGCAGCGGCGCTGGAGTCCATCAAGGCCAATGTGCCGATGTACGCTTCCTGCGATGTCCGCAAATACAATGACATGAAATCCGGTATCTCCGATCCTTCCATGTTCGATTACGAGTCTCTCTTCGGCATCAGCCTGGATATGGACAAGAAGACCCGCGTCCTGACCCGCCAGTCCGGTTCTTCCCATGCGATGACTCTCATCGGTGTGGATACGGACGAGAACGGCAAGACCGTGAAATGGGAGTTCGAGAACAGCTGGGGTCCTCAGGCCGGCCACAACGGCTACCTGACTTTCACCGACCAGTGGTTCGATGACTACATGTTCCGTATCGTGATCGAGACCCGTTTTCTGGACGAGCAGTCCATCAAGGCCGCCAAGAGCAAACCGGTACAGCTCCCGGCCTGGGATTACATGTATTAGAACGTTCCCGTACGACATAAGAGAAAAGGCATCGGAGGTT
>JAHHQP010000037.1 GCA_020026355.1 Bacteroidales bacterium
ATCTAAGAAGGCCTCTTAATCAATATTAACCGTCCAACTTTTGGGGGTCATATCAGAATCACTTCTGGTCCGGCTTCTTGCATATTGAGTATTTCAGAATTATCTGTACTGTGCAAACTCGATATCCTTAGCAGCTCTTTCAGCAAGCTTAGGGTTCTTGCAAGCGATCTCGAGGTTAGCTTTCACCTCGTCTGCTTTACCCATTCTTGCGGCAGCGACTGCTCTGAGGTATGCGGATTTGCCGCATTTGCATTTGTGTCCGCACTCTGCGATGCTGTAGTCACCGTTGAGGACTTTCACGAGGTCAGCGTTGAAGGATTTCACGCCTGCGAGTTTCTCGGCAGCAGCCTTGTAGTCACCTGCGAGGATGTCGAGGAGACCGAGGTTCTGATTAGCAGCCTCGTTGGCAGCAGCTTTGAAGTATTTAGCAGCCTCAGCTCTGTCACCTTTGCGGAGGGCAAGGACACCCATCGCGTTGTTCCAGTCAGCGTCTTCCTCGGCTTTAGCGAGCTCAGCAGCAGCTTTGTCAAGTTTGTTGGTCTTGATGTAGAGAACTGCAAGGTTATACTGTGCAGTGTTGCTGTTGAATTTCTCGATAGCTTTTCTGTAGAGAGCCTCTTTGTCTTCAGCTTTCTTCACGAGAGTTGCAGAACGGAGGAGTGCAGGCTCGTCAAGCACGTCGATGTTCTCTTCTACCAGCTGGAGAAGTTCCTCTGAAGAATAGTTGGTGAACTCAACGTTAGCGATGAATCTTGCACGGCGGAGCTCCGGAAGGATCTCTTTTGCAAGAGTAGTGTATACTGCAGACATGTTCTTGATCTCCTGCTCACGGACAGCTGGATCACTGTACATGGAAAGAACGCGGATGATCAGGTCTTTGTCTTCGATGTCTGAAGCTGCGACGAGCTCCTGGAAGCCTTCCCAGTCCTCACCGACGCTCTGTACGTTTACAGGAGCCTCTACGGAGTGGTTCTTGGTGATCTTGGAAAAAGCTTTCTCTGCGGAAGAAGAACGGTTGTCTGAAAGTTTGGCATTCATGTCTTCCTTACCGTCCGGTGAAGCGTAAGCGACGATGTCAGTGCTTACCAACGCTTTGCGCTCGTTAGCTTTGATCTCATCGATAGCGCTCTGGAAATCTTTGATAGACTGTGATTTCAACTCTTTGCTTCTTACATTGGAGCTGTTGATGTTGTAAAGGATCTGGCCTTCAGCAGTCTGTTTGATGATTTCCTGATAACCGTCAGCTTTGTAGTCGACTACACCGTCCTGGCATGCGAGCATGTAGGTAGTGATCGCACCCTCAGCTGCCTTCTTGACTGGAAGTTCAACGAATTTTGATTTGTATCTTACAACGCCGCGGAGCTCGAGATGACATTTCTCCATTCCTGGTTTGTAAGCGAACTTCACATGTTTGGTGATGGTAGCGCCTTCTGAAGGAACAACTTCATAGTTGTCTTTCACTTTCTCACCCTGGAAGGTGAAAGGCTCCATCTTCTCCTCGCCACCTTCATAGACGATCACCGGAGTGACGTCAAGGATAGCCTGCGGATGGAAATAATCGTTCGGATAAGTTACAGTGACATCAGCGTTGATTTCACCGCCAACTACTTCAAGGATAGCTGGCTCGCAGTTTACGTTTACGTTTTCTGCCATCTTAGCCATCTTTTCAGGGGAGCTGCAAGCTACTGCAGCGACGCCTGTGAGGGCAGCCAAAATGAGTTTGCTAACTTTTTTCATTTTTTTTAGAGTTTATTAAGGTTTGATATATCTTTTCTTTCGTTATGTGGAAGCATAAGTTTCGCAAATATAAGTAATATTTTGTATTTTTGTGCCATTATGTTGAACCAAAATCTGCAAATACTGAAAAACAAGTTCGACATCATCGGCAACGATCCTGCACTGAACAGAGCGCTCGAAGTTGCGGTAGCTGTCGCACCTACGGACATCACGGTCCTCGTAGTCGGGGAAAGCGGTGTCGGTAAGGAAAATATTCCGAAGATCGTCCACTATAACAGCAGACGTAAGACAAGCAAATATTTTGCCGTAAACTGCGGTGCAATCCCGGAGGGAACCATCGATTCGGAACTTTTCGGGCATGAAAAGGGAGCGTTTACCGGCGCGAACGAGATGAGACGCGGATATTTCGAGGAAGCGGACGGCGGAACGCTCTTTCTGGATGAGATCGGGGAGCTCCCGCTTTCTTCTCAGGCCAAGCTTCTGCGTGTGCTCCAGTCCGGTGAATTCATCCGGGTCGGCTCGTCCAAAGTCCTGAAGACGGACGTGCGGGTCATCGCCGCGACGAACAAGAACCTCTTGCATGCCGTCAACCAGGGAAAATTCAGGGAAGATCTCTATTATCGGCTCAATGCGGTGACCATCAGCATGCCGGCATTGCGGGAACGTGGAATGGATATTCACCTGCTTTTCCGTAAATTTGCGGCTGATTTCGCAGAGAAATATAGCCTGGCAGGTATCTCGCTGACGGATGAAGCGGTGGTCAGGTTGCGGAAATACAGGTGGCCGGGCAATATCCGTCAACTGAAGAACGTGGCGGAGACGGTCTGCATCCTGGAGTCCGCAGGAGTGCCGCTCCGGGACGGAAAACGAGAGATAGATGCGCTTACCTTGTCCAAATACATTCCGAAAGATCAGGATAATCTGCTTCCGATGAAGGTCCGTCAGCTGGAACCGGAAGAGCAGCCTGGAGAGAGGGAGATGCTCATCCGTACGGTGTTCCAGTTGAAGCATGATGTGGAATATCTGAAGGAGCTGGTGACCAAGGCGGGGTTGGCTGGCGTGCAGGATTCTACCGCTCCGGTCATCGCGGCACCGCACCTTTCCATGCCGGACGACGGTTCCTATTTCGATGAGGCACCGGAAGAGCAGGATGGCGGAAGCGCACCGGAAGTGCTCACCATAGAAAAATCAAACCTGGATCTGATTCGTCAGACCTTGCAGAAATACGGCGGCAACCGCAAGAAGGCGGCGGAAGAACTGGCCATTTCAGAAAGGACCCTGTATAGAAAGATCAAACAGATGGAAAACGAAAAGAAATGAAATTCAGACAGTTATTGATGCCGGTGTTGCTGGCTCTTGCCACCATGACGGCAGTTTCCTGCGGGATCTACTCCTTTACCGGTACTTCCATCCAGCCGGACGTGAAGACCGTGACCATCAATTATTTCGAATATAAGGCTCTGCGGGTGAACCCGAGCTTCAGCAGTGCCATCACAGATGCTTTGCAGGAGAAATTCCGCAAACTGACCAGGTTGGAGCAGGTGCCTCAGGAAGGAGATCTGGAAATTGTCGGTGAAGTGACCGGGTATGATATCCGTGCGATGGGTGTGACAGCCAATGAAACGGCAGCCCAGAACCGTCTGACGGTTTCCATCAAGATTTATTTCACGAACCGGAAGTATCCGGAAGACGATATGGAGAAAAGTTTCTCGGCTTATGCTGATTTCGATGCGTCCCAGTCTCTGGATGCCGTGGAGCAGGCGCTCTGTGATGAGATCATCGAGAAACTTTGTGAAGATGTATTCAACTCGACTGTAGCGAACTGGTAATATGGATTATATAGATTTGGGCAGGTTGACGCTGGATGAACTCATGGGGATGGTGAACATCTACCCGTGGTTCGCGGCGGCGCGGCTTGAACTTTGTGGTCGTCTGGCAAAGATTGACCGGAATTGGGCACTGCGATATCTTTCGGAGTCGTCGCTCTATGTCGCGGATCTCTCGAAGGTCAGCGATCTGCTGCGGAAAGGTAAGGAAGATGACTGGACGGATGTTGAAGTGGAAGAATTGCTGAAGCAGTATATCGGCACGGAAAAGGCTGCGGACGAGGAGCCGGCAGCCGATCATCGGAGAAGAGTGCAGGTGATGCGGGGAGATTATTTCTCGCAGGAGGACTATGACAAGGTCAGGACAGCTGAGAATGATCATGTGTTCTCGCGTAATGTCGCCAAGATTCACCGGAATCAAGAGACTGTGGATTGTTCCGGTTCCGACAAGTTCGATCTGTATACCGAAACCTTGGCGCAGATCTATGCGGAACAGGGCTATTACGATGAGGCTAAGGAGATTTATTCAAAACTTATTTTGGCAAATCCCGAAAAAAATGCTTACTTTGCAACCCTTATTGGAAAATTGGACCACGAGATAAAAAATTAGAATAAAATACTATGTCTGTAACGTTTACAATTTTGGCTGTACTTGTCGTAATCGCAAGTATCCTGCTTACTCTTATAGTTCTTCTCCAGAATGGAAAAGGCGGTGGACTTGCCAGCAACTTCACTGCAGGTAACCAGACTTTCGGTGTCCGTCAGACTACTGACCTTCTTGAGAAAATCACTTGGGGACTGGTGACTTTCATCCTTGTCATTTCCATCGTCTCTACTTTGACCATGGAACCGCAGGACAAGACCATCAATACTGAGCTGACAACTCTTCCTGCACCGATCGCCAACGAGGAACCGGCTACTGAGGTGCTTCCAGCCGAGGATGTCACTGCTAATCCAGAAGCTACCCCTGCAGCTCCGGCAGAGAACAACTAAAGGGTGGATGCTGACAATTTGTCAGTAAAATCCGATTGGAATATAATTTGACGATAGCCGTTTGTTCACAAGAGCAGACGGCTATCTCTGCGTAGGTATGGTCCGTCTGTTCCAAGAAAAAGGAGGAACAATTATGGACAATAAATTACAGAATCTGCAAAAATTTGCAGTCAATCTCAACGAGAGGGCTGCACAGGGCAAATTGGATCCGGTCATCGGTCGTGATGAGGAAATCAGAAGGGTGCTCCAGATCCTGAGCCGAAGGACAAAGAACAATCCGATCCTGGTCGGAGAACCTGGCGTCGGAAAGACAGCGATATCGGAAGGTATCGCTCAGAATATCGTGAACGGCAATGTGCCGGAGAACCTGAAATCCAAGAGGATCTATTCCTTGGATCTGGGTGCGCTCATCGCTGGTGCGAAATATCAGGGTGAGTTCGAGGAACGTCTGAAAGGCGTTGTCAAGGAGGTCGTGGACAGTGATGGTGAGATCATCCTGTTCATTGATGAGATCCATACTTTGGTCGGTGCCGGAAGGACTTCCGGGGCCATGGATGCTTCCAACATCCTGAAACCGGCTTTGGCCAGAGGTGAACTCCGGACCATCGGTTCCACGACTTTGGACGAGTATCAGAAATATTTCGAGACCGACAAGGCATTGGAGAGAAGATTCCAGATGGTGATGGTGGACGAGCCGACTCCGGCAGAATCCATTTCCATCATGAGGGGATTGAAAGAAAAATATGAGAACCATCATAAGGTAAGGATCGAGGATGATGCGCTCATCGCGGCGGTGGAACTTTCACACCGGTACATCACGAACCGTTATCTTCCTGACAAGGCCATTGACCTGGTGGATGAGGCGGCTTCCAAACTGAGGCTGGAGATGAATTCCGTGCCGGAACCGATCGATGAACTGAATTCAAAGATCCGTCAGCTCGAAATCGAGAAGGCGGCGATCAAACGGGAAGGGGTTTCCCTCAAGATGGACAAGATTGAAGAGGAACTCAAGGAACTGGAAGACCGACGTAAGGTGCTGATGAAGAAGTGGGAAGAGGAGAAAGCGATTCTCAATGATCTCCAGGAAGCCCGTCAGAAGGTCGAGGATCTGAATTTCGAGGCGAAGAATGCTGAGAAGGCCGGCGATTTCGGCAAGGTGGCGGAATTGAGGTATGGCAAGATCGCTGAACTCAAGAACAAGATCCAGACCTTGCAGGAGCAGCAGGCCCAGGTGAAGGATCCGATCATCACGGAGGCCGTGACCCCGGAAGATATCGCGGAGGTAGTTGCCAAGTGGACCGGTATTCCGGTGAAGAGGATGCTGGAGAGCGAGCGGGAGAAGCTGCTCCGTATGGAAACGGAACTGCACAAGCGTGTCGTGGGACAGAATCCTGCGATCGCGGCGGTGGCGGATGCGGTAAGACGCTCCAGAGCTGGTCTGCAGAACGAGAAACGGCCGATCGGTTCATTCCTGTTCATGGGTACGACCGGTGTCGGTAAGACCGAATTGGCGAAGGCTTTGGCCGAGTTCCTGTTCAATGATGAGACGATGATGACCCGTATCGATATGAGTGAGTACCAGGAAAGGCACTCCGTGAGCCGTCTGGTCGGTGCGCCTCCGGGATATGTCGGTTATGACGAGGGAGGTCAGCTGACGGAGGCCGTCAGGAGGAAACCTTATTCCGTCATCCTGCTGGATGAGATCGAGAAGGCACATCCGGATGTGTTCAACATCCTGCTTCAGGTGCTGGATGATGGCCGACTGACCGACAACAAGGGCCGGACAGTGGATTTCAAGAACACTATCCTGATCATGACTTCCAATGTCGGTGCTGATGTCGTGCAGGCCTATATGGAGAAATTGCCGGCTGAAGGTGCGGAGCGGGAGGCAATGCTGGCCAATTGCCGGAACGAGGTGATGGAGATTCTCAAGAAGAGCGTCCGTCCGGAGTTCCTGAACCGTATCGACGAGATCATCATGTTCGAGCCGCTCAGTCAGCGGAATATCCGTGAAATCCTGCAGCTGCAGATGAAGGACCTTCAGAACAAGTTGTCCGAGAATGGAGTGGCGATCACTTTCACTCCGGAGTTCGAGGACTACATGAGCACGAAGGGCTACGAGCCGGCTTACGGCGCCCGTCCGATCAAGTGCTTGATGCAGCGTGAGCTGGTCAACTTGCTGGCCAAGGCGATCCTGGACGGTTCTGTCCATCGCGAGTCGGTCATTCAGGTGGATGTCAAGGATGGACAGATTACAGTCTCAGATAAGAGATGACAGCGATGAATATTGAAAAAAGAAGGGATGTGCCGTTGAGGTACATCCCTTCTGCTTTATAGAGGATCTGTTGATTAGTTGTTCTTTACGCAACGTACGGTGCAACCGTTTCCGATGGCGTTGTAAGAAAGAGCAAGAGCACCATTTTCTGCAAAGTTCTTCGCAAAGTTGGACATCAGGCCGTAGAACTGTGCGTTCTTGACTGCTCCTGCCTTGTCCGTATTCACTTTATACAGAGAGGAGCTGATGCTGTAGGTGAGTCCGTTCTTGCCGTTCCACCCTGCGTTCGGATTGTCTTTGATGACATTCTTGTTGTATGAGGCTGGCACGCTGAAGTTTGCTTTGAAGATTATTCCGGTCAGCTGGAAGTTGTAACCTGCAGCGTTTGCAGTCTTAAGGTTGCCGGACTCCATGTCTTTGTCATAGAAAGGTGCTGATGTTACAGTCTCGATGTTTCCGATACCTTTACCGAAGACATTGGTGTATTCAACTGCAGTAGGGATATGCCATCCTTCCGGGCAGATACCCTGAACACCCTCGAAAGATTTCAGATAAGCTTCCAGACCCTCGGCATCATTTGCCTTTACGAGAGCATCGATCTTTGCGGCATCGATACCGAGAGCTATGTTGTGGTTATAGAGCAGACCCATCTTTTTCACGGCAGTCTCATCCTTGAGTGCGGCACCTTTACCTGGATCAGCAGGATACCAGATATTACCCTCTGCCGGGTTCTCAGATACTTTCTCACCTTCCGGAATGAAACGGAGGTTCTCAGCCATCCAGGTCTGACCGTTGGCCAGAGTGACTGTCTTGTAAGTTACACCATCGATAGTTACGGTATCAGGATTCTTTTCAGGACCGTTGTTCGGCTTTTCACAAGCGACGAGCAATGCAGCAGCAGCTGCGAAAATCATCAATTTTTTCATGATCTATCAAAATTAAAGTAAATGAATTCAAACATTAAAAATTCCACCCCAACTTCAGGGCTACTCCCCATCGGTCAGGATCTGCAAACCATTTCTGTAAGTCCGTATTGTCAGCCATATCGAAAGCTCTGAGGTAGGAACCGCTCAGATCCAGATAGAGTCCTTTCCAGAAATTGTATCTGAGCGAAAGACCGCAATCCAGCTTCGAGGCTCTTTCATAGCAGAGCCAGAGATCAGAATATTCGGGAATCCGCACAGGAGCTCCGATGCCTGCCGCATCTGCAAGAGTCCTTTCTGTCTCAGTGATCTTCTTCAGGGCAAATTTCAGATCTGCCCCTAATTCGAATTTCCATAAATGAACCTTTCCTTCCAAGGAGGTCTGGAAACCATGTTGTAAACCGGTGCAAATATACGGAAAAATCTGGGAAGTGATTTCTTTCGTATGATTATATTCCAGATTCCACCGGATTCTCCATTTCTTCGCGATGATTTCATACTCCGGAGCGAAGGATAGTCTTTCCTGCACATAGATGAGATTGGAGGCATATTTCTTGGCTGTGCTGATGCCGCCTTCGGTCGTCTTTTCCAGCAGATTCTCGTTGTTCTCGAGATGTCTGAACCTGACGTTCAGACGGAAATGATGTCTGGCCTGTGGCCGGCAGAGCCGGTAGTTGAGGAAGACTTTCAGCTGATGGCTCGGAAATTCGAACCACACGAAGTCTTTTTCTCCGGCTTTTCCGCTGCCGTAGAGGTATTCGGCATCCATATAAAGGTCTTTCCAGCTGAACTGGAAGGCTGCACCGTTGTAGATTTCCCGGATCGGGAATCCGTCGATACCCGGTTCCTTGAGGTGGACACCGTTTCCTTCCCAATTCTCATAGGTACCATAGTGGAGACCTTTATCCAGAAAGACTTTGTACTCTTCTGCGGTATCACCGATCTGGCTGGCTTTCACGGATTCGGAATTCTTGCTCAGAATGTAGGAGAGCCCGAACTGGAAATCATTCCGGTGCCATTGGATAGAAGGGGTCAGCCAGAGATCCAGCAGATAGGTCGTGTGCCGGAGATCTTTCCGTTTAGCCCAGTTCATGGAAGTGAAGCCCAGATTTCCGCCGATTCGCCATTCCGGAGCCAGTTCATAGGCCAGTCCGCCGTTGAAAGCATATTTCTGGCGGTTCTTGGTACCTGGCGTGAACTCGATGACATTGACTGGGTAATGGTCTTGACGGATCAGCATGGACCCGCAGGACTGGTATTCCTGACGATTCTCGAAAGAAAACAGGCCTTTCATCGACATCTTTTCAAGATGAAGCATGGATTCCGCGATCAGGCCGGCTTTCCAGGAGGAGGCCGGTTCGTGATGCTGATGGAAACCGCCGGCCTGGAAACCGCCGTAGAGTTCCGCATAGGAGACGGTCGTGGAATCGTTCCGTAGTCCCGTGATGTTTCTTCCTTGATTCCAGGGGTTGCTTCTTTCAGCCAGTTCATAGACTTGTCCGTAGTTAGCCTGGGTCAATGTCAGCAGAGCTGTTATTGTCAAGATGAACTTTTTCATCGCTTGCCCTCCTTCCATAATGATGCGTGTTCCGTTTCTTCGAAATCCTTGCTGGAATTGTTCGTGTCCATCAGGACTTCATAGCCTTTCTCTGCGGTCTTTTTCAGATTGATCTTCCGCCGCAGGGCTCTGCCTTTGTGGGTGGCGGACAAGGTGACGGATCCGGCATCGATCATCGGCATCAGACGTTTCACGTTTTCTGAAGAGCTGCCGTTGAAGACCTCCATGCCGTCGATGACCCAGTTCGGTGGGATGCAGACGACCTTGTCAGTGCTGGCACCTGGGGTAGGGATGACATTGTCGCTGTGGGACGTGAATTCCTCGATCGTCTGTCCCTTGGCTTTGAAGATGACGAAGGTCGGACTGTTCACGGAGATCGTGTAGGCCTTGGCCTTGCCGGTCTTGATCACCATATCCATGATATGATCCTGGCGGATCCGGTCTCCCGGTACCGGGTGATAGGTGGTGTTCGGGAAATATTTCAGGTTGTAGCATACGAAACAGTCTTCTCTGTTGAGATTGACGGATTCCGGGTAGATGGCGCTGTGGTCTATGGCACCGCAGAAGGCGATGATGGCGTCCTGTCCCGGTTGCAGCGGGAAGGTGCTGCCATTTCCTTTGATTTTCCAGATGGCTTGGATGATCGGGAGGAACGGTGGATAGATCGTGTTTCCTGCCGCATCTTTCTTCAACCAAGGTTGGATCGGCGAATTGGAGTTATAGGGACTCAGGGTACCGATGCAGAGACTGTCCAGGTAGATGACTTCATCGCTGTTGTTGTGCAGGATGGCGTATTTGTCGGATTGGTAATCACCCTTGTCGACTGGCATCTTGGAACAGCCGCCGACATAGAGTTCCTTGATCAGGAGTTTTCCCGGTTTGTTCTCGAGGAATTTCAGAGTCAGTTCCCGGGCTTTTCCAGCGACTTTCACCCGGTCTTCGAGGGCATTGAACTGATGCTCGCCGGAACTGTGGAAAGCGGAGATCCGGTACATTCCATTCAGGGTCCTGGTATGAGCAATGCCATCTTTATCGGTCTGTACGATGGTCTGCATGCCTGAATTGATGTTGCAGACCTCTACGTTGATGCCGCTTCTGTCCATTTCCGGAACTTCAGGGAAGGTGACGCTGATCGTCAGGTCGTTCATGCTCTTCTCGTACGGATTTCCGTGCTCCAGGTTCAGGCAGGAAACCGTCAGAAGAGCGGTCATTATATATATAGGTATTTTCTTCATGATATGCTAGAATTTGAGTCTGCAGGTGAGGCCGTAATAGAAATCAGGGGTATAGATCGCGCTCAGTCCGCTGGCCCAGGAGCGGGACAGCATCCTGGCGTTCGTGAAGTTGTTCGCGAAGAAAGAGAGCGAGACATGTTTCCCGATTTCCTTCGTGATGCTGATATTGGCGGAAAGGTAAGGCGTGTAGCCGTCCTGAGCGAAAGTATAGATGTTATTGGATTTCAGGATCAGGCTTTTCAGCTTCGGGTCTGCCGCTTCAGCTTCGGTGAAGGGGTGGATGTTTCCTTCGGTATCCATGTACTGCACCGGCCAGATGGCGGTGTAGGAATTTCCTTCATAGATGCTGCCTTCTATCCGATCGGTCCCGACTTCATTGACCTTGAAGGCATATTCCTTGCCCTGGTACTCGCTCAGGTTGCGGCTCATTTTCAGGAAGGAGACCTCGAGCTTGCAGGTGATGACGAGTCGCGCCTGCGGAATGTGGGTGATGGAAGTGAGGTTGGCATCCAGGTTATGTGTCATCTTGCCGTTGGCGACGCCGGATTTCTTGCTGCCTCCGAAGGCATAGATGCCCACCCATGGATAGGCCTTTTTATCGGAGGTCGTTCCTTCCGGATAATATTGGGCCAGCTGGTCATTGATGTACTTGGACCAGTTATAGGAGGCATCCAGACGGAAGGAGGTGCGGATCGGGCGGATTTCCGGGAAATCTACGGTCAGTTCGAGGCCGGCACGGTGCATGTCGGTCCCATTGGCCTGTATCTTGTTTCCGGCGAAAGCCTTTTCACCTTCTGGATTGGTCTTTTCCATTGCGGTCCAGGCTTCGCTTCCTTGCGGGGCGAAGGCGATGTTTCCGTCGTGGTCCACCTTGAACTGCGCATTGGCCGGCATCTTGAAGCCTTCCGGGGCATTGAAGGTGAAGTAGGTGAACGGTTCGTACTGATAGCGCAGCATGAACGGGTCATGCGTCAGGTTGTAGAAACCGACCAGCGATAGGTTGAAACCGCCGACTTCCACGTCGATGCCCAGTTCAGAGTTGCTGTTCCGCTGCCATCTCAGGTCCGGGTTGTGGATCATCCTGTAAGGTTGCGTATAATATATATAGGTGTCATCCTGTCCGTTCTGACCGGCCAGGGAGAAGACCGGAAGATCCCGGTATTCCTGTTCCGGATAGAGAATGAAGAAGGAAGGCAGCTTTTCAGTGATGCCCCAGCCTCCACGTACGGCGACATGACGGCCCAGTTCCCATTTCAGGTTCAGGCGAGGAGAGAGGGTATTCATATGCTTGTAACGGGTGCCTTGGATGAACACGTTCTCCAGACGCAGACCGGCCATCAGTTCCAGTTTGGTCTTTCCGACAGGCAGCGTGAAGCGTTCTTCGGCATAGAAGGAAAGGTTGTGCATGAACGGATAGTCTGTATAAGGTCTCGGACGGTAGCCGTCTTTCGCCAAGGAAGGGTCCAGGTAATATTTTCCGGCACCGACATTACCGGTTGCCTTGTACTGCATTCCGGCTTTCAGACGGTTCTTGAACCCTTTCCAGTTTTTGTTCCATTCGTATTTCAGGGAAGCGCTGACGTCCAGTTCCTTGGAGTCGTCGATCCGGTCTTCGTACCAGGAACCGATCGGCAGAAGGGTGGCTGGGAAGTATCCTTCTTCCACCGCATGGACGGCTGGAAGTTTGCTGGCGCTGGAACGGAACAGGTGCTTGTGTTTCTTGAGATCCTGGAAATTGACGGAGGCATTGAACTTGAGGCTCGTGATGCCAGGTCTGTTGATCATCCAGTCTAGACTCGTATGGGCCCTGAATGCATTGTCATGGGCTTTCTCGTAGGAACCTCTCGACGCGTCCGGGTCATCTTTCGAATTCATGCCGCCCAGATTGCCGTCCACACCCAGGACGAAACGCAGCTTTTTCCGGAAGGTGTTGCTGTAGGTCGCAGTGATGCCGCTTCTCATGTAGGATTCGTAGGGGGAGATCAGCTGTTTCGTGGCTCTGGCCCACTCGGCGCTGATGTTGAGGATACCGTTATTCCGCTGCAGGTCGATACCTTTGGAGGCGGATACCTGGTAAGTTCTCGGGTTGACGGAGAAAACCATGTTCACCGGTGTCCGGCCATTTCGGGTATGGATCTTGACCAGACCGCTGTTGAGGTCGCCATATTCTGCCGAAGGAACACCAGTGATCACTTCAATGGATTCGATGTTCTCTACCGCTACGTTGCGGGTACCTGCACCGGACATGCCATTGAAGGCTCCGTTTCCGCCAAGCCGGACACCGTCCACTTCAACGGCGGTTCCGAAAGCAGCGTTCGCGGCATCGGAGCCTCCTTGCCTCAGGGAAAAGGGAGTGTTCTTCGTCAGGTCCGGGTTGATGGTCTTGCCGCCCGGCAGGAGGGAAGTGATGTCGGACATGTTCGACAGCTGGAGGTGGTTGAGGGCATCCTTTCCCAATTGGTGGGAGGTATTCAGGCCGTCTTTTGCCCGCTGAGCCGTGACGACTACTTCGTCCAGAGCCAGTGAATTTTCTTGCAGGACGATTTTCAGTCCGTCGATGTCTTTCCTGACCTGAAGTTTGAAGACTTGATCCACATAGCCCAGACAGCTCACTTTCAATTCATATTCTCCCGGTTGAATGTCCCTGATGCTGAAGCTGCCGTCGAGGTCGGAAACAGCCCAAAGATAGTCTTCACCTAGAAGGATGGCTACCCCCGGGAGCGGCTCACCGCTGTTCTTGTCTGTGATGATTCCTGCTATCTGCCACTTTTGAGGAGCGGCTGCTCCGATGCTTTGCGGGTTGAAGATCAACAGTACCGCGGCCAGCATCATTGCTTTGAATAAATTTTTCATCAATATCCTAATTCATTTAAAATCCGGTCGAGATGGGCATACTGGTCCAGTGTCCAGAGGATGAACCGGATGTCCACGCAGATACATTTGTTGTAGCCTTCCACATAATGCAGTTCTGAGGCCAATGATTCCTTGTTTCCGTCAAAGGCCAGTCCGATGAGCTTTCCTTCCGCGTTCAGTACCGGGCTTCCCGAATTGCCGCCTGTGATGTCGTTGTCCGTCATGAAGTTCACCTGCATACGGCCGTTTCCACAGTCCCAACGTCCCCAGTCTCTGGTTTCATAAAGGACTTTCTGGCGCTCGTCGAGCCGGAACTCGTATCTGGACGAGTCATGTTTCTCGAGGATGCCGTCGGTTGTGGTGAACCAGTTCTTGATCACTGCATCCCAAGGTTCTATGCCTCCGACCGTCCCGTAGGTGAGTCTCATGGAGGAGTTGGCATCCGGATAGACCGGAATGCCTTTATCTACTCTCATGCGGTAAAGTGCCTGAGTGTATTCCTTGTTCAACCGGTTGATCTTCGGCATGCCTTCCACCTTCATCAGCTTGAGGGTGAAGGTCGTGATGTCGATGTCATTGAAGAAACGGAACATCGGGTCTGCAAAATATTCGTCGATGGTATGTTCCTCGGCGAGGAAGCTCTTGAAACGTTCCTGATCCGTGATGTAGCTTTTCTGCCAGAGCCAATCTGCCAGTTCTGTCGCATGGAAGGACTTGTCCGTGAAGCGTTCATGCAGTTCTTGCTGATACGTGCCCCAATATTCCGGACTGACATTCCGGTAGAATTCTTCCAAGGCGTAGTGGAAGAGGTCTTTCTCTACTCGAAGATCGAAGCTGGCGTACTGGTCCTGTATCATTCTCATGGTGGAAGTCAGCTCTTTTCCTTTGAAACGGATGGTCCTGCAGGCCTCTGTCTCGACAGGATCCGTGCCGTCTTTCAGTTCGAAACGTCTTTTTGGGGTGATGCCGTTCGCCTGGAGGACTTCTTCGCGCAAGGAACGGATCCGGAAAAGGATGCGGTTGAATCGAACGCCTCTGATCAGGGTCTCCCGGTAGTAGTTGATGTTCCTTTCGATTTCCTGGGTCGCTTCATATTTTTTCCCGATGGTCTCGAGCAGATTGCCCCAGCGGGCCTTTCGTCCTGGGTCGGACTCGATCCATTCCTGCAGTTCGCGGTCGGTGTCTTCCTTGATGTCCAGAACATTGAAGCGTTTGCTGCATTTGACTTCTCCGTCCTGCAGTTCCTGGACATTGCTCAGGGAGAAGTAGTAGTCGGCATATTGCAGCCTGATCTTCTCATCCTGGTTCATCCAGCCGTTGATGATCCGCATCTGTTCGCCTCTCAGCCTGTTGCAGACCGGCAGCTTCCGGTTGATCTCGAAATCTGTCTCGAAAGCGTTGCTATATCGGTCTGTCCGGCCAGGATAGCCCAGAATCATGGTGAAATCACCTTCCTGATAGCCGTCAGTGGAGATTTTCAGGTGAGTTGGGGATTTCATCGGAACATTGTCCGGAGAATAGGAGGCCGGGCTGCCGTCCGGAGCCGTATAGATACGGTACATGGCGAAGTCGCATTTGTGCTGCGGCCATTCCCAGTTGTCGATGTCTCCACCGAAGGCAGAGGCACTGACGGGTGGAGCGGCAACCAGACGCAGGTCACTGTACACCTCATAGAGAGCGATGTAGTATCTAGAGCCTTTCCACATGGAGTAGAGCCAGGCTTCCATTCCGGTTTTTTCCTTCCATCTCCGTTCCAGCACGGCGCTGAGTTTTCTCATCGAGCATTCTCCTTGCTGGCCGGCGAATCTGCCGGCACCATTGACCTGGGATTTCCGATGGCAACGGGCATATTCGGCGATGTAAGCCTCCGCTTCCTCGGTGACATCGATGACTCTTTTCAGGAGATAGGCGTTCTTGTTGGGGATGTGCTGTTCTTCAGCGGCACTTCTTGCCCAGAAGCCGTTCTCCAGATAGTTCCGGTCCAAGGTGCTCAGGGCGTGGACGTCGCAGTAGGCGCAATGGTGGTTGGTGATGACCAGTCCCTGGTCGGAAATGAGACTGCCGGTGCAGCCGAAATCCAGGGAGACGATCGCATCCGCCAAGGTCGCACCTTCGGCATCTGCATTGTAGATCTCGCTGACGGCCAGCTTCAGTCCTCTTTCCTGCATCTTCTTTTCCAGGGCGCGGTCGATGCTCTGCACCATCCACATACCCTCATCTGCAAAAACATCCTGACAGACCAGAAGAACTGTCAGGATGCTGATGATATTCATGAATGTCCTTTTCATTTGCTGAAAGTGGATTTTACTTCATTTCAATGACTTCGCCATGGTCTTTGACCACGCATTCGATCCATTTGTCCGTGTAGGCTCTGTTAGTGATGCCGTCCGGCTTTCCTTTGTCATAGCCGTTGTTCTTGAAGGAACCGTCCGGGTTCTGGGCCTTGATGTTTCCATCGACATATTTGAGCAGGAGGAAGGTCTCGAGATCCACCCAATGGTTGAAGATTTCCTGAGCGTGTCCGACGGAGAAGTCGGTAAGGTGCTTCTTGACGGCCAGATATGGGTCGGTCACTTTCTGAGCCTTGTCGTTGCGGCGTATCTTCTTGCGTGGAGCGGTCTGTGCCTCATTGTAGAGTGCCATGGCCTCTGCATCACATTCTTTCACCGCTTCGATCATGCTGTTCTCCCAGGCGTCGATGTCTTCTCTCACTCTTGCGGCCATGATGTCGTACATCTTGTAGCAATGATTGGCGACACGGTTGGTCATCCAGAAGGCGGAAGTCGCGGAGTATTCCAGCATGCTTCCGTTTCCTTCCTTGAAGGATTCCGGGCATTCCAGAGTGTTGGTGTAGATCGGAGTGAGATAGGAGGTTGCCGCGTCATCGGTGCCGAACCAGATGATGCCGCCGATCACGTCCGGAAGGTCTTTCCTGTTCTGGCCGACGAACCAGAAGCCGGTCTGCTGGGTGGCGATGGCTCTCTCGTTCATGTATTCTTTGCCTTCGTATTTGAAGGTCATCGGTCTCCAACGATATGGAAGCGCGTTTCCGCCAGCTCCGATATCCTGGGTCATGTCCATCGGAGTGCCTTCGTAATGGTCTCTCATCACGTCAGCGACATCTTTCACGGAAATCTTCCGGGATGGTTTCACGAACAGCGGGAATCTCTTGGTCTTGTCGTAGCCCATCGCGTAGTCGATGTAGTCGTAGGAATCGCGGGTCACTTCCTGACCGTTCTCGTCAATGAAGGTGAACTGTCCGTCCGTCAGGATGTTGAGAGCAGACCAGGCACGTGCCTCGCAGCCTCTCATGGCCATGAAGTCAAGCGGTGCATAAGCGTCGGTGAAACTGAATTCCTCATCCTTGCCGTCGAAATAGCCCATTTCTCTCGCGAAGGAGATCACGTCTCCTGCATAGAGGCAGTTCTCCGGGTCGTTCAGCGGGAAAGTCGTGATGCGGGCGTGGTTCGCATGAGCGCAGATGTAGCCGTCAGGAATCCTGCGGGCAACCCATACGATACCTTTGTTCTCGTTCTTACCGTCTTTACCAGCCTTGAAACCTTTTCCGATCAGTTCCATGATCCAGACTTCGTCCTTGTCAGCGATGGAGAAGGACTCGCCGCTGGAGTAATAACCGTAGGTGTTGGCGAGGTCGACGATGATCTCGATGGCTTCGCGAGCTGTCTTGGCTCTTTCCAGCGCGACATAGATCAATGAACCGTAGTCCATGATACCGGTCGTGTCGGCCAGTTCAGCGCGTCCACCATAAGTGGTTTCTGCGATGATGAGCTGGTGCTCGTTCATGTTGCCTACTCTCTGGTAGGTATGTCTGACCTGAGGAATCATGCCGAGGTATTTTCCGGAGTCCCAGTCATAGATCTTGCGGAGGCTTCCTTTCTCCCAGTTCATGGCTGCACGGAAGTACAGCTCACCGAAAAGCTGGTGGGAATCAGCCGCATAGGAAATGAAGTTGGATCCGTCAATGCTGGCTCCTCTGGTTACCAGTACATTGGAACAGGCGTCAGCACGGAATGCTCCGAAAAGCAAGGCGGCTGAAACGAACAAGGTGGTAGCTAATCTTTTCATTTTATCGTTATATTACAATTAATTGCTAATTTTGTAAATACGCTCATGCGTAACACACAAAGTTAGTAAAAAAAATTGAATGGAAATATGAAGTCTGTTCTTCTCATCATGTCATTGATCCTGGTTCCGGTACTTTCCGTCACGGCTCAGCAGCCGCAGGAAGAACCGGACATTTATGAAATCGTCGAAAAGGAAACGGAAAGACTCCAGAATCTGCTGAAACTGGAAGATTGGCAGGTCTTCTACGTCGATTCGACCCTGATGTATAATTTCCCGCAGATGCAGCAGGAGCTGGAAAAGCTCCAGAAGGCAAGAGTAGGCAACGCCTCCATCTACCAGTCCATCCAGGATAAGTGGATGGAAGCTACGGATCGTTCCTATGAGAAATTCTTCACGGCGGAGCAGTGGAAGAAATATCTGAAGAGCGGTGGAAAACGTGCTCAGAAACAACGCGACAAGAGGAAGAGCATCTTCGAGAAGAAAGATAGATAACATAATGGATGATAAGAGAAATATGGAATTTTTTGAAGTGGTGGACAAACGTCATAGTGTCCGGAAATATGCGGATGGTCCGGTAGAGAGGGCCATTCTGGATAAGATTGTGGAGGCGGCTTCCAAAGCGCCGTCTTCGAGGAACAGTCATAGTTCTGCTTTCATGATCATCGAGGATAAGGATACCTTGGTGGCTATGTCGAAGATGCGGGATTCCGGTGCTTCTCCGTTGGCCGGTGCGGCTGCGGCGATCATCGTGCTCGGCGATCCTTCATTGACCGACCTTTGGATAGATAACTGCGCGATTTCCGCGACGATGGTGCATCTGGCGGCGACGGCTTCCGGCCTGGCCAGCTGCTGGGTTCATATCAGCGGACGCCAGCTCAAGAAGGAGGATCCTTCCGCAGGGCTTGCAGAGGATTATATCACGGAATTGCTGGGAATAAAGGAAAATCTGAAGCCATATTGCGCCATTGCAATAGGTTATCCTCAAGAAAATGCTTAAATTTGCATGATTTTTCGAGAATTATTTAAACGATAAAGATATGAAAGAGAGAATTGATGCCTTGATGGCAGAAATCAATGATCTGAAATGCGCCTCTCTCCAGGAAGTGGAGCAGGTGAGGGTCCGTCTTCTGGGAAAGAAAGGCGAGATCACTGCTTTGTTCGATGAATTCCGGACCGTTGCTCCTGAGTTCAAGAAAGAGTTCGGAAAGAAATTGAACGTGCTGAAAAGCACGGCGGCTTCCAAGATTGAGGAATTGAGGAATTCCGCGGAAGTGTCCGCACAGAGCGGAGAACCTTCATTCGACTATACCATACCAGGTGACCAGTACCCGCTGGGATCCCGTCACCCGGTATCCATCGCCAGAGAGGAAATCGTGTCCATCTTCAGGAAATTCGGTTATGATGTGGCAGAAGGTCCTGAAATCGAGGACGACTACCATGTTTTCGAGGCTTTGAATTTTCCGCCGGAGCATCCGGCCAGAGAGATGCAGGATACGTTCTTCATCTCCAATGCCGAGAATCCGGTGCTGCTGCGTACCCATACCTCCAGTGTACAGGTCCGTTCCATGGAGAAACTTCCGTTGCCGATCCGTATCATCTGTCCGGGTCGTGTGTTCCGAAACGAGGCGATCTCTGCACGTGCACACTGCATCTTCCACCAGGTAGAGGGACTTTATATCGACGAGAATGTCACGTTTGCAGATATGAAGCAGGCTATCCTGCTCTTCGCCCGCGAAATGTTCGGACCGGAAACGAAGATCCGTATGAGACCGTCCTACTTCCCGTTCACTGAGCCGTCAGCCGAAGTGGATGTCAGCTGCAACATCTGTCATGGAAAAGGTTGCAACGTCTGCAAGAACACCGGTTGGCTGGAAATTCTGGGTTGCGGTATGGTGGATCCTAACGTGCTGGAAGCATCCGGCATCGATAGCAAGAAATATAGCGGCTTCGCCTTCGGTATGGGTGTCGAGCGTATCGCCATGCTCAAGTGGCAGGTCAAGGATCTGCGCCACTATTTCGAGAATGATCTCAGATTCCTCAAGGAATTTGAAACGTCCATCTAAGGCTGATAATGGATTTTGTCTGGGGTCCGACCCCTCAAAGAAGGGCTCCAGGCAAGATTTTTAAAAAAAGTGCAAGTTTTTTGAAATTTTCTCAAAAAAAATTTGGAGAATAAAAAATCGTTCGTATCTTTGCAATCCCAAAACAAAAGTACAGCACTTGAGTTTTACAAGAAATGCGGAAATAGCTCAGTTGGTAGAGCATAACCTTGCCAAGGTTAGGGTCGCG